>NZ_JAPEOX010000001.1:4572650-4877493 GCF_026340675.1 Streptomyces sp. NBC_01264
CCATCCAGGTGTCCGGCACCTTCGGCTCCCGCCAGGAGGAGGCACAGCGCCTGGGCCGCGTCCTGCGCCCGAAGGCGGACGGCCACGAGGCGCGCTTCTACTCGGTCGTGGCGCGCGACACCATCGACCAGGACTTCGCCGCGCACCGCCAGCGCTTCCTGGCCGAACAGGGCTACGCCTACCGGATCATGGACGCGGACGAGCTGCTGGCCGACGGCTGACGGGCGGCGCGGCCGGCTGCCGCTCGTGGTGCTGCGGGTCTTCGACGGCGCGGACAGCCTGCTGCCGGACGCGTGAGCGCCGGCGCAGGGCGGCGGCGAGCAGGGCCGTGAGCAGCGGGACCGTCCAGACCCACAGGTGGGGCCGGTCCAGCAGGAGCGAGCGGCCGCCCGTGGGCGGGTGCCGGGACCAGAACTCGGCGGAGGCACCCGGAAGGACCAGCCGGCCGAGCAGGCCGGCGCCCGCGAAGGCGCCCAGCGCGGTCAGCCCGGCCCTGACCTGGCCGGTCAGCAGGAGGTACGGGATCAGCAGCGCCGGGGTCAGGGTGATCCCGGCGGCCGCGCCCAGCGCGAAGCCCCTGCCGAGGGCGCCGCGCGGCCGGTGCAGGTCCCACAGGACGAGGCAGGCCGCCGCCAGGGCGATCTGGCCGGACAGCGGGGTCTGGAACAGCGGCTCCAGCCACAGCCCGGCCACGGTGGCGGCCAGCACGGCGCCCGGCCGGGCCCGCAGCCCCGCCAGCCGGCACGACAGCAGGACCAGCAGGGCGAACAGCCCGGCGCTGCCCCACACCAGGACGGCCTTCAGTACGCCGGTCGGCAGCCAGGCGGCCGGGGCGAAGAGGATGGCCGCGAAGGGCGGATACGCGGCGGGCGGGCTCCACTCGGCGGCGGAGAGCCCAGGGGCGAGGGCTTCGGCCACCGGGATGCGCAGGGCGACGCAGAGCACGCCGAGCACGAGGAGCAGGCCCGCGAGCACCTCTCCGGCGCGGGGCGACGCAGAGCGACTGGGCTCGGAACTCCGGATCACGGCGCGACCCTAGTGGATCAACGCCCCGGGACCCGCGCGAAGCCGTCGGGCCGACCGCGGGCGGCCGGGCCTCAGCGGCGTATGACGCCCGCGTCCTCGGCGTATTCACCGAGGACGACGACGCTCACGGCGGTCGCCGCGAAGACCTTGGCGGCGCGCAGGACGCTGCCGGCGCTGTGGCGGGGGCGGCGGGAGTCGGAGGTGGCGGTGGCGCCGCGAGGGCGGCGACCCTGGACCGGAGTGAAGGTTGCGGTGCTCATGTATCCATGGTCCGCTTTCGACCGGCTCGTCACATCGCCCTGAGGGCTGAACCTCCAGGTCCCCGGCATCCTCCTCCCGGCCCATGCCTCCCCCTACGGGCTCTGCCCGAAGGAGGACACGGACCGAACACCCCCCGTACGGGGTCACCGCCCCGAAGGACTTTCGACCCCCTTCAATCCATTCGCGCAGCGCCCTCGCGAGGACTAGAATCTCCGCTCTTGCCGCCTCCCGCCGCGCCATCGGGAGCGCCGCCCGCCGCTCGGAAACCGGCGGGCCCGTCCGCCCGCATCACGCAGGTCCTCAGCAGATGGAGGCAGTTCCGTGCCCGCGCACGCCCACGTCACAGACCCCGACGCCGCATCAGCATCCGGCGAGGCCGCCACCGACCCCCTGGGCCGCGAGCGCGCCCACCTCGCCGCCTCCCGGTCCGCACTCCGCGCGATGCGCGAGGACGTCGAGAACCTCGACATCCGCGACGTCACCGCGAACTGGGTCAACGCGATCGTCCTCCAGGCCCAGATCGACGACCGGATCAAGGCGCTGGCCGACCTCGCCCACACCCCGCTCTTCTTCGGCCGCCTCAACTACCTGCATGCGCCCGGCGCGGAGCTCGCCGAGGGCGCGGAGGGCGAGCAGTTCTACATCGGCCGCCGCCACGTCCACGACGCCGGCGGCGATCCGATGGTGATCGACTGGCGCGCACCGGTCTCCCAGCCCTTCTACCGCGCCTCCAAGAACGACCCGCAGGACATCGGGCTGCGCCGCCGCTTCGGTTACACGGGCGGCGAGCTGACGGCGTACGAGGACGAGCACCTCTCCGACCCCGCCGAGGCGGCGGCCGTCAGCAAGCTGCTCCAGCAGGAGATCGAGCGCCCGCGCGTCGGCCCCATGCGCGACATCGTGGCGACGATCCAGCCCGAGCAGGACGAGATCGTCCGCTCCGGCCTGTCGGGCTCCGTCTGCGTGCAGGGCGGCCCCGGCACCGGCAAGACGGCCGTCGGCCTGCACCGTGTCGCGTACCTCCTCTACGCGCACCGCGACCGCCTCGCCCGTACCGGCACCCTGGTCATCGGGCCGAACCGTTCCTTCCTGCACTACATCGAGCAGGTCCTGCCCGCCCTCGGCGAGCTCGAGGTGAAGCAGGCCACGGTCGAGGATCTGGTCACCCGCGCGGACCTGGAGGTACGCGGAGCGGACGCCGCCGAAACCGCCGTGGTCAAGGGCGACGCCCGGATGGCGGAGGTACTGCGCCGCGCGGTCCACTCGCACGTGTCGGAGCCCGTCGAACCCCTGATGGTGGTCCGCGGATCGCGCCGCTGGCGGGTGCCCGCGTACGAGATCGCCGAGATCGTCGCCGAACTCCAGAACCGCGACATCCGCTACGGCGCCGCCCGCGACGCCCTCCCGCAGCGGATCGCACACGCGGTCCTCGTCCGCATGGAGCAGGCGGGCGAGGCGCCGGACGACCGGGTCCAGGACGCGGTGGCGCGCAATCCCGCCGTGAAGGCCGTGGTCAAGGCGGTGTGGCCGCTGGTGGAACCGGCGAAGCTGGTACTGCGCCTCCTCTCCGACGCGGAATTCCTCGCGGAGCACGCGGACGGAATCCTCTCTCCGCACGAGCAGTCGCTGCTCCTCTGGGCGAAGCCGGCGCGCAGCGTGAAATCGGTGAAGTGGTCCGCGGCGGACCTGGTCCTCATCGACGAGACGACCGACCTGGTGGAGCGCACGCACTCGCTCGGCCATGTCGTCATCGACGAGGCGCAGGACCTGTCCCCGATGCAGTACCGGGCGGTGGGCCGGCGCTGCACGACCGGCTCCGCGACGGTGCTCGGGGACCTCGCGCAGGGCACGACCCCGTGGGCGACGCGCAGCTGGGACGAGGCGCTGGGGCACCTGGGCAAGCCGGGCGCGGTGCTGGAGGAACTGACGGCGGGCTTCCGCGTGCCGCGCGAGGTGATCGCCTACGCCTCGCGGCTGCTGCCGACGATCTCACCGGGCCTGTCACCGGTCTCCTCGGTCCGCGAGACCCCGGGCTCGCTGATCGTCTCGGAGGTTCCCTCCGACCTCCCGGCGGCGGTGATCGCGGCCTGCCGGGCCTCTCTCGTGCACGAGGGGTCGATCGGGCTGATCGCGGCGGACGCGCGGATCCCGGAGCTGGCGGAGGCCCTGCTCGCGGCGGGCCTGCCCTACCTCTCGCCGGGCCAGGAGACGACTGCGGAGTCCCGCCTGACGCTGGTGCCGGCGTCCCTCGCGAAGGGTCTGGAGTACGACTACGTGGTCCTCCACGAGCCGGCGGAGGTCGTCGCGGGCGAACCCGACGAACGCACGGGCCTGCGCCGCCTCTACGTCTGCCTGACCCGAGCCGTCTCTGGCCTCACGGTCCTCCACACAAGCCCTCTCCCGCAGCCCCTGACCACCACCGCCCCCTGACGCCAGCCGCTGCGCGGGGCACGGCCGGCTCGGCCCTGCGGGGCGAAGCCCCCGCTGCGCCCCTTGCCGCTGCGCGGGGCGCGGCTGGGTCGGCCCTGCGGGGCTTGTCCCCTACCCGCCCTTCCACCGTTCCCCGGGCCAGCCCGGACCCGGTCCTCAAACGCCGGACGGCTGAAAAACCCAAACCCCGGCCGGGACTGAACTGTCCCCCGGGCAGGGTCGGGGGCTGCGGGGCCAGGGCCGGGGACGGGGGCGGGGTGGGGTGTCGGCCGGGACGTAAAGCGTGATTTGTGGCGCACAAGAAAGCCACAACTGTCGAACGTCGGGGACAGGGCGCCTAAATCATGCAGTCCAGGCCGACACCCCACCCCGCCCCCGGCACCGGCCCCCCAACGCAGCCAACCCGCCGCGCAGGTAACCCCCCAGCCCCGCCACCGCAGGGGCCCCGCCGCGGGCTAGCTCAGGGACGTCCGCCAGGACGTCACCGCCGCCGCGGACACCGGCCGGTCCCACCCGGAGGGCCTCGCCGCGCTGCCGATGTGGAAGGCGTCGATGCCCGCCTCGCGCAGCACCGGGAGGTGGGCGAGCGTAAGCCCGCCGCCGACCAGGATCCGCGGCTCGTACCCGGCGGTGCCGGACTTCGCCGCCTCCTCCAGCAGCGTCGGCAGGCCCTCGTCGACCCCGCCCGCCGCCCCCGCGGTCAGGTAGGTGTCGAGCCCGGGCAGATCCGAGACCGCCTTGCGGAGCTGGTCCCGGTCCGCCGCGCGGTCGATCGCGCGGTGGAAGGTCCACCCGCAGCCGCCGAGTTCCGCCACGACCGCCTCCACGGCGGTCAGGTCGGGACTGCCGTCGGGGTTCAGGAAGCCCAGCACGAACTCCTCCGCCCCCTCCGCACGCAGCGCCCGCGCCTCCTCCACCAGGCGTTCCACGTCCTGCGCGGAGCCCGCCGAGAAGCCGTCGGCCTTCCGGAGCATCACGCGCAGCCGGATGTCGACCGCCGCCCGGATCGCCGCGAAGGTCTCGCGCGGCGGGGTGAGCCCGTCGGCGGCCATGTCGGTGACCAGTTCGAGTCGGTCCGCCCCACCGGCCTGGGCCGCGACCGCGTCCTCCACGTCGAGGGCGATCACCTCCAGGAGCGCACGGTTGCTCATGTAATCCCATCCTTCGTCCCGCATTGGAAAATAGGTCTAGTCCAATATCCAGGGTACGGGCCTCCGCCCACCCTCCACCAGCACAATCACGCCACCACCACAATGTGCGCATGACATCCGCCATGACTTCCGACACGCAGCGCGAGCAGGACCTCCGCGCGCGCTGGCACGCCACCACCGCCGCCGCCGGAGCCGCCCCCGACCGCGACCCCGCCCCCTACGCCGACCGCCTCCTCACCGCCTGGGCGGAGCCGCAGCGCAGGTACCACACCACCGCGCACCTGGCCGACGTACTCGCACGCATCGACGTACTGGCGGCGGAGGCGGAAGGAGCGGACGAGGAAGCAACCGACCGCCCCTCCGTGGACCTCGCCGCCTGGTTCCACGACGCCGTCTACCGCCCCGACCGCTCCGAGAACGAGGAGCGCAGCGCCGCCCTCGCCGAGCGGGCCCTGCCCGAGCTCGGCATCGACGGGGCCCGCACCGCCGAGGTGGCCCGCCTCGTCCGGCTCACGATCACCCACGACCCCGCCCCCGGCGACGCCAACGGCGAGCTGCTCTGCGACGCCGACCTGGGCGTCCTCGCGGGCACGCCGCACGAGTACGCCGCCTACGCGGCCGCCGTGCGCGCCGAGTACGGCTTCGTCCCCGACGAGGCCTTCCGCGAGGGCCGCGCCGCCGTACTGCGCCAGCTGCTGGAGCTGCCCCGCCTCTTCCGCACCGCGTACGGGGCCGCGCACTGGGAGGCCCCGGCCCGCGCCAACCTGGCCGCCGAGCTCGCGGAACTGAGCTCGCGGAACTGAGTTCGCAGAACTGAGCTCACGGAACGAGTTCACGTACCTGACACGATTCGCGGGAATGTGAGCCCCTTCGCTCCGGTTGTTGTAGTTCATGCCCGCAGCCTCAGCCGAACGCACCCGTATGCCCGTCGCCGTCTACATCCTCGGCCTCTCCGTCTTCGCACTCGGCACCAGCGAGTTCATGCTCTCCGGGCTGCTGCCACCCATCGCCGAGGACATGGGCGTCACCATCCCCCAGGCGGGCCTGCTCATATCCGCCTTCGCGATCGGCATGGTCGTCGGTGCGCCGCTGCTCGCCGTCGCCACGCTGCGGCTGCCCCGGCGCACCACGCTGCTCTCGCTGATCAGCCTCTTCGGCCTCGGGCAGGTCGCGGGCGCGCTGGCCCCCTCCTACGAGCTGCTCTTCGCCTCCCGCATCGTCTCCGCGCTCGCCTGCGCCGGCTTCTGGGCGGTCGGCGCCGCCGTGGCCATCGCCATGGTCGAGCAGCACCAGCGGGCCCGCGCGATGGCCGTCATGATCGGCGGCCTCTCCATCGCCAACGTCCTCGGCGTCCCGGCCGGCGCGTTCCTCGGTGAGCACCTCGGCTGGCGCTCCGCGTTCTGGGCGGTGGGCGCGGCCTCCGCCGTCGCGCTGGTCGGCATCCTCGCGCTGATCCCCCGGATCCCGCTGCCCGCCGAGAAGCCGACGCTCGCGCGCGAGCTGCGCATCTACCGCGACCGGCAGGTGTGGCTGTCGATCGGCGTCACCGCGCTCGCCGCGGGCGGCGTCTTCTGCGCCTTCAGCTACCTGTCCCCGCTGCTCACGGACGTGGCCGGGCTCGACTCGCAGTGGGTCCCCTGGATCCTCGGCCTCTTCGGCATCGGCGCGCTGGTGGGCACCGTGCTGGGCGGGCGGATCGCCGACGCGCACCTGTTCGGGGTGATGCTGTGGGGCATCACCGCCTCCACCGTCTTCCTGGCGGTGCTGGCCCTGCTGGCCTCCACGGCGGCGGCCGCGATCGCCCTCTCCTTCCTGATCGGCTTCTCGGCGTTCTTCACCGCGCCGGCGCTCAACGCCCGCATGTTCAACGTCGCGGGCGCCGCCCCCACCCTGGCCGGCGCGACCACCACGGCCGCGTTCAACCTGGGCAACACCGGCGGCCCCTGGCTCGGCGGCACCGTCATCGACGCCGGGTACGGCTACTCCGCCACCGCCTGGGCGGGCGGCGCGATGACCGTCACCGCGATCGCCCTGGGCCTCGCAGCCCTCCGCCTGGACCGGCGTACGGGGTCCCGCGCGGCCCGCCCGACGCGCGTGGTGGCCACCTCGACCCCGTCCCCGGTTCCGACCCCGTCGGACGTGACCGAGAAGGTCTGACGGCCGCCGCTCAGCGGCAGAGCGCGAAGAGGTCGTCCTCGAAGGTCGGGAACTCCGCCCGCGCCTCGGCGAGGATCTCGCGGGCGGGCCTGTGCGGGGTCGCCGCGTGCCGCAGGGCGAGCTCGGACAGGGCGGCGTCCGGGCGGGCTTCCCGGTCCGGGTACAGGGCCGCTTCGAGCGGCCCGAGGCCGTCCGCCAGCACCCACAGGAAGTCGGACAGGTTCCCGGCCACCACACCGACCTCGCCCTCGGAGCCCATGAACACCACGGGCTGCCCGGCGAGCGGCAACCCCGGCCGGACGCACCAGAGCGCGGCGAGACCGCCGGTCCCGTCCTGGCCGAAGACCCGGTAGTCGAAGGCGACCCGGGACACGTCGGCCAGGGCGGGCGGGAAGCGGCGGTCGCCGATGATCGTCTCTGTCACCGCCGCAGGCTACCCAGCGCCACTGACAGCGCTCCCGGCCGACCCGCTACGCCGCCGGCCGCCCCTTGGGCCGGCGCAGCCCGGCGGCCGTGATCCTGCGGACCAGCTCCTTGCTGCCGATCTCCACCGCGCCTGCGGCCACCGCGTCCGCGTAGCGCTGCTCCGGGACGTCGTAGTGGTCGCGTTCGAAGGCCTTGGGCGGGCAGCCGATCGACTCCGCGAAGGCGTGCAGTTCCTCGAACGAGGCGTCGCTGACCAGGTGCGACCACATGCGGCCGTGCCCCGGCCAGTCGGGCGGGTCGATGTACACCGTCACCGGCGGCTCATTCGCCGAAGCCAGGGCCGCTGCCGGGGCCGCCGAGGACCGGTCCGAGGCCGCCCACCGGCGCCACCCGCACGCCGGCCTCCGAGCACACCCACATCGGGTCCGGGCCGAGCTCGGGCTCCACGTCCAGCGCGTGCGGCTCGCCGTGGTTGCAGACCGGGCACAGCGGCCAGCGCCCGTGCTTCTCCAGCAGCGCGTCCTTCACGTCCTGGGCGACGAGTCCGGCGAGGTAGTCGACGCCCTCCGGCCACTGCTCCACCCACCACCGGCGGTGCGTGACCGCGTCCTCGACGAGGGAGACGACATAGGCCTCGGCGACATCGCCCGCGACGAGATCGGCGAGTACCAGGGCGCGTGCGGCGTGCAGCGCCTGCTCAAGAGGGGGTGGGGGGGTCGCGTGGTCCATGGACACATTGTGGACCCGGACCGGCCCGGTGGCGAAGGTCCTCTTTCTTCGGTGACTTGTGGTGCCTTGACGTTCCCACCCCTCTGAAAATAAGTTTCAAGGGTGAGCGAGAACGTGAAAGAAACCTTCAGCGGCGGGGCGGGCGCAAGCGCACCCGCCCCCGTCCCCGCCCCCGCCGCCCTGCGGGCCCGCGTCCGCAGTCTCGGCCCCTCGATGACCCGCTCCATGCAGGCCGTCGCCGAGACCGTCGCCGAGGACCCCGCCGGATGCGCCGCGCTCACCGTCACCGACCTCGCCGCCCGCACCGGCACCAGTGAGGCCACCGTCGTCCGCACCGCCCGCCTCCTCGGCTACGCCGGCTACCGCGACCTGCGCCTCGCGCTCGCCGCGCTCGCCGCCCAGCAGGAATCCGGCGCGGCCCCCGCCGTCACCGTGGACATAGCCGTCGACGACTCCCTCGCCGACGTGGTCGCCAAACTGGCCCAGGAGGAGGCGCAGACCCTCGCCGACACCGCCGCCGGACTCGACGTCGCCGCCCTCGGCTCGGCCGTCGCCGCCCTCGCGGCCGCCCGCCGCATCGAGATCTACGGCGTCGGCGCCTCCGGCCTCGTCGCCCAGGACCTCGCGCAGAAGCTGTCGCGCATCGGCCTGATCGCCCACGCCCACAACGACCCGCACCTGGCCGTCACCACCGCCGTGCTGCTGCGCCCCGGCGACGTCGCCGTCGCCGTCACGCACTCCGGCGGCACCGGCGACGTCATCGAGCCGCTGCGGACCGCCTTCGAGCGCGGGGCCACCACCATCGCGCTCACGGCCCGCGCGGGCTCCCCCGTCGTCCACTACGCCGACCTCGTGCTGGCCACCTCCGCCGCCCGCGAGACCCAGCTGCGCCCGGCGGCCATGTCGAGCCGGACCAGCCAGCTCCTCGTCGTCGACTGCCTGTTCGTGGGCGTCGCCCAGCAGACCTACGAGACCGCGGCACCCGCGCTCGCGGCCTCGTACGAGGCGCTCGCGCCCCGCCACCACACCCCCGTACCCACCACCCAGCGGGGCAGCACCGCCCGCTAGCCGCAGCAGCCAGTAGCAAGCAGCCAGTACCTCAGGAGCCGAAGCCCATGACCGCGTACGCCGAACTCCGCGCCCAGCTCGCCACCTTGACCACCGAGGCCTTCCGCCCCGAACTGGCCGAGATCGACCGGCTGCCCACCCTGGAGATCGCCCGCCTGATGAACGCCGAGGACGCCACCGTCCCGGCCGCCGTCGCCGGCGAGCTGGAGACGATCGCCGCCGCCATCGACGGGATCGCCGAGCGGATGGCCCGCGGCGGGCGCCTGATCTACGCGGGCGCCGGTACCGCCGGGCGGATGGGCGTACTGGACGCCAGCGAGTGCCCGCCCACCTTCAACACCGACCCCTCCGAGGTCGTCGGCCTGATCGCGGGCGGCCCCTCCGCCATGGTCAAGGCCGTCGAAGGCGCCGAGGACTCCAGGGAACTGGCCGCCGAGGACCTGACCGCGCTGGCCCTGACCGCCGACGACACCGTCATCGGGATCTCCGCCTCCGGCCGCACCCCGTACGCGATCGGCGCCGTCGAGTTCGCCCGGGAGCGCGGCGCGCTCACCGTCGGCCTGTCCTGCAACGCCGGCTCCGCGCTCGCCGCGGCCGCCGACCACGGCATCGAGGTCGTCGTCGGCCCCGAACTCCTCACCGGCTCCACCCGCTTGAAGGCCGGCACCGCGCAGAAGCTCGTACTCAACCTCATCTCGACCCTCACGATGATCCGGCTCGGCAAGACGTACGGAAACCTGATGGTCGACATGCGCTCCTCCAACGAGAAGCTGCGCGCCCGCGCCCGCCGCATCGTCTCGCTGGCCACCGGCGCCCCCGACGCCGAGATCGAGGCCGCGCTCACCGCGTCCGACGGCGAGGTCAAGCAGGCCATCCTCGTCATCCTCGGCGGGGTCGACGGCTCCACGGCCGGCGAACTGCTCACCGCCTCCAAGGGGCACCTCCGGGACGCCCTCGCGCAGACCCCCACCCGCTAGCCCCCCGCCCGCCAGCTCCCCCGCTGACCCCCAACCAGCAAGGCGAACACCAACATGTCCACTGACAAGAACCGCGCCACAGCCGCCGCGATCCTTCCTCTGGTCGGCGGTCCGGACAACGTCGTATCCATCGCGCACTGCATGACCCGCCTGCGGATCACCCTGCGCGACCGCTCCCTGGTCCAGGACGAGGCCCTCAAGGCCCTCCCCGCCGTGATGGGCGTCGTCGAGGACGACACGTACCAGATCGTGCTGGGACCGGGCACCGTCGCCCGCGTCACCCCCGAGTTCGAGGCCCTGGTCGCGGAGGGCCGCTCGGCCGCGCCGGCGGCCGACGCCCCGGCCCCCGCCGGCACCGGTCACACCGCCGACGAACTCGCGGCCCAGGGCGCGGCCATCAAGAACGCCCAGAAGGCGAAGAACTCCACCCCCTTCAAACTGTTCCTGCGCCGCATCGCGAACATCTTCGTCCCGCTGATCCCCGCCCTGATCGGCTGCGGCATCATCGCCGGACTGAACGGGTTCCTCACCAACATGGGCTGGGTGCCGGCCGTGGTCCCGGCGCTCGCCGCGATGGCGAGCGGGTTCATGTCCCTGATCGCGGTCTTCGTCGGCTACAACACGGCCAAGGAGTTCGGCGGCACCGCCATCCTCGGCGGTGCGGTCGCCGCGATCATCGTCTTCCCCGGCGTCGCGAAGATCGACGCCTTCGGCCAGCAGCTCTCCCCAGGCCAGGGCGGCGTACTCGGCGCACTGGCGGCCGCGCTGCTCGCCGTCCAGGTGGAGAAGTGGTGCCGCAAGTGGGTCCCGGAGGCGCTGGACGTCCTGGTCACCCCCACCCTGACCGTCCTGATCACCGGCCTCGTCACCATCTTCGGCCTGATGTTCGTCGCCGGTGAGGTCTCCTCCGCCATCGGCACCTTCGCCACCTGGCTGCTCGCCACCGGCGGCGCCTTCGCGGGCCTGGTCCTCGGCGGACTCTTCCTCCCGCTGGTCATGCTGGGCCTGCACCAGGCCCTGATCCCCATCCACACCACCCTGATCGAGCAGACGGGCTATACGGTCCTGCTCCCCATCCTCGCCATGGCGGGCGCGGGCCAGGTCGGCGCGGCCATCGCCGTCTACTACAAGCTCCCCCGCAACCGCTCGATCCGCGCCACCATCAAGTCCGCCCTCCCGGCCGGCTTCCTGGGCGTGGGCGAACCCCTCATCTACGGCGTCTCCCTCCCCCTGGGCCGCCCCTTCGTCACCGCCTGCATCGGCGGCGCCGCGGGCGGAGCCTTCGTGGGCCTCTTCAACCAGCTCGGCACCGCCTTCGGCTCCACCGCGATCGGCCCCTCGGGCTGGGCCCTCTTCCCCCTCCTCGACGGCAAGTCGGGCATGGGGATGACCATCGCGATCTACGCGGGCGGCCTGGCCGTCGGCTACCTCGTGGGCTTCGCCGCCACCTACTTCTTCGGCTTCACCCGGCAGATGCTGACCGAGTTCAACTCGGACCCGGACACGCGGACGGCCCCCGAGGCCGCACCGGCGGCGCCCGCCGGGCCCGTGGCGGACGCGGCGCCCGTCCCCGTGGGCCGCTGAGGACCGGCCTCCACGTACGAAGGCTCCCGGCCGGTGTGGTCCACCGGCCGGGAGCCTTCATTCAGTGCTCGACGCCGCTGCCCGTCAGGCGCAGTTGGACGGTGCCGGGCGGCCCGCGAAGCGGTCCGCGATCCAGCTCAGGTACTCCGGCTCCGCGACGTTGGGGATCGTCTGGTGCGTCGCCCCCTGGTACTTCGTGTACTCGACCGGCTTGCCGAAGCGGCAGGCCCGCTTCACGTACTCGTCGGTGGAGTACGGGTTGATGACCGTGTCGGCCGTGCCCTGCATCACCAGGATCGGCGCCACCGAGGTCACGTAGCCCGGGGTGTTCTCGTGGAAGCGCTCGTGCCAGACCTCCGGCACCACCGTCAGCGGCTGGAACAGCGTGTCCAGCTGCCCCGCGTTGCCCACGTTCTCCTGGATCACGTCGGCGAGGTGCTCGATGCACATCACCCCGTCACCGCGCAGCGCCTCCAGCCCGGCCGGCTTCAGCACGTCCTCGGCCTTCAGCGAGGGGTAGGCCGCGAGGAAGCCCCGGTAGACGTTGACGCGCAGCGCCGCGTTGTGGGAGGGCGCGGTCGGGGACGTCGGGCCGGACCGCACCAGGCCGCGGAAGTCCGGGCCCAGGTTGGCGGCCGGCGCCAGCGCCGCGATGCCGACCAGGTCGGTCTCCGGGGTGTACGCCTTGTAGTTCTGGGCGATGAACGCCGCCGCGCCGCCACCCTGCGACCAGCCCAGGACGGCCGCCTTGCTGTTCGCGTGGGCGTCGCGGATCTGGCGGGCCGCGCGGACCGAGTCCAGGACGTTGTTCGTCTCCGTGACGGCGACCGTGTACTGGTGCACGCCCGGGGTGCCGAGACCCTGGTAGTCCGTACCGACCACGACGTCGCCCGAATCGAGGAACTGCGTCAGCGCCGGCACGCCGACGTCGATGCCCCACGGGCTGTCGTAGGTGTAGTAGCCGACGAGGTCGGTCGCCGGGTTCGGCACCGCGGAGGGCGCGCACTGGCGCGGGCCGCCCACGGTCCCGTGCGCCCAGGCCACCACGTTGCGTCCGCTGCGCGGCGCGGGGGCGTCGGGCCAGGCCACGATGCCCGAGACGGCGACGCGGGTGCCGGTCTGCAGGGTTGAGAGGTACAGGATCCGGCAGGCGCGGGCACCGTCGGGGGCGTCGACGCGGCGGGCCCAGATCAGGTCACCGTGCTCCCCCTCGGGCAGCGGCGACGGCGGGTCGTAGAACTTCTCGCCCTCCGGCCCGACCGGAACGCCCGGCGCGCACAGCCCCTTGCCGCCCTTGCCGCCGTCCGGGTTCGTGGCCCCGGTAGCGGTCCCGGTCGCGGTCGCGGTCGTCCCGCCGCCCAGCGCGAGGATCGCGGCCACACCGGCCGCGGCGATCGCGGAAAGCCGTCGTCTCATCTCATCGTCCATTTCGTTCGGTCACTCGGTACCGGGACGTGAGACTAGGAAGAAAGGGACGAAATGTCGCTTACCGTGATGAAGTGTTCGCCGGTTGTTACGGCCGCCGGGGTGCTCGCCCCCCAATGGCCGCACCGGCCCGGCGATCACCGGATCGGATGATCACCTGATGATGACCCGATGACCGACTCGACACCGCCCGCGACGCCGCCCGCGATCCCACCCGTGGTCCCACCCGTGATCCCGCCCGTGGTCCCGCCCGGCCGGCTGGCCTCCCTCGCCCAGCCCTCGTACGACCTCCTCTGCGGGCTGCGCCTGCGCCCCTGGGAGCCCTACGACACCCCCGCGCTCGTGGCCGCGTACGCCGATCCGGACATCCGGCACTGGAACCGCCCGGACCTCCTCACCGAGGAGCAGGCCGTCACCCGCATCGCCCGCTGGCGCGAGCGCTGGCACGCCGAACGCGCGGCGGTCTGGGCCCTGGCGCCTGCGGACGGCGGCTGCGCCGTCGGCCTGATCGGCCTCGCCGACATCGACCTGCGCGGCGGCAGCGGGGAGTTCATGTACTGGCTCCTCCCCGCCGGCCGCGGCGCCGGGGCCACCACCGAAGGCCTGACCGTCCTGACCCGCTGGGCCTTCGGGGAACTCGGCCTGCACCGCTTGCGCATCACCCACTCCACGGCCAACCCGGCCTCCTGCCAGGTCGCCCTGAAATCCGGCTACCCCCTGGAGGGCACCATGCGCGGCGCCCTCCTCCACGCGGACGGCTGGCACGACGAACACCTCCACGCCCGCCTGAGCACGGACTGACGCACGAACCATCACCTCATCGTGCGAACCGGCACGCAAAAGCCTCCCCAACCCCTGCATATGCCGAGAGCCTATGCGCATGTACGTCTACGCCGAACACGGCGGTAGCATCAGAAGTAGCATGAGTGGCATGAGTGATGCCACCCAGAAGTACTCCATCTCGATGCCCCGCGACATCGCCGAGGCCGCTCGCGCCCGCAGCGGCCCCTCCGGCCTCTCCGCCTACGTCACCGCCGCCGTGGCCCGCCAGATCGAACGGGACAACCTGGCAGAGCTCATCGCCGTGGCGGAGGCGGAGCACGGACCGATCACCGCGGAGGAGATCGACGCGACCCGGGAAGAATTCCGCCGCACCCACGGAGGGCAGTCCGAAAGCGACACCGAGCAGAAGGACGTGGCATGACGCCGAAGCCGACCAAGCCCGGGGGCACCCTCGTGCTGGACAGCGAGGGACTCGCAAAGGCCGTGCTGCGGGACCGCACGATCACCCGCTGGCTCGCCCTCGCCCTCGCGGACGACATGCGCGTCATCACCAGCACCGCCACCCTCGTCGAGGTGATCCACCCGAAGATCAACATGCCGGCCCTCATGTGGGCGCTCTCCCGGGTGGTGGTCGAACCCGTCACGGAGGAGATCGCCCACGCCGCCACCACCCTGCTCCACGAGGCCGGCCTGCACGGGCACAAGTACGCCATCGACGCGATGCTGGCCGCCACCGCACTCGCGGCGCCGGGCCCGGTCACCGTCCTCACCTCCGACCCCGAGGACCTCACCGCGCTCTGCGGCACGCGCCTCGCTGCCGTGAAGGTCTAGAGGGCTCCGGCAGCCGGGCTCACGGCGTCTCGGACGCGCCCGGGGGCCGGTACCGGATCCGTTCGGCCTTGCGCAGGGCGGCCAGCGTGTCGTCGACGCTCAGGAGGACGGTCGTCTCGAACGAGCTGAGCGCGCCGCCCCCGCTGATCGCCAGGGCCACCGCCGCCATGGACACGTCGTCCGGGGCCTCCCAGAGGTTGTAGCCGTCGTGCGTGCCGAAGGCGTACCAGAAGCCGTGCAGCTTCCCGCCGACGGACTCGATGTACGACCTGGCCGCCTGTGAGCGGTCCTCGGGGTGGGCCGTCAGCCTCGCCCAGGTCTCCGGTGTGTAGCTGAACCTCGACAGGTACAGCGGCATCGCGTCCACCTTCTTTCGTCGCGTCGACGATGACCACGCCGGGCCGAAGGGGCGGACCGGATCGCCGCCGTTCCCCCGAACGGCCGGGGACGGCCACCGCCACGGCCCAACGCGGCTCAGGCCACCGGCGCCGGGGTGTGGACCCCGGTGGCGCCCGCCGTGAGGGCCCGATGGGCGGCGGCCAGGCGGCGGACGGCCTCCGTGAGGCGGGGGGCCGGGAGCGTGTACGGCAGGCGGACGTGGCGCTCGAACGCACCGCCGACCCCGAACCGCGGACCCGCCGCGATCGTCACCCCGTGGTCCGGCGCGATCGCCGCCAGCCGCGAGGCGACCGGCTCCGGGAACCGCGCCCACAGCGTCACACCGCCGGCCGCCCGCGGCGCGTGGACCTCCGGCAGATGCTCGGCCAGCGCCCCCAGCAAGGCGTCCTGCTGCGCCCGCAGTTGGTGCAGCGCCTCGGGGCGCCGCGTCTGACCGCCGTTCAGGAGCACGGCCGTGGCCAGCTGTTCCACCACCGGGGTACCGAGATCCGTCGCCGGGCGGGCCCGCGCGACGCGCTCCAGCAGCGCGGGGACGGCGCGGATCCAGCCGATGCGCAGGCCGCCCCAGATGCTCTTGGACACCGAGCCGATGCTGATGGCGGCGGGGTGCGTCGCGGCGAAGGGCTCCGCCTCCCGGCCCCCGTCCCCGTCCAGCCCCAGGTCGGCCAGGGTCTCGTCGATGATCGTGGGGCAGGCCGGCCGCAGGCTCCGGCGTACGTCCGCGGGCATGTACATCCCCGTCGGGTTGTGGAAATCCGGGATCAGGTACGCCACTTGCGCGGACCGCGCCGCCGCGAGGAGCTGCGGCACGTCCCAGCCCGACGGCCCCACCGCCACCGGCAGGAGCCGGGCGCGCGCCTCGGCGAACGAGCGGATCGCGTGCGGATAGGTGGGGTGGTCGATCACCACCTTGTCGCGCGGCGACAGCAGCGTGCGCGCCAGCAGGCCGATCGCGTGCTGCGCACCGCTGGTGATCATGACGTGATCGGGCGAGGTGGGCAGCCCCCTGCGCCCGTACCAGCCCGCGACCGCCTCGCGCAGCTCCGCGGTGCCGTACCGGTCGTACCCGTGCCGCTCGAAGTGGAGCGGCAGCCACTCCAGGGCCGCCGCGAAAGCGGCGTGCAGGACCTCCGGGGGCGCGGGCGGCGCGGCGAAGGAGAGGTCGACGGCCTCCGCCTCCGCGTCCGTACCGGCCCTGCGCCGCTCGGCGGGCGCCTCCTCGTGCGGGAGCCGTACGGTCGCCCTCGCACGCTCCCGCGTCTCCAGGTAGCCGTGGTCCACCAGCGTGCGGTACGCGGCTCCGACCGTGGCCCTGCTCGTACCGAGCGCGGTGGCCAGGTCCCGTTCGCCCGGCAGCGCCGCCCCCAGGCAGAGCCGCCCGTCCAGGATCAGCAGCCGCAGCCGGTCGGAGAGCCGCTGGTGCGCCGGCCCGGGCCCCTCCTGCCAGGTCCCGACCATGCGCCCGACGGCGTGCGCGCTGATCTTCATCCGGCCAGCGTATGCGATCTGGCTATGGAATCGGGGTCCAGATCTCCCTGAGGCTGGCCCCATGCCCCAGCCCCGGCCCGCTCCCACCGCCACCCACCCGCCCCGCATGAACGCCCTCACCCAGCTCCGGGCGGGCCGCACCGCCCGCCGCGTCCCCCAACTCCTGCTCGGCCTGGCGGGCTACGGGGCCGCCGTCATGATGCTCGTCGAGTCCGGCCTCGGCACGGCGAGCTGGAGCGTGCTCACCGACGGCGCGGCGAAGAGCCTCGGCATCTCCTTCGGCTGGGCCACCAACCTGATCTCGCTCCTGGTGCTCCTCGCCTGGATCCCGCTGCGCGAGCTCCCCGGACTCGGCACCGTCCTCAACGTCGCGATCGTGGGCTTCGCCGCCGACGCGACCGCCGCCGTACTCCCCACCCCCGAGGGGACGCCCGCCGCGCTCGCGTACCTGACCCTCGGCCTGGTCGCCCTCGGCTTCTTCGACGCGCTCTACCTCGGCGCGCAGTACGGCTCGGGCCCGCGCGACGGCATCATGACCGGACTGGTCCGGATCACCCGGCTGCCCGTCGCGACCGTGCGCACCGGCATCGAGGTGTCCGTGGCCGGCCTCGGCTGGCTGCTCGGCGGCACCCTCGGCCTCGGCACCGTGCTCGTCGCCCTGGGCACGGGCCCGCTGGTCGGCTGGTTCCTGCCGCGACTGACGGTCCGCCTCGGCGATCCCTCAGGGGTGGGCCCGCTCGTGCAGGACGGCGGCCAGCCGTAGCGCGGTGTCCAGGTTGCAGCGCCCCAGATCGACCAGCGGCAGCCCGTACGACCCGGCCGCCGACACCCCGTCCACGCCGAGCGAGGGGAACACGACCCCCACGTCCGTCAGCGCGGCCTTCAACTGCCCGACGGCCTCCTCGACCGCCAGCATCCGTTCCCTCGGCGTGAGCACCATTTGCAATGTCACCTTTCGCTCTGAGTAGTCGAGTTCAGCACTCAGAGTGGCGACGGGCTGGCTAGCCTTCAAGGGCCAGACTCCAACACCCGCACCTGTTGTCAGGGGAGTTGCCGTGCCCGATTCCGGAGACGTCGACCCGTTCTCCTCACCCCGCACCATGCTCGGCTCCGAACTGCGCGTCGCCCGCAAAAGGGCCGGCCTCAGCCAGGACAAACTCGGCGAGCCCCTCTTCGTCAGCGGCTCCTTCATCGGCCAACTCGAAGCGGGTACGCGGCGGATGACACCGGAGCTCGCCCGGGAGATAGACAAGACCCTCGGCACGGGCGACTTCTTCACCCGCAATTGCGAGGCCGTCACGAAGTTCAAGTACCCCGACCACTTCACGGAGGCCGCCGAGGCCGAGGGCCTCGCGAAGGCCATCCGGGAGTACGCGCCCCTGCTGATCCCGGGCCTGCTCCAGAAGGAGGCGTACGCCCGAGCCGTCTTCCGCGCCTACCAGCCGACGGCGACGGAGGCGGCCATCGACGAACTCGTCGATGCCAGGCTGGCCCGTGCAGCCCTGCTTGCAGAGCCAACAACCCCGTTGTTGTGGTGCGTGCTCGACGAGGCGGTACTGCGTCGAGTCGTCGGCAGCCGGTCCGTGATGGTCGAGGCGCTGCGGCATCTCGCGGACCTGATCCGGTCCCACCGGATCATCCTTCAGGTGCTGCCATTCAGCGCGGGTGCGCACGCAGCCTTGGAGGGGTCCCTCAAGCTGATGGCCTTCTCAGATGCTCCCCCACTCGCGTACGTCCAAGGCATCGAAACAGGGCTGTTGTTGGACGATCCGGCCGACGTCGCACGGCATTCACTGACCTACGATCTACTGACGGCCAACGCGCTCTCACCAGACAAGTCGCTGGCCTTGATCGAGTCCGTGGCGGAGGATTACTCACATGACGAGCAGGCCTGAGTACGACATCTCGACTGCCACGTGGCACAAGTCCAGCTACAGCGGCGGAAGCGGCGGCGACTGCCTGGAAATGGCCACCTGGCGCAAGTCCACCTACAGCGACGGCACGGGCGGCGACTGCCTCGAAGTCGCCGACGGTCACCCCGACCTCGTCCCCGTCCGTGACTCCAAGGTCCCCGACGGCCCCCACCTCACCTTCGGCGCCCCCGCCTGGTCCGCCTTCGTCGCCGGCCTCGGCTAGGAGCCGTCCGGTCCACGCCCTTTCCGGAAGGACGTCCCGAGGCGGCCCTTACCGATCACACTGTTGTCATGCCCGAGACATCATGGCCGGACTCCCGCCGGATAGGCCCGTACCTCCTGCTGAAACGACTGGGCGGCGGGGGCATGGGGGACGTGTACCTGGGGCGCTCGCGGGGCGGGCGGCTGGTCGCCGTCAAGGTCGTACGGCCGCATCTGGCAAACGCTCCGGAGTTCCGGCGCCGGTTCGCCGTCGAGGTGGCGGCAGCGCGGCAGGTCGGCGGCTTCTACACGGCGATGGTGGTCGATGCCGATGTGACGACCGACGTGCCGTGGCTGGCGACGGCGTACGTGCCCGGACCGTCCTTACAAGAGGCGGTGGACACCCACGGGCCGTTGCCGGCCGGAGCGGTGACCGCGCTCGGCGCCGGACTCGCCGAGGGGCTCACCGCGATCCACTCCCACGGCCTGATCCACCGCGACCTCAAGCCCGGAAACGTCATCCTCGCCGAGGACGGCCCCCGCATCATCGACTTCGGCATCGCCCGCGCCCTGGACGCCGCCACCCGCCTCACCGCGCACGGGGTGATCGGCACCCCCGCCTTCATGTCGCCGGAACAGGCCACCGACGGAGAAGTCGGCCCACCGTCCGATGTGTTCGGCCTGGCCGGCCTCCTGGTGCACGCCGTCACCGGACGCACCCCGTTCGGAGGCGTCGGAACGTTCTCGGTCCTGCACCGCATCGTTCACGAGGAACCCGACCTGACCGGCGTCCCGCCCGAGCTCGCCCGCCTGCTCCTGCCGTGCCTCCACAAAGACCCGGCGCAACGACCCGCGGCCGCAAAGCTGTTGGAGTGGTTCGCGGCGGCGGCGGAGTCGTACGCGCCCACCGCGCGCCAGAACCCCGACCAGATCGCCACGATGATCGTGGAACGGGGTGCGCTGGCCGCGACCTGGGTCATGGAAGAGCCGGGCGGAGGCCCGGTCCCGGCGGACGAGCGCCTGCGCGGGGCGCTGCTGGGGGAGATCGCCGACGCGATGGGCACCCTGTACGCGAGGAGAGCGAGCGCGGACCGGACCGTTCCGGTGGTTCTGCCGTCACTGCCCGGGGAAATGGCGGGGGCGGACCGGGTGACGGTGACCCGCTGGCACAAACGGCCCGGAGAGACGGTCGCGAGGGGAGAGACGCTCTTCTCGGTGACCGACGGGCGGCTGCGCGCGGTGGTCGTCTCCCCGGCAGCGGGCGAACTCCGGGAGGCCGGCCCGGCGGCCGGAGAGACCGTACGGGTCGGCGACCTGGTGGGGGTGGTGAGACGACCGAAGGCTGCCAGGCCCGCCGCCAAGAGCGCGAAGGCACCGGCGAAGCCCAAGCCAAGGGTGGGACCGATGCCGACCTCCATGCCCGGGCTGGGAATGCCCCCGAGGCCGGCCTTGAGGTTTGAGCCGACGCCGACCCCGAAGCCGAAGAACAACAACGCGTTGTCGTACCTCGGCGTCGGGGCCGTTCTCCTCTTCCTGTTCCTCTACTTCCTCTACTCGACGGTCTACTCGCAGGACATCTTCGAGGCCGAGGTGGGCGACTGCGTCCGTATCGAGGGCGGCGGAAAGGGCAGTGCGTACGTGGAACCCTGCGAATACCAACTCCCGTGGGGCACCGAGTACAAGGTCATGTCGGTCAACGGGAGCAGCTGCCTTGGCGGCCCGGTGCGGTCCTGGACAACCGACGACAAGAAGAAGTCGATCACGCTGTGCCTCCAGGAGCTCAACAGCTTGACCGGCGAGCCCCTCACCTGATCTGCCGCTGTCGGGGCGCTCGGCGAACCGGCCCCGCGCACGCGGATCGACCCCCTCACCGGACAGTGGCCTCATCCCGTTCCACCGGCGGAGCCATCCGCGCGAAGTGGCGGGCCGTCGGGACCATCGCGGCCGCCGCCGGTACGAGGAAGCACGCGGCCGCGCAGACTCCGAGGACCGGTGTGACGCCGAAGGCGTCGATGGCCGGGGCGATCAGGGCGAGGCCGAGGAGACGCGGGCCAGCCGGTCCGGGGCGGTACTGGAGCGCGCGCAGGCCGTCGTCGCCACCGGCATGACCCTGAGCAACGGCACCTTCGACACCATCCTGGAGCGCTGCCGGTCCCGGGGCGTCCCGCTGGTCGTCTACGCGCAGACCGGCAGCGCCGTGGCCCGCGCCTTCCTCGGCTCCGGGGTGACCGCCCTGTCCGCGGAGCCCTTCCCCTTCTCCCAGTTCAGCGCCGAGGAGACGGTCCTGTACCGCTACCGGACGGCGGGCGGCGCGTGATTCCCCGTGCCGCCGCAGCCACCACCACCCCCGGCACCATCACCGGCACCGGGCAGGCCCCCTGCCACCACGGCGAGATCCTCCAGGGCGTCTTCCTCGACGCCGCCGGGCGCCGGTGCGCCGGACTGGTCACGCTCCCCATGGCGGGCCCCGGCAGCAGCGCCGCCTTCGTCCGCCGTCCCGGCGCGGGTCCCGGGGCGCTGACCGTCGTACCCGCCGACCGCACGAAGGCGGCGCGGGCCGCGGCCCTCACGGCCGCGGAGTGCGCGCGGCGGACCGGTCAGCCGCCCTGCGGCGGGGAGTTGAGGCTCAGCGGCGAGATACCGGTGGGCCTGGGCATGGGCAGCTCCAGCAGCGACGTGATCGCAGCCGTGCGCGCGGTCGCGGACTCGTACGGACTGCGGCTCGACCCCCCGACGGTCGCCGCGCTCGCCGTACGCGCCGAGCACGCCTGCGATCCGCTGATGCTGGGCGGCCGCCCGGTGCTGTTCGCCCAGCGGGAGGGCCGGGTCCTGGAGGTGCTCGGCCCGGCCCTGCCGCCGCTGGTCGTGGTGGGCTGCGCCCTCGGCGGGGGCGCCCCCGTCGACACCCTGTCCCTGCCGGCGGCCGACGTCGGCCGGAGCGACGTACGGGCCTACGAGCGGCTGCGCGCCCTGCTGCGCCGGGCCGTGGCCACCGGCAGCGCGGAGCTGCTCGGCGCGGTCGCCACCGCCAGCGCCCGGCGCGGCCAACGGGTGCTCGGCCACCCGGAGTTCGACGCGCTGACCGCCCTCGCCCGCCGGGTCGGGGCGGTCGGCGTGCAGATCGCGCACAGCGGCGCGGTGGCGGGCGTGCTCTTCGACCCGACCGCCCCGGGGCTGCGCCGCCGCGTCCGCGGCTGCCTGCACGCCCTGGACGCCCACGGCATCCCCGCCACCCGCACCTTCACGACCGGCACCACCCCTGCGCATGCCAAGGAGATCCCCCACCATGGACCAGCACATCGCGGAGTCGATCGGCCGGCCGGACCTGGTACGCCTCGACGACCGGCTCGTCTGCCTGCGCTTTGAAACGATGAAGGTGGTCTCCGCCCTCGCGGCGGTGCGCCACCTGCTCGACACCGGAGTCGTGCGCCGCGGGGACACCCTGCTGGACAGCTCCAGCGGGATCTACGCGTACGCCCTGGCCCTGACCTGTCACCGCTACGGCCTGCGCTGCCACATCGTCGGCTCGGCCACGGTGGACCACACGCTGCGCACCCAACTGGCCGTCCTCGGGGCGACGCTGGAGCAGATGGAGCCGTGCAGCGACCTCGAACTCGACCAGAAGCGGCGCGTCGAGCGGATCCACGAGATCCTCGCCGAACACCCCGAGTACCACTGGATGCGCCAGTACCACGACGAGGTCCACTACCTCGGCTACCGCGCGATCGCCGACCGGATCCGCGAGGCCACCGGCACGGCGGACGGGCTCACCGTCGTCGGCGGGGTCGGCTCGGGCGCCTCCACCGGCGCCCTCACCCGCTACCTCCGCGAGGACGCCGCCGACGCTTCGGATGTCGAACTCGTCGGCGTCCAGCCGTACGGCAGCGTCACCTTCGGCTCCGAACACGTCACCGACACCGAGATGATCATCGCCGGGATCGGCAGCTCCATCCTCTTCGGGAACGTCGCCCACGCGCTGTACGACACCCTGCACTGGGTCTCCTTCGACGCCGCCCTCGCCGGCAGCGTCGACCTGCTGCGCCGGCACGCGGTCTTCGCCGGTCTGTCGACCGGCGCCGCGTACCTCGCCGCACGCCACGAACGCGAGCGCTCACCCCACCGCACGGTCCTCTTCATCGCCCCCGACACCGGCCACCGCTACGTGGACACCGTCTACGCGAGGCACCGCGAGGCCGCCCCGATCGCGGACCTCGCCCCGCGCGAGGTGACGGACCGGAGCGAGCTGGCCCTGCCGTGGTCGCGGATGCGCTGGAACCGGGCGGCGGTGTGAGCGGCGGCGTGAGTGTCGGCGTGTGTGTCGGTGCACGAACGAGCAGTGAAGGGGCGGCGGTTCGGGCAGAGAAGCGCCTTCCCCCGTGCCGTACCGGACGCCGTCGATATGTACTGAACGGCGAGTCCGCCGCAGCCGGCCGCCCCTCTCCCGCGTCACGCTCCGGGCCGGCGCCCCCGCGAACCCTCTGGAGAGCCCGTGACAACGAGTGAGCGCATCGTCATCGACCCGTTCGGCGCCGACATTCCCGGTGAGGCCGCTCGGCTTCGAGCCATGGGCCCCATCGTCCCCGTGGAACTGCCCGGTGGTCTCCCCGCGTGGGCACCCACGGGACACGACACCCTCAAGGATCTGATCCTCGACCCGAACGTCAGCAGGGACGCCCGGCCCACCGGCGCACCGAGGCGCTGCGCTCCCGGGTCGAAGCGATCTCCGGCACGCTGCTCGACCGGCTCGCGGCCCGCGAGGAGGAAGTGGTCGACCTGATCGAGGGGCTCGCGTATCCGCTGCCCCTGCGGGTGATCTGCGAATTGGCGGGCGTTCCGGACGTGTTGCTGGACGCGGTCCGCCGTCTCATGAACGCCGTCGTGTCCACACCGGAGACACCGGAACACGGCGAGCTCATCCAGCAGCAGGTCCTGGAGGTTTCGGCCGCCCTGATCGCCTACCGGGAGGAACACCCGGGCGAGGACCTGACCAGTGACATGATCCGGGCCGAGGAAGCGGGGGACGGCTCCACCAGCGACGAGATGAGCAAAACACTGCTGCTCGTCATCGGCGCGGGATTCGAGACGACGGTCAACCTGATCGGCAACGCCGTCGTGGCCCTGCTGCGCGACCCCCGGCAACTCGCCGCGGTCCGGGCGGGCGCCGTCGGCTGGGACGATGTGATCGAGGAGACGCTGCGCGTCCACCCGCCCCTGGCCGCGGTGCCGCTGCGCTTCGCGGTGAAGGATCTTCAGGTCGGCGGCGTCACCGTCCCGGCCGGCGACGCCATCATCACGACGTACGGCGCCGCCGGGTGGGACCCCGACCGCCACGGTCCGGACGCGCACGCGTTCGACGCGGCGCGCGACGGCGAGGAGCACATGGCCTTCGGGATCGGCGTTCACCGCTGCATCGGCGCCCCGCTGGCGCGGATGGAGGCCCGGACCGTGCTCCCCGCCCTGTTCGAGCGCTTCCCCGACATGAGCCTCGCCGCGGACCCCGACGAGCTGCGCCAGGTGGACTCCTTCATCGCGCTCGGCTGGCGGGAGATACCGGTACGACTGCACGGCCGCGGCTGAGCGGGCACGCGGCCCTCCGAGAGGGCGGGCCAAGAGGACCCGCCCGTCAGCCGCCCGTCAGCTGCCCGTCAGCCGCCCGTCAGCCGCTCAGAGGCCGTTGGTGAACAGCAGCCGGTTCGGGGAGGACTTGCTGACGCTGCTCAGGACGTCCTTCGTGGACTCGTTGTCCAGGTATTCGGCGATGTCCTGCGGGGTCGCGTTCGGGTTCGCCTGCTTGTAGAGGACGGCCACGCCCGCGACGTGCGGCGCGGCCATGGACGTGCCGTTCAGGGCCACGCTGCCGCCGCCCAGCTTCGCGGAGACGACCGCCTCTCCGGGCGCGTACAGGCTCACGCAGCTGCCCCAGTTGGAGAAGCTGGTCTCCTCGTCCCACTGGTTGCTCGCCGCGACCGTGACCACCTTCCCCGCCGACGCGGGCGAGACGCCGCAGGCGTCCTTCGCGGAGTTGCCCGCCGCGATGACCGGCAGGACGCCCGCGTCCGTTACGGCGTCGGCCGCCGTGTTCACGGCCTCGGACTTGTCGCCGCCCAGGGAGGCGTTGAGGACGGCGGGCTGCTTGGCGTTCTTGGCCACCCAGTCCAGGCCGGCGATGATCCCGGAGTAGTCGCCCGTGCCCTCGCAGTTGAGGACCCGGACGCTGACCAGGGAGGCCTTGCGCGCCACCCCGTACGTCTTGCCGGCGACCGTGCCCGCGACGTGCGTGCCGTGGCCGTTGCAGTCCAGGCCGTCGCGGCCGTCCTTGATGGCGTCGAAGCCGAAGGTGGCCCGGCCGCCGAACTCCTCGTGCGTGTAGTCGATGCCCGTGTCGAGGATGTAGGCGGTCACCCCCGCGCCGTTGCCCTGGGTGGTGAAGGTGTTGTCGAGCGGCAGTTCCTTCTGGTCGATCCGGTCCAGGCCCCAGGAGGCGGACGGCCCGCGCAGGGCGGTGGCCGTCGCCGGCACCCCCGAGGGGGCCGAGACCTTCGCGTCCGTCTCCACCGACTTCACGCCCAGGGCGACGCGGGCGAGCTCCAGCTGGAGCTTGGTCATGGGGACGGCGAAGCCGCTCATGGCCTTGGTGTAGAGGAACTTCGGCTTGAGGCTCAGCCGCTCCGCCACCTTGGCCGGGTCGTAGCCCGGCTCCAGCGTCACGATGTACTGGCCGGGGATGGCGTTGGCCGAGATGGTCAGCGGCACCGGGGTGGGCTCGGGCGCGGCGTCCGCGGACGCGGAACCGACTGCCACGGGGGTGACGGCGAGCAGGGCGGCGGTGGCGGCGCGGGCGAGCAGGCGCATGGACATCGAGGGAACTCCCGAAGGGTGGAGGGGCATGCGGAAGCCGCCTCCGTTCGACGGGAACACCGATGCGGCACCCGTCCCGGAGTGCGACCCTCCCCTTCATCGGCGGCCCCGCCGCGGGTCTTGACCGGACCGGACCGGCCGTCCGGCCGCGCCACGGGCCCGTGCAGCCCGCCGCGGGCTGATTCTCGTACCGACTGAAGAAAGGATTCCGTCCACTGTTCTCCCGGCCCTCCCGGCCCTCCCGGCCCTCCCGGCCCTCCCGGCCTGCGCGGCCGGCCTCGCGCCGGTGCGGCGCCGACCGGCAGGTTCACCCGTACGGAAGGCACCGCGCGCGCATCCGGGGAGGGGCGCATCCGCGATCTCTCCCTTCACCCCCGCGCGCGACCGCCGCGCCGCCCGGGGTCGTTGACCGCGCCGGCCGTACGTGGTGGCCTCGCCGTCATGCGTACCCGTACGAGCTGGACCCTGCCGACGACCCTCGCCGCCCTCGCCCTGGCGGCCTCGGCCGCCCTGCCCGCGCACGCCGCCATCCCCGCCCCCGCCCCCGGCCCGGCGGCTCCCGCGTCCCGTACGGCCCCGGCCGAGTGGCCGACGTACATCGTCACCGTGCACCGCGGCCTGGACCCGGCCGCCGTCGCGGACGCCTACGGGATCACCCCGGTCCACGTCTACCGCCACGCCCTGAACGGCTTCAGCGCCCGCCTCTCCCCCGACCAGGTCGAGTCGCTGCGCTCGACGGCGGTCGTGACCTCGGTCGAACAGGACGGCCCGGTCGCGGTCTCCGGCCCGGCGTTCTAGCCGTGGATCAGTCAGCCCTGGATCAGTGCGGGAAGCTCCCCGTGTCCAGCGTCAGCGCGAAGGGCTCGGGGAGCCGCAGCTCGTCGCCGAAGGGGACGCGGGCGGCGTGCTTGTAGGCGCCGCTGTGCGGTGCGGTGAACAGGGTGGCCGTGGGGCCGTGCTCGTCGAAGCGGTCGACGAGGAGGTAGACCGGGACGGGGGCGTGGGCGTAGGCCCAGAGCTTCTTCTTCCGGTCGTCCTCGGCGTTGCTCTGGGAGGTGATCTCCACGACGAGCAGCGCCTCGGCCGCGTCGACGGGGTCGGAGACCTCGGCTGCCACGTCGTCGACCAGGGCGGCGGGGACCACCACCAAGTCCGGCATGTAGAGCTTGCCCAGCGCGGCAATGTGGATGCCGAGCGTCTGGTAGACACCCCACTCGGGCGGCACGACCCCGTACAGGGCGCGCTGCACCCTTTCGGCGATTCCGTTGCGGTGGCGGTGGGGCGGTGGCACCAAGGCGATCTGTCCTCCGTCGATCTCGGCGCGCCAGCCCTCCGGCACGTCCAGATCACGCCAGCTCTGCAGCAGGTACTCCCACGTGCGGCCGTCGGCGTTCCGGTCGGGCTCGACCATGGCTGCGGTCATCGCGGGTCTCCTCTCCTGTGGCATATGCCAGCGAGCGTAGACAGACGGGTTCACGGCGTGTGGCCGCTTCGTTCAGCGTCCCACGATCGGGTGGCGCACGCCGTAACCTCCGCGCACGGGCAACCCGCTACACCCGTTCCGGCGCCTGCGCCGACGGGACCACCGTGCGGACCGGGTCCCAGCACTGGACGCCCTTCAGGTCCGGCATGCGGTCCCGGGTGAAGACCGGCTCCAGGCCCGCCCGGCGCTGGGCGAGGTAGTCGTCCAGGAGGCGGAAGGCGATGCCCGACAGCGGGATGATCGCGGCGAGGTTGATCAGCGCCATGAGGCCCATGAACACGTCCGCCAGGTTCCAGACCACCGACACCGAGCCGAGCGAGCCCAGGACGACCGCCGACAGGACCAGCGCCCGGTACCCCGGCAGGACCCACCGCTTGCGGGTGATGAACTGGATGTTGGTCTCGCCGTAGTAGTAGTTCCCGATCATGCTGCTGAAGGCGAGCATGAAGACCACCACGGTCAGCAGGTGTCCGGCCCACCCGCCCAGCGTGTCGCTGAGCGCCGTCTGCGTCAGGTCCGCGCCCTGGCGGCCCGACAGCTCCGGGTTGGTGACCAGGACGATGAAGGCCGTCATCGTGCACACGAGCAGCGTGTCGAAGAAGACGCCGAGGGACTGTACGAGGCCCTGCTTGACCGGGTGCGAGACCTCGGCGGCGGCGCCCGCGTTCGGGGCGGAGCCCAGGCCCGCCTCGTTGGAGAACATGCCGCGCCGGATGCCCTGCTGGATCGCCGCACCGATGCCGCCGGCCGCCAGCTCGCGGAAGCCGAAGGCGCCGCCGACGATGTCGGCGATGACCCGGGGGAACTCGGTGATGTTGAGGAGGACCACCGCCGCGCCGAGGAGGAGGTACACGATCGCCATCACCGGGACCAGGACGGTGGTGATGGACGAGATCCGCTTGACCCCGCCGAAGACGGCCAGGCCCAGCAGGGCGGCCAGCAGCACGCCGAGGGAGGGGCCGAACCAGTTCGACCCGTCCGCGTCGGCGAGGGAGCCTGAGGCGACGGCGGTGATGGTGTTGGCCTGCACGGCGTTGAAGACGAAGCCGAAGGTGAGAGTGATCGTCACGGCGAAGAGCACCCCGAGCCAGCGTTTACCGAGCGCCCGCTGCATGTAGTACGCGGGACCGCCCCGGTAGGCGCCTCCTGCGTTGCGCACCTTGTAGAGCTGGGCGAGGGCCGATTCCACGAAGGCGGAGGCCGCGCCGATCAGCGCCATCATCCACATCCAGAAGACGGCGCCCGCGCCGCCCAGGGTGATCGCGGCGGCGACACCGGCGATGTTGCCCGTACCGACGCGCGCGGCGGCCGAGATCGTGAAGGCGCCGAAGGACGAGACCTGCTTGCGGCCGTCGGCGCGCGGCGGGGTCTTCTCCTTCACCACCCGGAACATCTCGGGAAGCAGGCGCAGCTGCACACCCCGGGAGCGGACCGTGAAGTACAGGCCCGCACCGACCACCAGCGGAATCAGCAGGTAGGTCCAGAGATGATCGTTGACGTTGACGATCACCGAATCCAGAGTGTCCATGATGCGAAGTCTCCCCGGGGCGGAAGGCCCACCGACAGGGACCTACGTCCGCCGCCGAAGGGTCCGAAGACCCTCGCCGCGCGCCCTTCGCCCCCTTCTCGCCGGGAGGACAACCGGCATCCGGCATCCGGCATCCGGCAACCAGCCCCCCGGGCTGCTACCGCCACAGCCCGTGCCGCTCCGCCCAGTCCGCCACCGCCGCCGCGACCAGCAGCGGGTGGTCCTCGGGGGTGTGATGCCCGGCGGGCACGTCGTCGTGCCGGGCGAGTTCCAGGCCCGCGATGTTCGCCGCGCACCACTCGACGGTCTCCGGTCCCGTCATCGCCCCGGGCCACGGAGCGAAGGTCAGCAGCAGCTTGGGCGTCGCGGGGCTCGCCGCGAGCCACTCCCCGTACGCCGCCACACGCGCCACCACCTCGGCGGGTTCCCCGCCCAGCGGCATCGACCGGGCCCACTGGAGCAGCGGGCGCCGGCTCTCCCGCGTCGGGTACGGGGCCCGGTACACGTCCAGGTCGCGCGGGTCCATCGGGCGGACGCCGCTGCCGGCCAGCCCCTCGACGAACCCGTTCGCGTCGAGGAGCATGGCCTCCCCCACCCCCGGGGTCTTGATCGCCCGGAACAGCTCGCGGCCGCCCTCCGGGAACTCCTCCCAGCTCATGGGCTTGACGATGGTCTCGGTGAAGGCGATCCCGCGCACCCGCCCCGGAAGCCGCGCGGCCCGGTCGAAGGCGAGCGCGCCACCCCAGTCGTGCCCGACCAGCACCGCCTGCTCCAGCCCGAGCGCGTCGAACCAGGCGTCGAGGTAGCGTGCGTGATCAGCGAAGGTGTAGTCGAGGGCGGGCTTGCCCGATTCCCCCATCCCGACCAGATCCGGCGCGAGCAGCCGGGCCGGACCGCTGCCGAGAGCGGACAGGACCCCCCGCCAGAGGTAGGAGGAGGTCGGGTTCCCGTGCAGCAACACCACCGGCACACCAGCCGGGTCACCGGCCTCCCGATAGTGGACCGTCGAGTCGAGTACGGGCTGTACGGGCATGGGTACGGGTCCTCCGGGGGGGCTAACGGGGCAGGCGGGCCGACCGGGGTCAGGCCGGCAGGCCGAGCAGGCCACTGGGGCAGGTCCGGGCCGTCAGCGGAAGGCCGGTGCCATGCGGGTCGCCCAGGTGGTGAAGGGGTGCGGGGGGCGGCCGAGGATTTGCTCGACGGCCGGGCTGACGGCCCGTTCGGCGGCGATCGGAGTGCCCAGGATCGACAGGGTGCCCTCCACCGCCGGCTCCGGCATGAAGGTCAGCATCTGGGCCCGGGCCTCCTCGGGGCTCTGTTCCACGAACCGCACCGGCTCGCCGATCGCCCCGGCGATCGCCGCGGCCCGCTCGCGCGGGGTGACGAGGGCCGGGCCGGTCAGCTCGTACGTGCGGCCCGCGTGCCCGGAGCCGCGCAGGACGGCCGCGGCGACCTCGGCCACGTCGGCCGGGTCGACCGTCGGCAGGCCGACGTCCCCGAAGGGCGCGGCCGCCGTGCGGTGCGTACGGATCGACTCGGCCCAGGCGAAGGCGTTCGAGTCGAGCCCGCCCGAGCGCAGGACCGTCCACTCCAGTCCCGACCGGCGGACGGCCTCCTCGAAGGCGGCCGGGTGCGCGTACTGCTCGGGCCGGGTCCCGACCCCCTGCGAGGACAGCAGCACGACCCTGCGTACGCCGGCCTCCGCGGCCAGATCGAGGACCGCCCGCGGATCCTCGCCCGCGACGAGCAGGAACAGGGCCCCGCCCGTCGCCCCGGCGAGGGCGGGCCGCAGGCTCTGCGGTTCGGCGAGGTCGGCCCGGTGGTGGCGGACGCCCTCGGGCAGGGCTGCCTCCGGCGCCCGGCGGGAGACGGCGGTGGCCCGCTCCCCCGCCCCCTCCGCCGCGAGGATCCGTACCAGTTCGCTGCCGACGTTTCCGGTCGCACCCGTGATGACGAACATGAAAGGCTCCCGCCCGAGAAGTGAAGTGAGTTAGTTGACTGACTTACTCGCGAGCCCGACCATAGCCCCTCGCGCGGCGCCCGTCTACACTTAGTCAGGTGACTTACTCAGATGCTGCTGCCGCCGAAACGGCCCCGGAACCCCCTGCGGACCGCCCGAAGGCCAAGCCGGGCGGCAAGCGCGGAGGCAAGCGCGAACGCCTCGCCGCGGCCGCGGCCCAGGTCCTGCACGAACAGGGCATGGAGAAGACGACGATCGCCGACATCGCGCGCGCGGCCGACGTCCCGCTCGGCAACGTCTACTACTACTTCAAGACCAAGGACCAGCTCGTCGAAGCGGCCATCGACGCCCACGCGCAGCACCTGGCCGGCCTGATCACCGCCCTGGACGCGCTCCCCACCCCCCAGGACCGGCTGAAGGCCCTCATCTCCGGCTGGGTCGAACAGCGCGACCTCACCGCCCGCTACGGCTGCCCCACCGGCTCGCTCGCCTCCGAGCTCGACAAGCGCGACGACGGCCTCGACCAGACGCTCGCCAAGGTCATGCGGGTGCTGCTGGACTGGGCGGAGCGGCAGTTCCTCGCGATGGGGCGCGCGGCGGACGCCCGTGAGCTCGCGGTCGCCCTGATCGCCTCGTACCAGGGCATCTCCCTGCTCACGAACACCTTCCGCGATCCGCAGCTGATGGCTTCGGAGGGGCGGCGGCTGGAACGCTGGATCGACTCGCTGGCCTGAGCGGGCGGTGCGGCTGCGCGGGCGAAGTCCCCCTTACCGCTGCGCGGGGCCGGGCCGCGGCTGCGACGCCTCTGCCGCTGCGCGGAGCTTGTCCCCTACCCGCCCTTCCACCGTTCCCCGGGCCAGCCCGGACCCGCGCCTCAAACGCCGGCGGGGCTGGGAGGGCCCCGGGCTGCGCCCGGACCCCCTGGGGCTCCGCCCCAGACCCCGGTCCTCAAACGCCGGACGGCTGGAAAACCAAACCCCGGCCGGAGCTGAAGTGTCCCCAGGCCGGGACTGAGCTGTCCCCCGGCCGGGGTCGGGGGCTGCGGGGCCAGGGCCGGGGACGGGGGCGGGGTGGGGTGTTGGCCGGGACGTAAAGCGTGATTTGTGGCGCACAAAGAAGCCACAACTATCGAACGTCGGGGACAAGGCGCCTAAATCATGCAGTCCAGGCCAACACCCCACCCCGCCCCCGGCACCGGCCCCCCACCGCAGCCAACCCGCCGCACCGGCCAACCCCAGCCCCGCCGGCGTTTGAGGCGCAGGGGTCCGGGGACTGGTCCCCGGCAACGGCGCCGCCGCACCAAGACAGCCGCGGCGGCTCAGCCCACCCCTCGCGCCGCCGCGATGAAGGCCCGGATGAGATCCGGGGACTTAACCCCCCGCTCGCTCTCCACACCGCTGGAGACGTCCACACCCCAGGCACCGGTGACCGCAACGGCCTCCCCCACGTTGCCCGGGGTCAGCCCGCCCGCCAGCAGCCAGCGGCCCTCGGGGGCCGTGAACTCCGCCGAGCCCCAGTTCCACGGCTTGCCGGAGCCGGGGTCCGGGGCGTCGAGGAGCAGCAGGTCCTCCCCGTACTCCCCGCAGCGCGACACGGGCCGCGCCGTCGCCCGCAGCAGGGTGCGTCCCTCCGCGCGCAGCGCCGCGAAGTCCTCCGGGCCCTCCTCGCCGTGCAGCTGCACGCCCCGTACGCCGCTCTCCTCGGCGAAGCGCCGCACCTCGGCGACGGACTGCCCCCGGAACACCCCCACGGTGAGCACCCCGTCGGGCACGTGCCCGATGAGCTCCCGCGCCGTCCCGGCGTCGACCGTACGCGGGCTGCCGGGCGCGAACACGAACCCGACGGCGTCGGCCCCGGCGGCCACGGCCACCTCGACGTCCCGGGCGGTCTTCAGACCGCAGATCTTCACAAAGGGATCGCTCATGTCGCCAGTCAACCAAAGGCCCCCGATCGGTGGTGATCCGTCTCGGCACCCGGGCGCGACCGCCCACGCGCCGCTAGCCTGGAACCAGGCTCACGCCCAGTACACGGCACGCCACGCCACGCGGAGGACGACGGTGACGATCATGATCGACCGGGCCACACCCATAGAGGCGACGTATCCACCGTCATTCGAGACTCTCCTGCACACGGTCGCGGAGATGGACACACCAGTCGGCTTCAAGGCCGAGCTCATCCGGGGGAAGATCGTCGTGTCGCCGTTCTCCACGCTGCGCTACCTGCGCAGCATGCGTGCGCTTCGTGAGCAGCTCAAGGCCCATGCTCCCGAGGGGTACATCACCGAGACCTCGCCCATCCTCTTCCGGTTCCCCGCCGCAGAGCGAGCCTACGGACCCGACCTGTTCGTCGCAGACGAGGCTGCCTTCGACGAGGAGGGCCGTCACGCGGACAGTGCGGCCCTGTCCCTGGTCGCCGAGTTCACTTCCGTATCCACCACGGACGCGGACTGGAACGAAAAGCTGGAAGTGTACGGCCGGCTGGTCCCCGTGTATCTGGTCGTCGACATGCAGGAGAAGGAGATCACCTGCTTCTCGGACCCCTCGCCGCACGGTTACCGCTTCCGTAAGACGGTGTCTTTCGGCAAGGACCTGCACGTGCCCGAGCCCTTCGACTGCACCGTCGACACCTCCACGTTCTGAAACGCCCGAGGGCGACCCCCCCTCCGTCAGGAGAGGATGCCGCCCTCGGTACGTACTACGTGGTGCGAACAGCCGATCTACCTACGGGCCGGAGCCCGGGGGTGGATCAGAAGTCCATGTCGCCGCCCGGCATGCCGCCACCGGCAGCCGCGCCGGCCTTCTCGGGCTTGTCGGCGATGACGGCCTCGGTGGTGAGGAAGAGGGCCGCGATGGACGCCGCGTTCTGCAGGGCGGAGCGGGTGACCTTCGCCGGGTCGATGATGCCCTCGGCGATCATGTCGACGTACTCGCCGGTCGCGGCGTTCAGGCCCCAACCGATCTGCAGGTTGCGGACCTTCTCCACGACGACGCCACCCTCGAGACCACCGTTGACGGCGATCTGCTTGAGCGGGGCCTCCAGCGCGAGCTTGACGGCGTTGGCGCCGGTCGCCTCGTCGCCGGTGAGCTCCAGCTTGTCGAAGACCGAGGAGGCCTGCAGCAGGGCCACGCCGCCACCGGCGACGATGCCCTCTTCGACGGCCGCCTTCGCGTTGCGAACGGCGTCCTCGATGCGGTGCTTGCGCTCCTTGAGCTCGACCTCGGTCGCGGCGCCGGCCTTGATGACCGCGACACCGCCGGCGAGCTTCGCCAGGCGCTCCTGCAGCTTCTCGCGGTCGTAGTCCGAGTCGGAGTTCTCGATCTCGGCGCGGATCTGGTTGACGCGGCCCTGGACCTGGTCGCTGTCACCGGAGCCGTCGACGATGGTCGTCTCGTCCTTGGTGATGACGACCTTGCGGGCGCGGCCGAGCAGGTCGAGACCGGCGTTCTCGAGCTTGAGGCCGACCTCCTCGGAGATGACCGTGCCGCCCGTGAGGATGGCGATGTCGCCGAGCATGGCCTTGCGACGGTCACCGAAGCCCGGGGCCTTGACGGCGACGGACTTGAAGGTGCCGCGGATCTTGTTGACGACGAGGGTGGAGAGCGCCTCGCCCTCGACGTCCTCGGCGATGATCAGCAGCGGCTTGCCGGACTGCATGACCTTCTCCAGGAGCGGCAGCAGGTCCTTGACCGAGCCGATCTTGGAGTTGACGATCAGGATGTACGGGTCGTCGAGGGACGACTCCATGCGCTCCATATCGGTGGCGAAGTACGCCGAGATGTAGCCCTTGTCGAAGCGCATGCCCTCGGTGAGCTCGAGCTCCAGGCCGAAGGTCTGCGACTCCTCGACCGTGATGACGCCTTCCTTGCCGACCTTGTCCATGGCCTCGGCGATGAGCTCGCCGATCTGGGTGTCGGCGGCGGAGATGGAGGCCGTCGAAGCGATCTGCTCCTTGGTCTCGACATCCTTGGCCTGCGCCAGCAGGGCGGCGGAGACGGCCTCGACGGCCTTCTCGATACCGCGCTTGAGGGCCATCGGGTTCGCACCGGCGGCCACGTTGCGCAGGCCCTCGCGGACGAGCGCCTGGGCGAGAACGGTGGCGGTGGTCGTACCGTCGCCGGCGACGTCGTCCGTCTTCTTGGCGACTTCCTTGACCAGCTCGGCGCCGATCTTCTCGTACGGGTCCTCGAGCTCGATCTCCTTGGCGATGGAGACACCATCGTTGGTGATCGTGGGGGCGCCCCACTTCTTCTCAAGGACGACGTTGCGACCCTTGGGGCCAAGGGTGACCTTGACGGCGTCGGCGAGCTGGTTCATCCCACGCTCGAGGCCGCGGCGGGCCTCCTCGTCGAACGCAATGATCTTGGCCATCTGAAGTGGTCCTCCCGGACAGCGGTGGATTGCTCCCGGACCGCGCCCGCGCCCGCGACGGACGGCCTGCGTGCCCGGCGGTTCCTGCCCACCGGACCCTGCGGGCCTCACCGACCCGGTCCTCGAATATCAGCACTCTCACCCGGAGAGTGCTAACGCCAATGATTAGCACTCGACCCCCCCGAGTGCAAGCGGCTTCGGGCAACCCGGGATGAACACCCGGACGCCGCAAGGGCCCGGGAGCCGCCACGCACGAGGGGCCCCCATCCCGTGTCCAGGATGTGGGCCCCTCGTACATATGCCGTTGTGCCGTTGTGCCGTCGTGCGCGGCCGCTGTGCGTGACCGCGTACGTGTCGGTGGTCGATCGCGGTCGGACTAGCCGGCGGCGAGCTTGACCATATCCGCCTGCGGACCCTTCTGGCCCTGCGAGATCTCGAACTCGACCCGCTGACCCTCTTCAAGGGTGCGGTACCCGTCCATCTGGATGGCGCTGTAGTGGACGAACACATCCGCACCACCGTCGACCGCGATGAAGCCGTAGCCCTTCTCCGCGTTGAACCACTTGACGGTGCCCTGAGCCATGCCTAACTCCCCTATTACTGGCCCTTGCGCGGGACCGCACTTCGCGATCCCGGGTCAGAACTTGCGCCGGAACGCCTCGACCGGGGCTGAATGTATCCGCACGGCTGCTGTCTGCAACAGGTCATTCCGACGAGAATTCTGGACACGGCAAAAGATTGAAATAGGGTGAAAACCCGGAATATTCCTGGGCAACTCGGGCCGGACAAACCACACCAAGGGCCCATAGCGCACTTGCATGTTGACTCAATGTCAACCCTCCCGCGGCCCGCTCATATGCGGCGGGCAAGAACAGCGGAGGGGACTTCCCCAACTCTACCGCGCCCAACCCAGCAGAATTGCCCCCTCCGTTTGGTAACGGAGGGGGCAATTCAGTTACTGCGAGGTCTTACGAAGGCCGCACGACGGCCGTACGAGGGCTGCCGGAAGGTTCAGCAGCCGCCCGCGACGGCGGGGATGATCGAGATGCCGGCGCCGTCCGGGGTGGACGTCTGCAGTCCGCCCTCGAAGCGCACGTCGTCGTCGTTGACGTAGACGTTGACGAAGCGGCGCAGCTTGCCCTGGTCGTCCAGGACGCGCGCGGCGATGCCGGGGTGGTTGGCCTCCAGCGACTGGATGACCTCTTCGAGGGTCGCGCCCTCGGCGGCGACCTCGGCCTGGCCGCCGGTGTAGGTGCGCAGGATGGTGGGGATGCGGACGTTGACGCTCATGGCGCTACTGCCTTTCCGGTGTGCAGGGAGAAAGAGATCAGGCCAGGTTGGCGGCGCGGAACGCGTCCAGGCTGGGGCGGATGGTGGCGGTCTGGCCACCACCTTCGGCCACCGCCTCCAGGGTCTTGAGGCCGTCACCGGTGTTCAGGATCACGGTGGTCAGCGTGGGGTCGAGCTGCCCGTTCTCGACGAGCTTCTTCGTCACTCCGACGGTCACGCCGCCCGCGGTCTCGGCGAAGATGCCCTCGGTCTGGGCGAGGAGCTTGATGGCCTCGACGACCTGCTCGTCGTTGACGTCCTCGACGAACCCGCCGGTGCGGCGCGCGATGTCCAGGACGTACGGGCCGTCCGCCGGGTTGCCGATGGCCAGCGACTTGGCGATGGTGTTCGGCTTCTGCGGGCGCACCACCTCGTGACCGGCCTTGAAGGCGGTCGAGACGGGCGAGCAGCCCTCGGCCTGGGCACCGAAGATCTTGTACGGCTTGTCCTCGACGAGGCCGAGCTTGATCAGCTCCTGCAGACCCTTGTCGATCTTCGTGAGCTGCGAGCCGGACGCGATCGGGATGACGATCTGGTCGGGCAGCTGCCAGCCGAGCTGCTCGCAGATCTCGTATGCCAGGGTCTTGGAGCCCTCGCCGTAGTACGGGCGCAGGTTGACGTTGACGAAGCCCCAGCCCTCGCCCAGCGGGTCGCCGATGAGCTCGGAGCAGAAGCGGTTGACGTCGTCGTAGTTGCCCTCGATGCCGACCAGGTCGCCACCGTAGACACCGGCCATGACGACCTTGCCCTGCTCCAGGTCGTGCGGGATGAACACGCAGGAGCGGAAGCCGGCACGGGCGGCCGCGGCGCCGACGGCGCCGGCCAGGTTGCCGGTGGAGGAGCAGGACAGGGTGGTGAAGCCGAAGGCGCGGGCGGCCTCGACGGCGATGGCCACGACGCGGTCCTTGAAGGAGTGCGTCGGGTTGCCGGAGTCGTCCTTGACGTACAGCTTGCCGGTGACGCCGAGCTCCTTGGCCAGGTTGGCCGCGTCCACGAGCTTGGTGAAGCCGGGGTTCAGGCTCGGCTTGGAGGCCACGTCCGCCGGGACGGGCAGCAGCGGCGCGTAGCGCCAGATGTTGTTCGGGCCGGCCTCGATGGCGGCGCGCAGGGCTTCCGGGTCACCGAGGGGCAGCTCGTAGGCGACTTCGAGCGGTCCGAAGCACTCGGCGCAGGCGAAGATCGGGCCGAGCTCGAAGCGGGTACCGCACTCACGACAGGAAAGGCCGGTGGCGGGACCGAGATCGACAGAGGTGCTCGAAACAGTGGTTTCGGCAGAGGTTGCGACAGACTGTGCAGCCATGATGGCGAGGCCCTTTCTCCTCATCTTCCCCATGGCGCACTTCGCCATGAGACGGAATTGGCACCTTCCCTAGCCGGGGACCTCGCTGCGGCGCTGGAATGCGCGATCGCGAGACCGACTGGAGGGTTGCCGGGGCTTCAACGGGCCGTGTCCCTCTGCCCCTCTGGATGAGCGGTATGGCACCGGCACACGCGCTCTATGGCGCGCCGGTGCGTTTGTACGCGGGCCCCCCGGCATGCGGTGGGCCATCGCGTTGTTCAAGACTGTAACCGAAGGTCCGGGGGGTTGAGACAGCCGTCCGAACCGCGAGATGGATCACAATTCGGTCCAAACCAGTGAACGATCAGTGAAGAACCAGGGAGTGCTGAAGGTGCTGGAAGAGGTGGAGCGCTGGTTGGCAGACCGCTCCTGGTCCGCCGCCGACCGACCGCTCGGCCAGCTGCTTTCCGCCAAGCGGGCAGCGGGGAACACGGTGAGCGTGGTGTTGCCGGCGCTGAACGAGGAGGCGACGGTCGGCGCGATCGTCGAGGTGATCCGGCGCGATCTGATCGAGGGCCTGCCGGTGCCGCTGGTGGACGAGCTCGTCGTGATCGACTCGGGCTCCACGGACCGCACTGCGGAGGTCGCCGCCAAGGCCGGGGCCCGGGTGGTGCACCGCGACGAGGTCCTCCCGCGGATCCCGGCGCTCCCCGGCAAGGGCGAGGTGCTGTGGCGCTCGCTGCTGGCCACCACCGGGGACATCGTCTGCTTCGTGGACGCCGACCTGCGCGATTTCTCGGCCGCCTTCGTCTCGGGGATCGTCGGCCCGCTGCTGACCGATCCGGACGTGCGGTTCGTCAAGGCGATGTACGACCGCCCCCTGGGCCAGGAGTTTGAGGGCCTCTCCTCCGCCAAGGCCCACGGCCAGGGCGGCCGGGTCACGGAGCTGGTGGCCCGTCCCCTGCTCAACCTGCACTGGCCGCAGCTGGCCGGCTTCGTCCAGCCGCTGGGCGGCGAGTACGCCGTACGCCGCGAGCTGCTGGAGCGGCTGCCGTTCCCCGTGGGCTACGGGGTCGAGCTGGGGCTGCTGGTGGACGCGCTGCACACGGCCGGGCTGGACGCACTGGCCCAGGTGGACGTGGGCGTCCGGCTGCACCGCCACCAGGACGGCCAGGCCCTGGGCCGGATGGCCGCGGCGATCTACCGCACGGCGCAGGTCCGGCTCTCGCGCGGACACCTCGTACGCCCCGAGCTGACGCAGTTCGAGCGCGGCCCGGAGGGGTTCGTACCGCACACCTACGCGGTGGACACCGAGGAGCGGCCTCCGATGCGGGACATCGAGGAGTACGCGCGCCGTCGCGTGGCGTAACGTCCGATCCATCCCCTATCGGGCTAATTTCCCCCTCATGGGGTTCATACGTTTCAGACATGCCAGAACTGCCAGACATGTATCCAGACATGTCTGGGGATCCGCCCTCGCGGTGGCCGGCGGCGCGGCGCTGCTGCTCGGCTCGCTGAGCGGACCGGCCGCCGCGGAGGTGGTCTCCCCCTTCGAGAAGGCTACGACGAGGCGCTCTACGGGGACTTCGTCACGGTCGGCAACACGGTGATGGGGTGCCCCCAGGCACCGCCCGCCGAGGCCGCCGAGTGCGCCGAGTGCGCCGAGTGCGCCGAGGTCCAGCGCGGCGGGGGCACGAAGAACAACAACGACTTCGTCGCCCGCCCGGTGGACGCGGCCGGACTGGGGACCCCCACGGGCACCTCCGGCAGTGCCCGGCTCACCGTGCCCCCGGGCGCGCAGGTGGCGTACGCGCGGCTCTTCTGGGGCGGCAACAACGGCACCTACAAGCTCGGCTCGAACCTCATCAAGCGCTGCGACGTCTCCGGCGGGGACGCGGTCCCCGGTCCCGGCGAGCCGCTGACCACCCGCCCGGTCATCAAGGTCGGCTCGGCCGCCGCCCGCCCGGCGACCCTGTCGAACATGGTCGAGGACCCGCCGCGGACGGGCGGCCCGCACTACTACACGGGCGAGTCCGACGTCACCGCCGCCTTCGCGGACGTGGCCATCGGCTCCCCGGTGACCGTCGCCGTGGGCAACGTCTGGGCCCCGCGCGGGCGAGGCTGCGTGGCCGGCTGGTCCCTGACGGTCGTGTACGCGTACCCCGGACCGAACGAGCACGCGCCCGAACGGCGCAACGTCTACGTCTACGGCGGCCACGCGCTCCAGCGCTCGGCCGACCCCGACACCACGGTCCGTGTCAAGGGCTTCTACCGCACCGGCGACGGCCCGGTCCGGGCGAGCGCGACGGCGTACGAGGGCGACCGGAGCACCAAGGGCGACCAGTTCCGGGTGAACGGCGCGAACATCGCCGACCCCGCCAACGGGGCGACCGACAACTTCTTCACCAGCTCGGCCGACGGCTCGCTGGAGCCGAAGCACGCCAACAACCTGAGCATCGACGCGAAGTCCTTCGACGTCCCGGCGACGGCGCTGCCGCCCGGGGCCACCGCCGCCGACCTGACGTTCCGCACGCGCGGGGACACGTACGTCATCTCGCAGTTCGCGCTGGCCGTGCCGGTGCCGGACCTGGAGGTGAGGAAGACCGCCTCGCCCGCGAAGGCGGTCGCGCCCGGTGACACGGTGACCTACACGATCACCGCGAAGAACATCAGCAGCCTGGACTACCCGGACGCGAAGCTGACGGACGACCTCACCGAGCTGCTGGACGACGCCGCCTTCGACGGGGTGGTGACGGCGGACCTCGGCTCGGCCGCGTACACGGCGCCGAAGCTGACCTGGACGGGCGACGTCCCGAAGGGGAAGACCGCGACGATCACCTACGAGGTGAAGGTCAACGACCCGCTGACCGGCGACGGCAAGCTGACGAACCACGTGGTCGCGCAGAGCGGCCGCACCAACTGCGAGGACGACTCGAAGGACCCGGCCTGCGCACCGGCCCCGCCGGTGATCACACCCCCGGACCCGTCACCGTCACCGTCACCGTCGACCTCGCCGTCGCCGTCGCCCTCGACCAGCCCGTCACCGTCGCCGAGCACGTCGCCGTCCCCATCCACCTCACCCACCACACCCACATCCCCCACCACTCAGCAGCCGCGACCGCTGCCGGAGAACCCGGTGGACCCGGGGGCGGGCTCTACGGTCTCCCCGGGCGGGAACCTGGCCACCACCGGCTCCGACGGGCGGCAGCTGTGGCTGATGGGCACGGCGGCCGCCACGCTCACGGCACTCGGCGGTGTGGTCTTCCTCTCGGTACGGCGGACGCGCAGGCGCTGACGTTTGACCGGAGGCGAGGCGGGCTAGGTTCGCCGCATGGCTTCCCAGGTGCTCGTCGCCGCGAATCGCGGCCCTCTCTCCTACGCCCTCGCCGCGGACGGCACGCTCAGTGCCCGCCGCGGCGGGGGCGGACTCGTCTCCGGCCTCTCCGCCGCCCTCGCGGAGCAGCCGGACGCGCTGTGGATCTGCGCGGCGCTGTCGGACGCGGACCGGGAGGCGGTCCGGCGGGGGGTCTCCGAGCCGGGCGTACGGATGCTGCCGATCGACCCGGAGATCTACGACGGCGCGTACAACGGCATCGCGAACTCGGTGCTGTGGTTCCTCCACCACCACCTGTACGAGATCCCGCGCGAGCCGGTCTTCGACGCGGAGTTCCGGCGGCGCTGGGCGTCGTACGTCACGTACAACGAGGCCTTCGCGGCGGCCCTCGCGGAGGAGGCGGCCGAGGGGGCGGCGGTCCTGATCCAGGACTACCACCTGGCCCTGGCCCCCGGAATGCTCCGGGAGCTCCGCCCGGACCTGCGGATCGGGCACTTCACGCACACTCCGTGGGCCTCGCGGGAGTTCCTGCTGATGCTCCCGGAGGACATCCGGAGCCAGTTGGTGTGGGGGATGCTCGGGGCGGACCGGCTGGGGTTCCACACGGGGGAGTGGGCCGACAACTTCATCACCGGCGCGCACCTCGACGACGCGACCGGCATCGCGGAGCCCTTCTGGCCCCGGGACGGGCAGTCCGGGGTGTGGCACCGCAAGGCGCCCGCGGGCAACGGCGGGAAATACGGGGAGAAGCGCTTCGCCTCGGTGACCCCGTACCCCCTCGGCGTGGACGGGGACGAGCTGCGCGCGCTCGCGCACCGGCCGGAGGTGGACGACAAGCTGGCGGCGCTGCGGGCGGAGGTCGGCGATCTGAAGACGATCGTGCGGGTGGACCGGACGGAGCTGTCGAAGAACATCCTGCGGGGGCTGCTGGCGTACCGGGAGCTGCTGATCACGCACCCCGAGTGGCGGGAGCGGGTCGTCCACCTGGCCTCCGCCTACCCCTCCCGGCAGGACCTGACCGTCTACCGGGAGTACACCGAGTCGGTGCGGGAGCTGGCGGCCTCGATCAACGAGGAGTTCGGCACGGACGGCTGGCAGCCGGTGCTGGTCTCCGTCGAGGACGACTTCGCGCGGTCCCTGGCGGCGTACCGGCTGGCCGACGTGGCGCTGGTCAATCCCGTGCGGGACGGCATGAACCTCGTCGCGAAGGAGATCCCGGTGGTCTCGGAGGCGGGGTGCGTGCTGGTGCTGTCCACCGGGGCGGGGGCGTACGAGGAGCTGGGCGCGGATGCGCTGACGGTGAACCCGTACGACGTGACGGCCACGGCGGATGCCTTGCACGCGGCCCTCTCCATGCCGGCGGCGGAGCGCGCGGACCGCACGAAGCGCCTCGCGGTGGCGGCCACGGCCCTCCCCCCGGCCCAGTGGCTCACGTCCCAGCTGGACGCGCTCCGCGCGCCCGCTCCTCCTTCTTAACGCGCCCCTCGCACCGCTGCGCGGGCTTCGCACCGCTGCGCCAGCCTCCGGCCGGCGGTGGCCGGGCGGGGCTGCCGCCAGCGCCGACCCGCCACCGCCGGACGGAGTCCGGCGCAGCGGTGCGGGCGGTGCGTCAAGAAGTTGCGGGCTAGGCCGCCAGCGCCGCCGCCAGGGCTGCGAGGAAGGTGACGACCTGGGACGGGCCGGACAGGGTCAGGTCCGCGCGGGCGGCGAGTTCCGGGACCTCCGCCGAGCCGCTGCACAGCAGCAGGCCCGGCATCCCCCCGGCCCGCAGCTTCTCCACCGCGGAGTACGCCGCGAGGTCACCCAGGTCGTCCCCGGCGTAGAGCACGGCCTGCGCCCCCACCTCCGCGAGGTACTCCGTGAGCGCGACGCCCTTGTCCATCCCCGGCGGCCGCAGCTCCAGTACGGCCCGCCCCCGCTCGACCATCAGGCCGTGCCGGGCCGCCAGCCCCGCCAGGGGCTCGCGCAGGGCCGCGAAGGCCGCCTCCGGGTCCGCGGCGCGCCGGGTGTGGACGGCCAGTGCCTGGCCCTTCTCCTCGATCCACGTCCCGCGCCACGCACCGATCGCGTCCAGGAACCCGGGCAGCTCCGCCCGGACCGCCGCCACCCCCGGATGCTCGGCCGGAGCGTGCACGATGCCGCTCACGGCGTCCCAGCGCTCGGCTCCGTAGTGGCCGAGTACGACGAGGTGTTCCAGGCCGGGTACCCCGGCGAAGCCCCCGTAGCGGACGGCGACCCCGGCGGGCCGGCCGGTGACGACCGCGATGGAGCCGACCTCGGGGGCGAGGGCGGCGAGCGCGGGGACGGCTCCGGGGTGGGCCCGGGCCTGGTCGGGGTCGGGGACGATGTCGGCGAGGGTGCCGTCGAAGTCGAGGGCGACCACGGAGCGGCGCGGTGCGCGGAGCAGGGCTTCGAGTCCCTCGCGTCCGGCGGTGGTGACGGGCATCGGCAGATCGTGCGGATGGCTCCCCATACGCACGACCCTAACGGCCCTGCCGGGCCACGGCTACGGCGCGGGGCAGCACACCCCGGCCGCCACTACCGCCGCGCCCGCTGGGCCTCCCGGATGCGCCGCAGGCGGTTCACGGTGCCGGGTGCGTGCCGCAGCGCCCTGGGATCGTCCATCAGCGCGTTGAGCAGCTGGTAATACCGGACCGGGGGCATCCCCAGTCCTTCCCTTATGGCCCGCTCCTTGGCGCCGGGGCCGGGCCAGGTGCGGGCCTCGTAGGCCAGTACGGCCGCTTCGTCGGGGCTCAGCCCGCCGGGCGGCCTCTCGTCCGCGTCCGTCATACGGCCAGGTTAACTCCGGCCTCCGACAGCCCCCGCCCGGCAGGGACGAGCAGCGCGGATCAGCGCGGCTCGGCCTTGCGTCCGGCCTCCGCGATGTCCGCGAGGACCTTCCCGGGCTGCCCGCCCGGCTGCACGGCCTTGCCGATGTTCTTCTTGACGTCCTCGCTCACGGTCGCCCAGGACTTCTTGCCGACCGGGTAGAGCCGCGCGTTGGGCAGGGCGCGCAGGAAGGTCTTCAGCTCCGCCGAGGAGGACCCCGTGGAGGCTTCCATCGCCCGGGAACCGCTGGTGGTCACCGGGAGCAGGTCGTACTTCTCGGTGAAGGTCGTCACGTTGTTCGCCTCGTACAGGAAGTCCAGGAACTTCCCGGACTGCATCTGGTGGCCGGTCTTGAAGGCCATCACCCAGTCGGCGACGCCCATGGTGGGGTGGCTGACCCCGTCGGCGGTCGGCATGGCGACCATGCCGTACTTCACGCCCTTGGCGGCGGCCTGCTTGAGCAGCGTCGGGTGACCGTTGAGCATGCCGACCTCGCCGCGCGAGAAGGAGTCGAAGGCGGCCTGGCGGTTCAGCTTGCCCGGTTCGACGGGGCCGGTCAGGCCCCCGCCGACGAGCTCGTCGCGCAGGAACTCCAGGGTCTTGACGTTGTTCGGGGAGTCGATCGCGTACTGCTCGTCGTTGTCGGCGTAGCCTCCGCCGCCCGAGAGCAGCCACTGCATCGTCTCGGCCTGCGCCTCCTCGCGGCCCAGGGGCACCGCGATGGGCGTGGGGACGCCGTCCGCCTTGAGCTTCTTGGCGGCGGCCTCCAGGTCGGCCCAGCTCTTGGGGCGCCAGGGGGTCTTGCCGTCCTTGGGGATGATGCCGGCGTCGGCGAAGAGCTTCTCGTTGTAGAACATCAGCCGGGTGCTGGCCACGAAGGGCAGGCCGTACTGGTTGCGCCTGACCTTGCCCGCGTCGGCGAGCGGTGCGAGGAAGTCGGCCTCGGTGTTCACGGAGAGCAGCTCGTCGGCGGAGTACAGCTTGCCCTCGGCGGCGTAGTCGGCGTAGGCGCCGATCTGGGCTATGTCGGGGGCCTCGCCGGCCTTGACCATCTCGGCGACCTTGGCGTCCACGTCCTCCCAGGAGTAGACGTCGACCTGGACCTTGATGCCGGGGTTCCTCTTCTCGAAGGCCGCGGCGAGGTCCTTCCAGTAGGGCTTGGAGGAGTTTTCCGGTTTGTCCCCGTAATCGGCCGCCACGACCTTCAGGGTGACCTCGTTGTCCCCGGTGAGGCCCGACACGGCGCCGCAGCCGGTCAGCGTCACCGTGGTCAGGCACAGTGCGAGACCGGACGCGGCGAGGTTCAGCTTTCTGGCCTGGACAGTTCGGGCCTTCACAGTTCTCGTTCCACCCCAGGTTGTTCCGTACGATTCGCGTAAAGGTCTACACCACTTTTGAGCCTGGTCAACATCCGGCCCCAAACGTGCACACGGCCTGCACGCGCACGCGCGTACGGACGTCGCTCACCGACGAAGGTCCTGAATTTGTATGGCCACTCAACAATCCCTCTCAGTGGACTAGACCTTTGCCCTCCGATCACGCGAGACTGTCACCCGTGAAACCCGTGAAACACGTCATCGCCCTCGATGTGGGCGGCACTGGGATGAAGGCCGCCCTCGTCGCCGCCGACGGCACCCTGCTCCACGAAGCGCGCCGCGCCACCGGCCGCGAGCGGGGCGCCGAAGCCGTCGTCGAGACGATCCAGGACTTCGCCGCCGAGCTCCTCGACCTCGGCCGGGAGCGCTTCGCCGCGACCGCCTCCGCGGCCGGCGTGGCCGTCCCCGGCATCGTCGACGCCGAGAACGGGATCGCCGTCTACGCGGCGAACCTGGGCTGGCGCGACGTCCCGATGCGCGAACTGCTCGGCAGACGCCTCGGCGGCATCCCGGTCGCCCTCGGCCACGACGTCCGCACGGGCGGACTCGCCGAGGGACGCATCGGCGCGGGCCGCGGCGCCGACCGCTTCCTGTTCGTCCCCCTCGGCACCGGCATCGCCGGAGCCATCGGCATCGCCGGCCGCATCGAGGCCGGCGCGCACGGGTACGCGGGCGAGATCGGCCACATCGTGGTCCGCCCCGGCGGCACCGCCTGCGGCTGCGGCCAGCGCGGCTGCCTGGAGACCCTCGCCTCCGCCTCCGCCGTCAGCCGCGCCTGGGCGGCCGCCTCCGGCGACGCCGAGGCAGACGCCGCGGACTGCGCCAAGGCCGTCGAATCCGGCGACGAGCGCGCCCGGGAGGTCTGGCTCGCCGCGATCGGCGCCCTGGCCGACGGGCTGGTCACCGCGATCACCCTGCTGGACCCGCGCACGCTGATCATCGGTGGCGGACTGGCCGAGGCCGGGGAAACCTTGTTCACACCACTACGGACGGCCGTCGAGGAACGCGTGACGTTCCAGCGGCTGCCCCACATCGTTCCGGCGGCCCTAGGGGACACCGCCGGATGCCTGGGTGCAGGGCTGCTCGCCTGGGATCTACTCGCCACGGAGGTACCTGCCTGATGTCCGGAAGCGCACATGTGGGCCGCAGCACCGTTCTCTCCGGCGCCGACGTGGTGCTGCCCACGGGCATCGTCAAGGGCGGGCGCCTCATCGTCGACGGCGAGCGCATCGCCGGCGCCACGGACGAGAACGCGGCCGTCGTCGACCTCACCGGGTGCCTGATTGTCCCCGGCTTCGTCGACACGCACAACCACGGCGGAGGCGGCGCCTCCTTCACCTCCGGCACCGCCGAGGAGGTCCTCAAGGGCGTACGGACCCACCGCGAGCACGGCACCACCACCCTGGTCGCCTCCACCGTCACCGACGACCTCGACGTGCTCGCCCGCCGCGCCGGACTGCTCGCCGAGCTGACCCAGCAGGGCGACATCGCGGGCATCCACTTCGAGGGCCCGTTCATCAACCCCTGCCGCAAGGGCGCGCACAAGGAAGACCTGCTGCGCGACCCCGACCCGGCCGAGGTCCGCAAGCTGATCGACGCCGCGCAGGGCTCCGCCCGCATGTTCACCCTCGCCACCGAGCTCCCCGGCGGCCTGGACTCCGTACGGCTGCTCGCCGAGCACGGGGTCGTCGCGGCGATCGGCCACACGGACTCCACGTACGACCAGACCTGCGCGGCCATCGACGCCGGCGCGACCGTGGCCACCCACCTCTACAACGCGATGCCCGGCCTGGAGCACCGCGCCCCCGGCCCCATCGCGGCCCTGCTGGAGGACGAGCGGGTCACCGTCGAGCTGATCAACGACGGCACCCACCTGCACCCGGCCATGCTGGAGCTGGCCTTCCACCACGCGGGCGCGAACCGGGTGGCGCTGATCACCGACGCGATGGACGCGGCCGGCTTCGGCGACGGGATCTACCACCTCGGCCCGCTGGAGGTCGAGGTCAAGGAGGGCGTCGCCCGCCTCGTCGAGGGAGGCTCCATCGCGGGCTCCACCCTCACCCTGGACATCGCCTTCAAGCGGTCGGTCACCCTCGACAAGCTCCCCGTCGAGTCCGTGGTCCAGGCGATCTCCGCCAACCCGGCCAAGCTGATCGGCGTCTACGACCAGGTCGGCTCGCTGGAGCCCGGGAAGTACGCGGACCTCGTCGTCCTCGACTCCGCCTTCGACGTCCGGGGCGTCATGCGGCGCGGCGAATGGATCGTGAACCCGCTCGCGGGCAACTGAGACGAGCCGGGAAGCGGTCGGCCCGGGGTACTGGGCCGACCGCTCCTTCATTTGGCATGCTGTGGCACCGCCAGAGGCGGCACACACCACGACCCGGGGCCCGCCATGATCCTGACCGTGACGCTCAACACCGCGCTCGACGTCACCTACCGCGTACCGCGGCTGCTCGCGCACGCCTCCCACCGCGTCACCGAGGTCACCGAACGCCCCGGCGGCAAAGGCCTCAACGTGGCCCGCGTGCTCGCCGCGATCGGCCACGAGGTCACCGCGACCGGCTTCGCCGGCGGCCCGACGGGAGCCCTCGTACGCGAGCTGCTCGCCGGCTCCCCCGGCGTCCGCGACGAGCTGGTCCCCTGCGCGGGCACCACCCGGCGCACCCTGGCCGTCGTCGACGAGGCCTCCGGGGACACCACGCAGTTCAACGAACCGGGCCCGCTGATCACCGCCGCCGAGTGGTCCGGGTTCCTCTCCCGCTACGAGGCCCTGCTGACGGGCGGCGCCCGCGCGGTGGCCCTGTGCGGCAGCCTGCCCCCGGGCGTCCCCGTGGGGGCCTACGCCACCCTCGTACGGGCGGCCCGGACGGCCGGCGTGCCCGTCCTCCTCGACACCAGCGGCGAAGCCCTGCGCCGCGGGGTCGCCGCCCGGCCCGACGTGATCAAACCGAACGCCGCCGAGCTCGCCGAGCTGACCGGGTCCCGCGACCCGCTCCCCGCCACCCGGGACGCCCGCCGGCGCGGGGCCCACGCGGTGGTGACCTCGCTCGGCCCGGCCGGACTCCTCGCCGCCACCTCCCGCGGCACCTGGCGGGCGGCCCCGCCCCGCACCCTGGCGGGCAACCCCACGGGCGCCGGCGACTCCGCGGTGGCGGGCCTCCTCTCGGCCCTGGTGGAGGGCGCGGACTGGCCGGCCCGCCTGACCCGCGCGGTCGCCCTCTCGGCGGCCACGGTCGCGGCCCCGACGGCGGGAGACTTCGACCCCCGCACCTACGAGGAGGTACGGGGGTCGGTGAAGGTCACGGAGGGCTAGGCCTGCTCCTCGGTGCTGATCAGCCCTTTTCGAGCCACAACTGGTCGATGTTGACCTGGCACTTGTTGCCGGCCTCGCACGACAGCTTGACCGTGTTGGTGCCCTCCTTGAGGGTCACCTGGCCCCAGGTCCTCTGCCAGCCCTTCTCCCAGTCGCCCTGGGGAGACTTCGCGAAGTTCTTCATGTTCAGTGGCGAGGTGTTCGGCTTGCCGTTCACCGTGAGGGTGGCGTTGGCGTCCTCGCCCGGGATGCCGTAGCGCACGTAGAGGCGGTACGTGCCCCCCTTGGGCAGGTCCAGCGTCCAGGTGACCGCCGCGCCCGGCTGGTTGAAGTTGCCGACGTACTGGCCGCTGGCGCTCTCCGCGCCCGGCACCGCGTTCGACAGGCCCGCATTGCCGCTGATGACCATGCCCGGACCGCCCGCGTCGCCCTTGGGCAGCGGGGCGTCCGCCGGGGCGGAGTTGCTCGGCTGGCCCGAGGGGGTGCTCTGGGCGGGTGCCGACGGGCTCTGGCCCGTGTTCGCCGTGTTGTTCTTGCCCTTGTCGGCGTCGTCGTCCTTGCCGAAGATCACCGCCGCGCCGATGCCGATCGCCACCGCGGCGACCACCGCGACGGCCGCGATGAGCATGCCCCTGCGGCTGGACCCGCCGCCGCCGTGACCGCCGCCGGAGCCCGGCAGCGGAACGGACTGGGTGTACTGCGGGGGCTGCTGCTGCGGCGGAACGCCGTAGCCGCCCGCCTGGAGCGCTTCGGGGGCCTGGTACTGGGCCTGGTAGGCCTGCTGCTGCGGGGGACCCTGCTGATAGGGAACGGGACCGCGCTGGCCGCCGTAGGGCCGGTCGCCGACCGTGCGGACCTGGTTGTACGAGGTCCGGGGCACGCCCGGCTGAGCGCCGCCCGCCGGTCCCGGGTAGCCGTAGCCGCCGCCCTGCCCGGGCGGGGTGGCCCCCGCGGCCTGGCCGTCCTCGTAGAGGTAGCCGAACGGGTCGTCATCCTCGGGCTGGTTCGCCCCGTTGTTCGGGCCGTGGTTCGCGGGCGTCGTCATCGCAGGTCACTCCTTTCGACCCCGGGGAGCCTACCCCGAACAGGTGCGCCCACGGGCGGCCCGAGAGCTTACCCGGCCCGGCGGTGCGCCTTCGAACGGGAGCGCTTCTCGATGTACATGCGCTGGTCGGCGGAGCGCAGCACCTCGTCGGCCGACATGCCGCAGCTCGCCCAGCCGATGCCGAAACTGGCTCCCACGCGCACCGCGCGGCCGTCCACCCGGATCGGCGGGATGATCGCGTTGCGCAGCCGCACGGCGAGATCGGCGGCGTCGGCGGCGCCCAGCCCGTCGGCGAGGACGACGAACTCGTCACCACCCAGCCGGGCCACGGTGTCCCCGTCCCGGACCCCGGTCGTCAGCCGCCGGGCGACCTCGATCAGGACCGCGTCACCGGTGTGGTGCCCGAACCGGTCGTTGATCGACTTGAACCCGTCGAGGTCGCAGAAGAGGACCGCGAGCCCCTTCGTACCGTCGTCGATGTCGGTCGCCGGGGCGACCGTGTGCACGTGGTGGTCGTACGGACCCCCCGCGGCCGAGCCGCCGCCCATGCCCCCGGGTCCGCCCATGCCGCCGGGGAACTCGAAGGGCTCGGGATATCCGTCGGGCCGGAACCCGTGCTCGCCCGGTGCCCCCTCCACCGAGGGCCGGGTCTCGAAGGCCGCGTCCAGCGCCTCCACGGCGGTGGCGCGCACCGACTGCGGGCGGCGGCAGAGCCGGGCCCCGAGCCGGGAGCGCAGCTCGGCGCTGTTGGGCAGGCCGGTCAGCGAGTCGTGGCTGGCGCGGTGGGCGAGCTGCAGCTCGTGCCGCTTGCGCTCCTCGATGTCCTCGACGTGCGTGAGCAGGAAGCGCGGCCCGTCGGCGGCGTCGGCGACGACGGAGTTGCGCAGCGAGACCCAGACGTACGTACCGTCGCGTCGCCCCAGCCTGAGCTCGGCGCGGCCGCCCTCGGCGGAGGTGCGCAGCAGGGTGCCGATGTCCTCGGGGTGCACGAGGTCGGAGAAGGAGTACCGGCGCAGCACGGAGGCGGGCCGGCCCAGCAGCCGGCACAGCGCGTCGTTGGTGCGCAGCAGGCGGCCGTGCTGGTCGCCGCCCATCTCGGCGATGGCCATGCCGCTCGGCGCGTACTCGAAGGCCTGGCGGAACGACTCTTCACTGGCGCGCAGGGCCTGCTGTTCGCGCTCCAACCGCACCAGGGCCCGCTGCATGTTCGCGCGGAGCCGGGCGTTGCTGATGGCAATCGCGGCCTGGAAGGCGTACATCTGGAGCGCTTCGCGGCCCCAGGCGCCGGGCCGGCGGCCGTTGCGCGGGCGGTCGACGGAGACCACGCCGAGGAGTTCGCCGCCGGAGGCGTACATGGGTGCGTAGAGCCGGTCCTCGGGGTGCCACTCGTCCTCGAACCGCGGGTCGGGGCCCTCCGTGTGCCACTGCGGTACGTCGTCCTCGACGAGGACCCAGCCCTCGGTGTGCGGGATGAAGCGCAGGCCGTCCCAGTTCTCGCCCATCGTCAGACGGCGTTCCCAGGAGGCGCGCGAGCCGACGCGGCCGGTGATCAGGGCTTCGGCGGCGGGGTCCCCCGCGAAGGCGGCGACGACCAGATCACCGTCGGGGCGAACGAGGTTGACACAGGCGAGTTCGTAACCGAGACCCAGGACGATGCCGTCCACGACGGTCTGCAGGGTGTCCGCCAGGCTCCGGGCCGTATTGAGCTCGGCCACCACCCGGTGCAGCTGCCGCAGGGTCGCAAGACGGACGTACGGCTCCGACTCGGTCTCCATTGCTCGCTCTCCCCGAGACCTCGACAGCAACTCCAGGTTTGCATCGGCGCTTCGTTGCGGTGTCCCGTCCACTGAATCACAGTGAGCTGTGCGGCAGGTACACAGGGTCAACAAATCTTGCCCTCTGTGACTCAAGTCACATGAGATGAATAAGGGTGACCTCCGCACCGTGTCCACTCGGGTCCGTCCCGGCGAGTTCACCCACCCTATTCCCGGAAGCAAACGATACGCCCGGCCCCGGGGAGGCCTAGGTCGACGGGCCGGGGAGCGGCTCCGCCCTGCGCCCGATGCGCCGCGCGAGGGGTGACAGTAGCGTCCCGACCGTGCCCCCAACGACCCCCGTGACACCACTTTCCGTACCCGCACCCCATGCTGTGGGGGTGAGCAACGACGAGTTCCGGGCCGCGATGTCCCGTCTGACCGCGGGCGTGTGCCTGATCACCGCGCAGGAACCCCCGCTGTCGGCCGGCAGCCGCGGCGAGGACGTCGGCATGACGGCGACCGCCTTCATGTCCGTGTCCCTGGAACCGCCCCTGGTCCTCGTCAGCGTGCGCGAGGGCTCCCGGATGGACGACCTGCTGGCCGAGCAGCCGCTGTGGGCGGTGTCGGTGCTCGCCGACCACCAGGTCCAGATCGCCGGCCGCTTCTCCATGAAGAACCGCATCAGCGACCGGCTGCTCTTCGCGGACCTCCCCTACACCCGCGGCGCGATCTCCGGCGCCCCGCTGCTGTCGGGGGCGCTGGCCACCCTGGAGTGCCGTACGGAGAACCGCGTCGAGGCGGGCGACCACACCCTGGTCATCGGCCACGTCCTCACCGCCGCCCAGCCCGCGCCGGACTCCCCGCCCCTGACGTACTTCCGGGGGCGCTACCGGCACCTGACGCCCTGAGCCCGGGGACGGGGACGGGGACGGAGCCACGCATACCCCGCCCGCTACCAGTCCCGCGCGTTCCGTCCCCGCTTGGTCTCGCCGCGGGCCTTCTTCTCGCGCAGCCGCCGCTCGTTGATCCCCCGGGGGATCTTCGTCGCCCGGCGCGCCTTCGGCGGCGGCGCCGTGGCCTCGGCCAGCAGCGCGGCCAGCCGGACCAGCGCCATCTCGCGGTTGCGGAACTGCGAGCGGTGCTCGGAGGCCCGTACCGTCACCACCCCGTCGACCAGCCGGGACGCGAGACGCTCCAGCGCCCGCTCCTTCCACACGTCGGGCAGCGACTTCGTCGCCGCGACGTCGAAGAGGAGCTCCACGCGCGAGTCCGAGGTGTTCACGTGCTGGCCGCCCGGCCCCGAGGACCGCGAAAAGCGCCAGGCGAGCTCGCCCTCGGGGAGCACGACCGAACCGCGGATGACATAGGGACCAGGCATGCCCCCTATGATCCGTGCCCGCCGGACCCCCGTCACCCGCATTTCCGCCCGCATCGCGGACAATTCTCCGAATGCGGAACCTGGCGCCCCTCTCCCCGCGTTATGAAGGGCAGCGGTAACTTGGGCACCCTCACGGTCGATACGACAAGTGAGACCAAGTGAGACTAGGAAGGGACACCAGTCACCATGGCAGTAAGCCTCTCCAAGGGCGGAAACGTCTCGCTCAGCAAGGAGGCCCCGGGCCTCGCGGCCGTCACGGTCGGCCTCGGCTGGGACACCCGCACGACCACCGGTGTCGACTTCGACCTGGACGCCTCGGCCATCGCGGTCAACGCGCAGGGCAAGGTCGTCTCCGACGGCCACTTCGTCTTCTTCAACAACAAGTCCACCCCGGACCAGACCATCGTGCACACCGGTGACAACCGGACCGGCGAGGGCGCGGGCGACGACGAGGCCATCAACGTCAACCTCGCGGGCCTGCCCGCCGACGTGGACAAGATCGTCTTCCCGGTCTCCATCTACGACGCCGAGACCCGCAGCCAGAACTTCGGCCAGGTCCGCAACGCGTACATCCGCGTCGTGAACCAGGCCGGCGGCGTCGAGATCGCCCGCTACGACCTCTCCGAGGACGCGGCGACCGAGACCGCCATGGTCTTCGGCGAGCTCTACCGCAACGGCGCCGAGTGGAAGTTCCGCGCCGTGGGCCAGGGTTACGCCTCCGGCCTGACCGGCATCGCCCAGGACTTCGGCGTCAACGTCTGACCCTGAGCACCCGCGTCCCAGGACGCGACTCAGCTGAAGCCCCCTCCCGGCCGTCCGGGGAGGGGGCTTCGCTACCGTTCGGTACGTGATCCTCCTGCCGCTCGCCCCCGTCGAGGACGGCGCCCTACCGGGCCCGGTCCTCACCGAAATCGCCACGCTCTACGCGACCAACCACGCGTTCTTCGAGCTCAGCGGAGATTTCCCCGACCCCGGCCGCATCACGGTCGAGCAGGTCGCCGCCGCCCTCGCCGACGAACTCGCCCACGAGGGCGCCGAGGTCCTCCTCGCCCGCTCCGCCGGACGCCTCGTAGGCCTGGCCGCCACCCTCGCACACCACCCGGACCCCGCGTCCGAGGATCCCGACCCGTGGATCGGCCTGCTGCTCATCGACGCCACCGCGCAGCGCGAGGGGTACGGCCGCGCCGTGGCCACCATGGTCGAGGACCGCTTCCGCGACGCCGGACGGTCGGGCGTACGGATCGCCGTGCTCGACGCCAACGAGAAGGCCCTCGCCTTCTGGCAGTCCCAGGGCTACGTCACCCTGCGCCAGGGAGCCGCCGACCGCGAGATGGGCCGCCCCTGCACCGTCCTGCGCAAGGCGCTGTAGCGGGGCTACGGGGCCTTCGTGGACGCTTTCGCGGGCGCCTTCGGGCGGTCCTTCCCGTACAGCCACACGTCCCAGACCTCCGACAGATCACGGCCCGTGCTCTCCTCCGCGTAGGCGGTGAAATCGGCCGTGCTCGCGTTCCCGTGCCGGTGGTCGGCGGCCCAGCCGCGTACGAGGGCGAAGAACTTCTCGTCGCCGACCTCCTGCCGGACCCGTTGCAGGACCATCGCCCCGCGCCCGTACACCGGGGACCCGGAGATCTCCTTCGGGCTCCGCGGGGCGGCCGGCGGGAAGGCCCCCCAGTCCGAGTCCGCCGCGCCGTCGACGCTCGTGTCCCCCGCGACGTAGGCGTCGAAGTGCTCCTGCGCGCTCGGACCGCCGTGGTCCTCGGACCACAGCCACTCGGCGTAGGTCGCGAACCCCTCGTTGAGCCACATGTCCTTCCAGGACTTCGGCGACACCGAGTCCCCGAACCACTGGTGCGCCAGCTCGTGCAGCACCAGTTCCTCGCTGCCGGGCGCCCCCGGGAACACCGGCCGGGTCTGCGTCTCCAGCGCGTAGCCGAGGCTGTGCGCGGGCAGCACGATCGCGCCCGTCGCGGAGAAGGGGTACGGGCCGAACCGCCGGCTGCCCCACTCCACCATCTCGGGCAGCCGCGCCAGCGCGGCCGCGCTCGCCGCCGCCTCCCCCGGCGCGACCGCCGTGTACACCGGGATCCCGGAGGCGGTCCGCCCGGTCGTCACCTCGAACTTCCCGACGGCCACGGTCGCCAGGTAGCTCGCCATCGGCTCCGCGGAGTGCCAGGCGAACACGGTCCGCCCCTCGTCCTCCCGCGTACGGGAACGCAGCTCGCCGTTGGACACGGCCTCGTACCCGCGGGGGACGGTCACCGTGATGTCGTACGTGGCCTTGTCGCTCGGGTGGTGGTTGCCCGGGAACCAGGCCATCGACCCGACGGGTTCGCCGACCGCGACCGCGCCCTCGCCGCCCGGGGTGACGATCCACCCCTCCTTGGACCCGTCCGGGTCGGTGACGGCCTTGGGCCGGCCGGAGTAGTCGACCTCCGTACGGAAGACCTCCCCCCGCTCCAGATCCTCGGCGGGGCGCACCGTCAGCTCGTTGCCGCTGCGGTTGAAGCGGGCCCCGACGCCCTGCACGCTCACCCCCTCCACCTCCAGCCCGCTGAGATCGAGGTTGAAGGAGCTGAGCCCCTGCTCGGCACGGGCGGTGATGACGGCGGTGGCGTGCAACTGCCCGTCGGCCGGGTCGTAATCGAGGTCCAGGGAGTAGTGCTCGACCTGGTAACCGCCGTTGCCGGCCTTGGGGAAGAACGGGTCGCGCACCCCCGACGCACCCGGCCGCCCCTGCACGGTCTCCCCCGTACAGCCCGAGGTGAGGGCGAGTACGGCGGCGACGGCGGGGGCGGCCAGGCGGGAGAGAACGCGGTGATCCACGCGTTCGAGCCTACGTCCCGCGACGCGCTGCCCGACGCTCCTCCTGCTCGGCGCCGCTACTTGTTGAGGGCGTCCACGCCGGCCTTGGCGAACTTCTCGTCCAGGTCACCGCTCGGGGCGCCGGCCACGCCGACACCCGCGACGGGGGCGCCATCGGCCTGGACGGGGGTGCCGCCGCCGAGGAAGAGGGTGCCGGGGATGTCCTTCAGGTTCGGGGTCTGCGCGAGGCGGCCGGCGAGCACCGAGGTCGGGGCGTTCCAGGACACGGCGGTGAACGCCTTGCGCTGCGCCGACTCGTAGGACTGCGGGCCCGCGCCGTCGCCGCGCAGCGTGACGATGGTGTTGCCGTTGCGGTCGACGACGGCGACGGTCACCTTCTGGTTCTCCTGCTCGGCGGCGTCCAGCGCGGCCTGGGCGGCGCGGGTGGCGGCGTCGATGGTGAGGTGCGTGGAGGTGGTGAGGTTCTTCTTGTCGCCGTCCTTCTTCGCGACGGCGACGGGGGCGGCGGCCGGAGCGGAGGCCGGGGCGGCGTTGGCGCTGACCGCGCCGAGGGCTCCCGCGCCGAGGGCGACGGCGACGGCGGTACCGGTGAGAACGCGGGTGCGGGTCTTCATGTCTGCTGCTCCTGTGAACGTCGGCACGGCGGGCTGTCCTGCCGTTGCTCCAACCCTCCCCCGGCCACCCCCACCACCCCGTCCCCGTACCGGCTCCGAACCCGCCCCCCACCGGCTGATGCGGGGGTCAACCGATCGGTCGATGCGGCCACCCCCCACGGGGCGCTTACCTGGCCCTTCGTGTTTCCAGCCGCCCGGGGTCTCTTCCAGCCGGCCCGGGGTCTCTTCCAGCCGTCCGGCGTTTGAGGACCGGGGTCCGGGGCGGAGCCCCGAGGGGTCCGGGCGCAGCCCGGTACCCCTTCCCAGCCCGTCCGGCGCTTGAGGACCGGGTCAGGGCGGAGCCCTGGGAACGGTGGAAGGGCGGGTAGGGGACACGCCCCGCGCAGCGGCACCCACCCGCACCACACCACGACCCGGCACCATGGAACGACCGCACCACCCCAGGAGCACCCCGTGACCAGCGCGCCCCCACCGACCCCATCGGCCCCGCCGACCCCGGTGACCACCCCACCCCAAAAAGACACCCGCGCCCTGGCCACGGTCATGCACACCGCCTTCTTCCTCCTCCTCGGCGCCTCCGTGGCCCGCTTCCTCCTCCGCCACCCCGACGAACCCCGCACCCCGTGGATCATCGCCCTCAGCATCACCCTGGCCCTGCTCTACGTACTCGGCCCCGCCCTCGGCGCCGCCCCCACCCTGCGCCGCCTCCTCTGGCTCGGCGTGGTCGTCACCGTCTGGGTGGTCCTCGTCGTCCTCGCGCCGAGCTTCGCCTGGTGCGCCGTACCGCTCTTCTACACGGCCCTGCGCACCCTCCCGCCCCGCGCGGCCGTCGTCCTCGTGGCCCTGCTCACCGTGTTCGTCGTCGCGGCCCAGCTCCGCCTCGCCCAGACCTCCGACCCGGGCGAGCCCTTCGACCCCAACCTCCTCCTCGCCCCGCCCGCCGTCGCCGCCCTCGCCACCGCCGTCTTCGTCCACATGGAGCGGCAGGCGGCAGCCCAGCGGACCCTGATCGACGACCTGATCCGCACCCGCCGGGAACTGGCCGCCACCGAACGCCGCGCCGGCACCCTCGCCGAACGCCAGCGCCTCTCGATGGAGATCCACGACACCCTGGCGCAGCACCTGTCCAGCCAGCAGATGCTCCTCCAAGCGGCCGACCGCACCTGGGACACCCATCCGGGCACCGCCCGCGCGCACGTCCGTACCGCCACCGACATCACCGCACGCGGCCTCGCCGAGGCCCGCCGCCTGGTCCACGACCTCGCGCCGGCCGAACTCGCCGGCGGCGCCGGCCTCCCGGACGCCCTGCGCGCGCTGGACGCGGGCCCCGAGATCGAGGTCCGCTTCCACCTGGAGGGTGCACCGGTCCCCCTCCCCGCCCGCGCGGAGCAGGCGCTGCTGCGCATCGCTCAGGGTGCGCTGGCGAACGTACGGGAGCACTCGGGGGCCCGTACCGCGGCCCTCACGCTGAGCTTCCTGGGCGACCAGGTCGTCCTGGACGTCGCCGACGACGGCCACGGCTTCTCCCCGACCCGCTCCACCGCGGGGGAACGCGGCCACGGCCTCCCCGCGATGCGCGCCCGCGTCCGCCAGCTCGGCGGCGCCCTGACCATCGAATCCACCGCGGGCGAGGGCACTGTCCTCTCGGCGTCGATCCCCCTGGAGTCCACCCCATGACCACGATCCTGCTCTGCGACGACCACGTCGTGGTCCGTGCCGGCCTGCTGGCCCTGCTCGGCAGCGAACCGGACATCGAGGTGCTCGGCGAGGCGGGCAGCGGCGAGGAGGCGGTCGCGCTCGCGGCCAAACTCCGCCCCGACGTGGTCCTGATGGACCTCCAGCTCGGCGAGGGCATCGACGGCGTGGAGGCCACCCGCCGCATCACCGCCACCCCGAACCCCCCGCACGTCCTGGTCCTGACCACGTACGACACCGACGCGGACATCACCCGGGCCATCGGCGCGGGCGCCACGGGCTACCTCCTGAAGGCGGAACGCCCCGAGGAGCTGTTCGCCGCGATCCACTCCGCCGCCCAGGGCCGCACCACGCTCTCCGCCCCCGTCGCCAGCCGCGTGATGGCCCACATGCGCGGCGGCAACCGGCCCACCCTGACCGACCGCGAGCTCGACATCCTCGGCCAGCTCGCCCGCGGCCTCGGCAACCGCGACATCGCCCGCGCCCTCTTCATCAGCGAGGCCACGGTCAAGACCCACCTGGGCCGCATCTACGACAAGCTCGGCGTCGACACCCGCGCGGGCGCGGTCTCGGTGGCCAAGGAGCAGCGCCTCCTCCCCTGACGGTTTCGTCGCCCCTGCACGGATCACATCGTCCATCCGTACGAGATCGCGCTCGTACGCCGCGCCGATCCCCCGCGGGCGGCGACACGACAGGCTCGTCAGTGCCCGGACCGCCCCGAGCAGGCCCGGGCGCCATCAGCCGTGTCGAGAGGAACCCGCCATGCCGACCACCGATTTCGCCCCGGAACGCCGCCGCATGCTCACGATGCTGGGCACCGGCGCCGCCGTAGCCGGGCTCGGCGCCCTCGCTACCGCGACGCCCGCCGCCGCGACGTCCGCCGCCGCGTCCGATGAGCTCTCGACCGCCGCCTCCTACGGCTCCGGCCCGGCCGGCTCCGCGGAGGACGAGCTGGCGATCAACCGCCTGCTGGAGACCTACCTCTTCGCCGTGGACACCAAGGACAAGACGCTCTTCCGGACCCTCTTCACCGAAGACGCCACCCTCACCGTCATGGCCCACCCCGACGGCACCGCCGGCATCGTCAAGTCCGGCATCGAGGCGGTCGTCGCCAACCTCGACGGCGCGGCGGCCTGGGGCTACTCCACCCACGTCACGGCCAACGCCTCCCTCCGCGTCACCGGCCGGTACACCGCGACCGGCGACAGCCACGCCACCGCCCAGCTCGTGTACCCGGCCACCGCCACCGCCCCGGAGACCGTCGTCGTACGCGGCATCCGCTACCGCGACGAGTACGTGAGGTCCGCGGGCGTCTGGAAGATCCGCAAGCGCGTCTTCTCCCCGCTCTGGCAGTACAACGGCACCGCGGTCCAGATCGCGTACCCGAACTGACCCGGCCCGTACCGGGGTTCACCCCAGTCCGATGAGCCCCCGGTCGACGGCCGCACGCACGGCCGCCGTACGGTTCTCCACCCCGAGCTTCTCGTAGACGTGCACGAGGTGCGTCTTGACCGTCGTCCCGCTGATGAACAGGGCCGAGCCGATCTCCCGGTTGGAGCGGCCCGTCGCGATCAGCTCCAGGATCTCGGTCTCCCGGGCCGTCAGCGCCGCACTCGGCGCCCGGTAGCGGCTCATCAGCCGCGAGACCACCGAGGGCGACAGCGCCGACTCCCCCGCCGCGACCGTCCGCAGCGCCTGGAACAGCAGGTCGGGCGGGGACCCCTTCAGCAGGTACCCCGCCACACCCGCCTCCACGGCCCGTACGACGTACGCGTCGGACTCGTAGCTGCTGAGCACGACCACCCGGGGCGGCGCGGGCAGCCGCCCGATCCGCCGCGTGGTCTCCACCCCGCACATCCCCGAGCCCATCCGGATGTCCATCAGCACCAGCTCGGGACCCAGCTCGCGCACCATCCGCAGCGCGGCGCCCCCGTCCGCGGCCTCACCGCACACCTCGAACTCGGGACACCCGCCGAGCAGCGCCCGCAGCCCCGCCCGGACGACGGGATGATCGTCCACCAGCAGGATCCGCACCGGAGTCACGCGGACCCCGCCCCCGGTCTCAAGCCCTGCCCGGGAGCGGACACAGGCGCCGGCATCGGCACCGGCTTCGGCACCGGCACCGGCACCGGCACCGGCAGGGAGACCGACACCACCGTCCCTCCCCCACCCGGACCGCTCTCCACCGTCGCCGTACCCCCCAGGTACGCGATGCGGCGGCGCAGCAGTCGCAGCCCGTCCCCACCCGGGCGCGCGGCCGCGGCGCCGGCCGGATCGAAGCCGACGCCGTCGTCCCACACGTCGAGCGCGAGTACGTACGGCTGATAGGTCAGCGTCACCACGACGACGGAGGCCCGCGCGTGCCGGCGTACGTTGGCCAGGGCGCCCTGGGCCGCCCGCAGCACCGCGGCCTCGACCCGGCCCGGCACCGGCCGGGGTTCCCCCTCCAGCCGGAACCGGGCCCCCTCCGTCCCCGCGCACAGCTCGCACAGGGCATCGGCCAGGGTCCCCCGCTCCAGCTCCGCCGGAGCCAGGTCGTGGATGATGCGCCGGGCCTCGGCGAGGTTCTCGCGCGCCGCGGCGGCGGCCTGCCGGACCAGCTGGCGGGCCCGGACCGGCTCCCGGGTCCACGCCCGGTCGGCCGCGTCGAGCATCAGGTACATGCTGGTCAGCCCCTGCGCCACGGTGTCGTGCAACTCGGCCGCGAGCCGGTGGCGCTCCCGCAGCACCCCGGCCACCACGGCCTCCGCCTGCCCCCCGGCTCCCCCCACGCCCGTCCCCTCTCGCCACGACCTCCCGGACGCGCCGAGCCTAATCCGGCGCACCCGACACCCCCGGGGGGCATCAGGAACTCTGATCCTCGAACCCGCACCCCCACGGGACCGCCGCGCGGGGCACCCGCCGCCCCACCCATGACACCATCGGGTACGTGCTCGACATCGGCTACTCCCTCTCCCGGCGCTTCCCCGACCCCCCGCAGACCGACTACCGCTCGGCGGACGTCCGCTCACTGCGCCACGACCTGTTCTGCGGGGACGTCTACCTCGCCGACACCACCGCGGACCGGGAAGTGTCCACAGCCTGGGGATGGGTGCCCGTACTGGACTTCGCCTGGGCGCTGTGCGACATCGTCGAGCAGCTCGACCAGGACCCGCGCGGCAGCCGCGCGGCCAACCGGCAGTACGCCGAGATCGACTTCACCGAGTCCTCGGACCGCATGCTCTTCGAGCGCCGCTTCGGATGGGTGGACGTCGAGGCCGACTGGATGCCGTCGGAGGAGGCCCCCCTCACCTTCAGCCACCGCCTGCTGCGCCGCGAAGCCCGGGACTTCCTCCACGACGTGATCGCGGACCTCGTCGACATGCACGACGGCCTGGGCGACAACCCGGTCATCTGGACCCTCCAGTCCCGCTTCCCCCGCGTCCCGGCCTGACCCCCGCCGCTCCGCCGGCGGCGGCAAGCCCGCGCCCGCACGTCACGACCGCCCCCGCGCCGCCGGCGGGCGACAGGCCGACGAAGTCGCCCTCCCAGCCCCTGACCCAACCCCCGCAACACCTGGGAGCGGGCGCCGACCGGCCCCCCAAGACGCCTCTCCGCAGCCCGGCCCGACCCGCAGCGCTGCCCAAGGCCGACGGGTCGGCGAAGTCGCCCTCCCAGGCCCTGACCCAACCGGAGCGGGCGCCGACCGGCCGCCCCGGACGCCCTCTCCGCAGCCCGGCCCGACCCGCAGCGCTGTCCGGGGCCGACCGGTCGCTAAGGTCGCACCCCTCGGGCCCGAACGGCCCGGAGTCCAGTGAGGCAGCGCCGACCATGACCGACCACCACGACGGCCAGGACCCCGCGGCCGAGGCCCGCGTACGGCTCGACCGGGCGCTGGCCCACCTGGCCGTCGCCTTCCGCGGGTTGGCCGCCCCGGCCGACGAGAAGCAGTGCGACTGCCACTGGGGCAGCCCCGAAGAGCTCGCCCTGCTGAAGCTCCCCGGCACGGGCCCCGGCACGGATATAGACCCCGACCTCGTGCACCGCACCTGGAGCGCCCCCGACTGGAACGACCACGGCGCCGTGCTGCGCCGCATCCTGCCGCAGTTCGCCCGCGAGCTGACCGGCGGCCTCGGCGCCTACGCGTGGGACGTCGGCCGTGTCGGCGACTCCTTCCACCGCGCCGAGTGGCAGCAGTGGCCCGCGCCGCAGAGCGCGGCCGTGGGGGAGTTCCTGCACGCCTGGTGGGCCCACACCCTCCTCACCCCGGACCCCGCCTTCCCCGCACGCGAAGTCCTCCAGATGTGCACCGAAGCCTCCGGCAGCATCGGCCCCTGGCTCGCGGACTGGGAGACCCTCCACCACCCGGTCGCCGACCAGCACCTCGCCGATACGGTCGACCACTGGGAACGGGACCTGCTCTGCTACGCCCTCCCCTGGTACACGCGGTCCTTCTGGCCGGACGAGGAGGAAGCCGTACGCGCCGAACTGACCGACTGGCTCGCGACCCGGGCGCCCGCACGCCTACGCGCCCACGGCGCCCCCGAAGTGGTCCTCCACACCGTGCGGCTGCTCAGCCTCGCCGACACCGACCGCTGGAACGACCCGCACTGGCCGTACGGCCCCGCCTGACGGCGCCTGCCAGACGGCGCCCGCCTGACGGCCTACGGGACCACCCTCAGCCCCAGCTGCGCAGCCATCGCCGGAGCTAGCTCGAACAGCTGCCCCGCACTGATCACCGCCCCGGCCAGCGCGTCCACCCCCCGCGCGATCTCCAGCGCCCGCGCCCCCCGCAGGTCCACGTCCGTCATCCGCGCCCCCGTGAAGTCCACCGCCCGCACCTCGCAGTCCCGGAACTCCACCCGCTCCAGCACCGCGCCCCCGAAGTCCGGCTCCACCAGCACGCAGCCCTCGAAGACCACGTCCCTGAGCAGCGCCGTGCGCAGGTTCAGGTAGTCGATCTTGCCGCCGCGTACGAGCACCCGCTCCAGCACCGCCCCGTGCAGCTGCACCCCGCCCAGCCGGGCGTCCAGCAGTTCCACGTCGCGCAGCGAGGCGTCCGACAGGTCCGTCCCCACCCCCCGGACGCCGTCCAGCACCGAGTCCAGGATCCGCACCTTCGCCAGCCCGGTCCGGTCCAGCACGCAGCGCCGTAGCGCGCAGTCCATGAACCGGGCCCCCCGCCCGTCCCCGTCCGCCAGGTCCACCTCGACGAACTCCAGCCCGTCGTAGTCCCCGTCCGGCTCCAGCTCCACGTCCTCCCACCCGCTGAGCTCGGGCAACCGCACCTCCGGCCGCCGCGCCGCCTTCACCGTCTGCTGCTGCCCGTTTCGCGCCATCCCCCCATCCTGACCGACCCCACCGACAAACCCTTGACCTCAACCGCACTTGAGGTCGGACGCTGTCCCCATGACCACCACCACAGCCACCGCCCCGGCCCACACCCCGACCGCCCCCGGCGAGATGCGCGCCGTCCGCCTCCACGCCTTCGGCCCCGCCGAGAACCTCACCCTCGAGTCCGTCCTCCGCCCCGTCCCCGCCCCCGGCCAGGTCCGCATCGCCGTCGCCGCCGCCGGCGTCCACCTCCTGGACACCGCCCTGCGCCGCGGCGTCCAGGGCCCGCCCGCGCCCCTGCCCGAACTGCCGACCGTCCCCGGCCGCGAGGTCGCCGGCACCGTCGACGCGCTCGGCCCCGGCACGGACCCCGCATGGCTCGGGCAGCCCGTCGTCGTCCACCTCGGCTTCGCCCCCGGCGGCTACGCCGAGTACGCCGTCGCCGACGCCGCCCGACTGCACCCCGTCCCGGCCGGCCTCGACCCCGCCACCGCCGTCGCCATGATCGGCACCGGCCGCACCACGCTGGGCATCCTCCAGTTCGCCGAGCTCGGCCCCGGCTCCGTCGCCCTGGTCCCGGCCGCCGCGGGCGGCATCGGCACCCTGCTGGTCCAGTACGCCCAGCACGCCGGAGCCACCGTCGTCGCCCTCGCCGGCGGCCCCGCCAAAACCGCCCGGGCCACCGCCAACGGCGCCGACCTCGCCCTCGACTACACCGCCCCGGACTGGGCCGACACCTTCCGCGCCCACCACCCCGACGGCGCCACCGTCCTCTTCGACTCCGTCGGCGGCGCCGTCGCCCGCACTGCCCTCGGCCTGCTCCGCGCAGGCGCCCAGCACCTCGTCTTCGGCTGGTCCGGCGGCCCCCTCGCCCTCACCGACACCGAGCAGGCCGCCCTGGACGCCCGCGGCATCACCACGCAGAACGTCCTCGGCCCCGCCATGCTCCGGCGGGCCGGCGGCGAAGACCCCCTGCGCCTCCTCGAAACCCGCGCCCTCGCCGAAGCCGCCACCGGCCGCCTGCGGCCCGCCCTCCAGCGCTACCCCCTCGCCGAAGCCGCCGCGGCCCACCGCGACCTGGAAACCCGCGCCACCACCGGCAAGGTCGTCCTGGAACCCTGAGGACCGGCCCCGCCCCCGGCTACTCGCCCCCGAGCTCCGCCAGCGCCCCGTCGGTCAGCCGGTACACCGACCACTCGTCCTGCGGCCGCGCACCCAGGGCCTCGTAGAAGGCGATCGTCGGCTCGTTCCACTTCAGGACCGACCACTCCAGCCGCTCGTACCCGCGCTCCACGCAGATCCGCGCCAACTCCCGCAGCAGCGCCTTCCCGTGGCCGCCACCGCGCACGCCCGGGCGGACGTACAGGTCCTCCAGGTAGATCCCGTGCACCCCGCGCCACGTCGAGAAGCTGAGGAACCACAGCGAGAACCCGACCGCCTCGCCCTCCTCCGTCACCGCCAGGTGCGCGAACGCCGCCGGCCGCTCCCCGAACAGCGCCTCCCGCAACTGCTCCTCGGTGGCGCGTGCCTCGTGCGGCACCTTCTCGTACTCCGCGAGCTCGCGGATCATGGCGTGGATGACGGGTACGTCGCTGAGGACGGCGCTACGGATCATGCCTGCACCCTACGAGTCACCGCGCCGGCCGCCCTTCCCTGCCCCACCCCGCCCCAGCAGCGACTCCGCGATCCCCAGCTGCACCCCCGCCGGCCGGTCCCCGTCCTCCACGTCCCACAGGCAGTTCTGCAGCACCCGACCCAGCGTCCACGCCCGCGCCCGTTCCCGGTCCGCCCCCACCGCCTCCGCGAGCGACTCGAAGCGCCACCGCACCTCGCCGGCACGGAAGTTGTTGACCAGCGCCGGCAGCAGCTCGAACCCCGGATCACCGGCCAGCGGCTTCGGATCGATGGCCAGCCACGGCTCGCGGCCGCCCGCCAGGACGTTGTCGTAGTGCAGGTCCCAGTGCAGCAGCCGGTCCCCCGGCTCCCCCGCCACCTCCGCGAGCGCCGCCGCGCAGTCCGCGACGAGCCCCCGCTCCCGGCCCTCCCCCAGCCGGGCCAGCGCCCCCGGCACCGCCTCCAGCATCGCCGTCGTCACGTCCCCCAGCCGCCGCACCCCGGCCGGCGCCGGGACCGCCGTCAGCCGGGCCAGCAACCCTCCGACCACCTCCACCGCCCGCCCGGAGTCCCGTACGGCCAGGGCCGACAGCGGCCTGCCCTCGTCCAGGCGCTCCAGCAGCAGCACGCCGGTCTCCGCGTCGTCCGCCAGCAGCCGTACGCAGCCCTCCCCGGCCCACGCGCGCAGCGCGAGCGCCTCCCCCGCGTTCTCCTCGTCCAGCGCCGGCAGCTTCAGCGCCGCCGCCGTCCCGTCGGCCCGCACCACCGGCAGCACCAGGGCCGTCACCCCGTACATCCCGGGCCCGGTCACCCGTAGCTCCCACCGCTCCAGGAAAGCGGCCACCCGCCCGGGCAACGCGTCGACGAACTCCCGCCCGGCCGCACCGTTGTCCCGCACCTGCGCCCGCGCGAACGGCCCGGGAACCCCGCCGAACCCACCACCGCCCGGACTTCCCGAGCCGCCCGAACCACCTGCCGCACCCGCCGCACCCGCCGTCGCACCGTCCACGGCCCCGACCCTAGACCCGGCGATCCCCCGGAAGGCCGAAGGGCACCCCCAACAGAGGGAGTTGGCCCACAGTCAGGCATGATCCGATTCGAGCTAAAGTAGTCGCTTCCAGCCAACACACCTTCCCTGGGGGATCCTTGCGCCTCAAGAGCAGCCTCGTCGCCAGCGCCGCGGCTCTGGCCACCGTCATCACTCCACTCGTCGCCACCCCCGCCGCCGCGGCACCCCTCACCACCTCGGACTGGGTTTCGGCGCCGCCGTACTACGGCTCGATGAGCATCGGCTGGCGGGTCAGCCCCTTGCGCCTCGACCCGATCAAGATCGTCGCCGAGGACCACCTGACCGACGGCTACACCATCGGTATCCGCCTCGTCACCTGGGGCGAGGCCGGCAAGAGGACCTGGACGATGCGGACCGTACCCGCCGGCCAGACCCACGCCGAGTGGACCACGTACCTGGATGCCGGCTGGATCGAACAGGCCATGTTCCAGGTCTGCAAGATCAACGCCCGCGGCGTCATCGCGTCCTGCGAGGAGTCGCGCATCATGCACAACCCGATCAACGACGATTCCGTCTAGGACACACGACGAGGGGGTGTCACCCGCCTGCGGGTGACACCCCCTTCCGCATGCCTCCGGGCCGCGGGACGCCTAGGCCTAGGCCCCGATCCCGACACCCTTCAACGTCTCCGTGAACGCCCCCGCGTCGAACAGCGATCCGTCCTTCGACCCGACCGGCTTCCCCTCCACCAGCACCATCGGCGTCGCCTGCGCGCCCGTCGCCTCGAAGCCCCGCTCCGCCTCGGCGACCCACTCCTTGTACTTCTGCTCCTTCACCGCCGCGTCGAAGCCCGCCCCGCGCAGCCCCGGCACCGCGTACGCGATCCTCAGCAGCAGCTCGTCCGTGAACTTCCCCTTCGGCTGACTCGCGAAGACCGCCGCGTGGTACTCCGCGAACTTCCCCGAATCCGCCGACGCACGCAGCGCGTTGACCGCCCTGACCGAACCGCTCGCCCCGTCCCGGTCCAGGAAGGAGGCCAACAGGTACTCGATCTTCACCTGCCCGGCCACCGCCGACTTCAGCAGCGACTCCCCGCCGGCCTCCTCGAACCGCGCACAGTGACCGCACTTGGGATCCACCAGCACCTGCGCGGTACGCGGCGCGTCCGGCTTCCCCACCACGATCCTCGCCCCGTCCACCACCGCGGGCAGCCCCGCGAGCTGCGCGGCGATCGGACTGGTCCGCACCGGCACCTCGGAGGCGGCCACGGGCTTCCCCTCACCCGACCCGGACCCGCATCCGACGACCGCCCCGCCCAACAGGGACACGGCCGCGACCGCCGCGACCAGCCGCCCCGCCCTCACCACCCGCGCCATACGAACCCGTACCTCTCACATAAAAACCTGACAAAATCCCCGCCCCACCCTAAGAAGGATCCACACCGCCCACATCAGCCATCCGGCCACCCCTCGGCCCCCGAAACCCGACAGCACGCCCCTGGACACCCCTCCACCACCCCGTGTAGCAACTCCCCCATGACGATCAACGGCGGCATTTCCTTCTGGTACGCGACGGACGACACCGCCCCCGCCCACCCACCGCGCGCCCCGCTCACCGGCAACACCACGGCCGACGTCGTCATCGTCGGCGGCGGCTACACCGGCCTGTGGACCGCGTACTACCTCAAGACCGCCGCCCCCGACCTGCGCGTCACCGTCCTGGAGCAGAAGTTCTGCGGCTACGGGGCCTCCGGCCGCAACGGCGGCTGGCTCTACAACGGCATCGCCGGCCGCGACCGCTACGCCGCCCTCCACGGCCACCAGGCCGCCCAGCGCCTCCAGCAGGCCATGAACGAGACCGTCACCGAGGTCATCGACACCGCCGCCAAGGAAGGCATCGACGCCGACATCCACCGCGGCGGAGTCCTCGAAGTGGCCCGCACCCCCGCCCAGCTCTCCCGCCTCAAGGCCTTCCACACCGCCGAACTCGCCTTCGGCGAAACCGACCGCGAGCTCTACGACGCCACCGACACCCGCGCCCGCATCAACGTCGCGGACGCCGTGGGCTCCTCCTGGACCCCGCACGGAGCCCGCATCCACCCCCTGAAGCTGGTCAAGGGCCTGGCCGCCGCCTGCGAACGCCTCGGCGTCGTCATCCACGAGTCCACCCCCGTCACGGAGATCGCCCCGCGCCGGGCCCTCACCCCCTACGGCACGGTCCGCGCCCCGTACGTCCTGCGCTGCACGGAGGGCTTCACCGCCGCCCTCAAGGGCCAGAAGCGCTCCTGGCTCCCGATGAACTCCTCGATGATCGCCACGGCCCCCCTCCCCCCGGAGACCTGGTCCCAGCTCGGCTGGTCCGACGCCTCCACCCTCGGCGACATGGCCCACGCCTACATGTACGCCCAGCGCACGGCCGACGACCGCATCGCCATCGGCGGCCGCGGCGTCCCCTACCGCTTCGGCTCCCGCACCGACAACGACGGCCGCACCCAGCCCGCGACGATCACGTCCCTCACGAACCTCCTGGAGTCCTTCTTCCCGACCCTCACCGGCGTGGAGATCACCCACGCGTGGTCGGGCGTCCTGGGCGTCCCCCGCGACTGGTGCGCCACGGTCACCCTCGACACGACCACGGGCCTCGGCTGGGCCGGCGGCTACGTGGGCTCCGGCGTGGCCACGGCCAACCTCGCGGCCCGCACCCTGCGCGACCTGGTCCTGAACGACAGGACGGACCTCACGACCCTCCCCTGGGTCAACCACCGGGTCCGCCGCTGGGAACCGGAACCCTTCCGCTGGCTCGGCGTCCAGGCCCTCTACGCCGCCTACCGCGAGGCGGACCGCCGGGAATCCACCACCCACACCCCCACGACCACCCCCCTGGCGCGCCTGGCGGACCGTATCTCGGGCCGCGGCTGAGGGCACACAAAAAAGGCCCCGGGCGATCACCCGGGGCCTTCCGCTGCCGTACGAATTCCCTTGGCCGGTCCTGCTCCGACCTGGAACGGGGCCCCCTGTCGGATTCGAACCGACGACCTACGCATTACAAGTGCGTTGCTCTGGCCGGACTGAGCTAAGGAGGCGTGGCGGCTCCGTGCGCGGCACGGAATCGCCTTCACTCTACACATCGCCCCGACCGCTCAGCGAAGAACTTTCCGGCGGCCGGGGCCCTCGTCGGCAGCCCGCCTCACGCCCCCGGATACCCCGCCCGTGCCACCCGCGGGGCCACCGCCGCCAGGGGGAGACCCGGGTTCAGGGCGTCCACGACCTCCTGGGTGAGCGGGCGCAGCTCCCACACGTGGCGGACCGCTTCCAGGGGGAGGTCCGTCTCGTAGTAGTCCTCGGCGAAGTCGCGGTAGGCCTCCGGGGTGCCCGCCACGAGCAGCTCGAAGAGGTAGTCCGCGCCGTCCGGGTCGGACCTGCCCTCCGGGAAGTCGACCTTGCCCGCGCGCCACTGCGTGTCGCCGCTCTCGCGCCAGAAGACGGCGGTCGCGTTGAGCACGCCGTCCTCGCAGAACGCCGGCTCGGTCAGGTACGGCCGGAAGGCCTCGGGTATGCCGTCGGTCAGGCCCGGCCACAGCGTGATCCCGTCGTCGCCCCACGGGCTCATCGCCGACTCGTGGTCGAAGCCGCATCCGAAGACCCCGTCGGCCGTGAAGACGATCGCGTAGTCGTCGCCCGAGCCGTTGTCCATCAGTGCCGCCTCCTCGCCCGGGCCCCACTGCGGGTCGTAGGAGAAGTAGCCGTCGTCCTCTTCGCCGCTGATCACCAGTTCCAGCGCCGCCATCGCCCGGCAGCGGTCGCGCAGCGTCGCGATGTCGGGCAGCGCGCGGGTCACGTCGTAGATGGTCATGGGCGCGATCCAAGCAGCCCCCTCTGACAGTCGCCCGCGGCCTTGGGGGAAGTCTTCGCGTCCAGGTGCTGACAGGAGGCGTCCCGGCGGGTAGCGTCGGGCGGAGTCCAGTCCACTGGACTAGACCTTCCACTCGGATCGTCCGGCACGTTCCTGCCGGTAGAAGGGATTCATCACCATGGCTTCTGTCACTTTCGACAAGGCGACCCGTCTGTACCCCGGCGGCGACAAGCCCGCCGTCGACCAGCTGGAGCTGGAGATCGCGGACGGCGAGTTCCTCGTCCTCGTCGGCCCCTCCGGCTGCGGCAAGTCCACCTCGCTGCGCATGCTCGCCGGCCTGGAGGACGTCAACGGCGGTGCCATCCGCATCGGTGACCGCGACGTCACGCACCTGCCGCCCAAGGACCGGGACATCGCGATGGTGTTCCAGAACTACGCGCTCTACCCGCACATGTCCGTCGCCGACAACATGGGCTTCGCGCTCAAGATCGCCGGCGAGGACAAGGCCACCATCCGCAAGAAGGTGGAGGACGCGGCGAAGATGCTGGACCTGACCCAGTACCTCGACCGCAAGCCGAAGGCGCTCTCCGGCGGTCAGCGCCAGCGCGTCGCGATGGGCCGCGCGATCGTGCGCAAGCCGCAGGTGTTCCTCATGGACGAGCCGCTGTCGAACCTCGACGCCAAGCTCCGCGTGTCCACCCGTACGCAGATCGCGGCCCTCCAGCGCGACTTGGGCATCACCACCGTCTACGTCACGCACGACCAGGTCGAGGCCATGACGATGGGCGACCGGGTGGCCGTGCTGAAGGACGGTCTGCTGCAGCAGGTCGACACCCCGCGCAACATGTACGACCGCCCGGCGAACCTCTTCGTCGCCGGCTTCATCGGTTCGCCGGCGATGAACCTCGTCGAGGTCCCGATCACCGACGGCGGTGTGAAGTTCGGCGACAGCGTGGTCCCGGTGTCGCGCGAGGCGCTGTCCGCCGCCGCCGACGCGGGCGACCGCACGGTGACCGTGGGCGTGCGTCCGGAGCACTTCGACATCGGTGAGACGGGCGGCCTGGAAATCACCGTGAACGTCGTCGAGGAGCTGGGCGCCGACGGGTACGTCTACGGTTCGACCTCGCACTCCGAGGGTTCGCAGGACATCGTGGTGCGCGTGAACGGCCGCCAGGTGCCCGAGAAGGGCTCCACGCTGCACGTGGTGCCGCGCGGCAACGAGATCCACGTCTTCTCGACCTCCTCGGGTGCCCGCCTCTCCGGCTGACCCCGACCCGTACGCGCACAGCCGCCGAAGGGGCGTCCCGTCAAGGGGCGCCCCTTCGCCGCGAGTTCCGGTGCCGGTGCCGCTGCGAGTCCGGCAGATCGGGCCATTCGGCCCCAAGCGTCAACCCTTAATTCGAAAAGCCACGTCGAACCATCCCCCGACCGGGTGACTAAATGTCGCCATATCTTCACCGAGCGCTACTCTCGCCCTCGTGACCCACACTGCCCGCCGTATCGGCCGATCCCTCGCCCTGGTCCTGCCCGTCGTCCTGGTCCTGTCCGGGACCCTCGCGGTCACCATGGTCCCCTGGGCGGACAACACCCCCTCCCAGATCCTGACCGCGTCCGCCGAGGACGTCTCCGTCCCCGCGAAGCCGCGCGCAGCCCAGGACGTGCTGCGCGAAAAGCTGTTGAGCGAGATCCAGCAGGGCGAGCAGCCGGGTGACGTCCTCACCCACCTCCAGCAGGAGGTCGACCGGCGGCCGTCCCTCGCCGAGCACTGCGTGGGGATCGCGCGCGCCCTCGGGCGGGCCGCGGTGGACGCCTACGGGCCCACTAAGGCCCAGTCGTTCGCGCGGCCGGTGTGCGACACCGCGTACGCGTCCGGCGTCGCCTCCATGGGCTGACGGCCGCCGCCGCACGCCCTTGCGCACCCGGACACCACGAACATGACCGATTCCGAGCGTTCCGAGAGCTCCGAGCGTTCCGACCGACCCCACGCGGCCGCGTTCCCGGCCTCCCCGACCCAGGCGGTTGTCCTGGCGGGGGGCCAGGGTTCGCGGCTGCGGCCGTACACGGACGACCGTCCCAAACCGATGGTGGAGATCCCCGGCACGGGGATGCCGATCATCGGGCACCAGCTCGCGTGGCTCGCCTCGGAGGGGGTGACGGACGCGGTGGTCTCCTGCGGGCACCTCGCCGAGGTGCTCCAGAAGTGGCTGGCCGAGGCGCCGTTGCCGCTCCGCGTGACCACCGTCGTGGAGGAGGAGCCGCTGGGCCGGGGCGGCGGTCTGAAGTACGCCGCCCGGCACCTCCCGCATCCCGACCGGGCCTGGTACGCGACCAACGGCGACGTGTGGACCCGTTTCTCGCTGCGCGAGATGGCCGCTTTCCACGCCGAGCGCGGTGCCACGGCCACGCTCGCGCTGGCCCGGCCGCGCATTCCGTGGGGGGTGGTGGAGATCAACGAGTACGGGCACGTACTGGACTTCATCGAGGCCCCGCAGTCCCCGTACCCGGTCAATGCCGGCGTGTACGTCTTCGGACCCGAATTCGCGGCCCTGCTGCCGGATTTGGGGGACCACGAGCGTACGACGTTCCCCCGGCTGGCCCGTGAGCGGCGCCTCGCGGGCTTCCCGCTGCCCCAGGGGGCCTACTGGCGGGCGATCGACACGGCGAAGGACCTCACCGAGGCGGCGCGGGAGTTGGCCGCGCAGAACGCCACGTAGCGGCTCCACGGCCCCATGCGCGCAGAAGGGCCCGGCACGCTCTCGCGTGCCGGGCCCTTCTCCTTCGTATCGCCCGCGGGGTGCGCCCGTCAGCCGCCGAGCAGTCCGCCCAGCAGGTCGGGCTGCTTCGGCGCGGTGCTGCCCGCGCCTCCTCCGGTGGAGCCGCCGCCGCGCGTTCCCGTGGAACTGGCCGGGGGCTTCTGCGGGGTGGACTGGCGGGGGGTGCTGCGCGGGGCCTTGCTGCCGCTGGTGGCGCCGCGGGTCGCGCTGGGCGAGCCGGAGCCCGCCGTCGGGGAGCTCGAACCGGTGGCTCCGCGCCCGGTCTTGGCGGCCGGGGAGGAGGCACCGGCCGAGGGCTTCGCGGCCTGCTTCGGGGCGGTGGAACGGGTGGGCGGCTGCTGCTTGGAGGTGCTCGGCAGGGGCCGCCCGGGCAGGTAGTTGCTCGGGGCCTCGCCCGGTCCGGGCACGGTGACCACGGTGGTGGAGCGGACGGCCCCGCCGAGGAGCGAGCCGACGAGCAGGGTGAGCCCGCAGATGACGCCGGCCATGACGGCCCCGCGGCGCAGGACCCGGCGGCGCAGCCGCCAGACCTCGGAGCGGGGGCCCAGGGTGCGCCAGGCCTCGCTCGCGAGGCGGCCGTCCAGGGAGTAGACCGGGGCGCCCGCGATGATCAGCGGGCTCCAGGCGGCGAGGTAGATGATGTCGGGGGCGTCGTAGGCGGGGACGGTCTTCCAGCTCACCGTCATCAGCAGCGCGGCGGACAGCAGCGCGCCGAAGCAGGCGGCGAACCGCTGCCACAGGCCGAAGACCGTGAGCACGCCGACGATGACCTGGAGGAAGGCCACGCTGAGGCCGGCGCCGACGGGGTGGGCCAGCGCGAAGTCGCGCAGCGGTTCGGCGAGGGCCCAGGGCTGGAGGGTGTGCAGCCAGGTGACCATGGAGCCGCGTTCGCCGCCGTCGAAGTAGACGGGGTCGCACAGCTTGCCCATGCCGGCGTAGATGGAGATGAAGCCGAGGAAGACGCGCAGCGGGAGCAGCACGACGCCGAGGTTCATGCGGCGGCCCGGGTAGTACGAAGCCTGCGCGCGGGCGTCGCCCTGGGCCCGGCGGGAGTCCACGGATCCGGTGCCCTCGGAGTGGGCGCCGTCGTAGGCCTCGTGGGGGTGGCTGAGTCCGCCCAGCACGGGCTGCATCCGGGTGTCCGCGTCCTCGGAGTAGGCGTCGTACGTGCGCTGTCCGATGACGGTCGGGGTGGCGAGGGTGTCGTCCGCGAGGTCGTGGGCGAGGTCGACGCGCGGGATGGTCTGGGTGGCCCCGCCGTCGTACTCGTCGTGGGCGCGCCCGTGGTCGCGTACGGCCTGGAGCAGGCCGCCCATGGCGGCGCTGGCGGCGGCGTCGCCAGGGGCGGACTTGCCGCTCCAGACGACGGGGCGGCGGCGGGCGGCGCCGGCTCCGGCGGCCGCGAGGGCTCCGCCGAGTACCGGGGCGAGCCCTGGGGCGCCCGAGGGCCTGGGACGCGCGCTGGGGCTCGGTGCGAGCCGCACGCGGAAGCTGGCGTGGTTGACGATGACCTGTGCGGGGTCGCACGGCACCTTGACCATGCTCAGCGCGGGCTGGTCGTCGAACCCTGGCGTTCTGGTGTCCACACTCATCTAACCGAGTGATGAGTGTTTAGGACACTGCCTTGACATCAGGGATGTGTCCGAGACCCGTCAAATCAAGCCACCCCGCCCGTAAGGGGCGGGGTGGCACGCTCACGTGTCACGTCCTGTGAGCCAAGTGGATCAAGCGGCGGCCTCGGTGGTGCTCAGGCGCGGCCGCGGGTGGCGCGGCGGCGGGAGGCCTCGTAGAGGACGACGCCCGCGGCGACACCGGCGTTGAGCGACTCGGCGCCGCCCGGCATCGGGATGCGCACGAGGTAGTCGCAGTTCTCGCCGACGAGCCGGCCGAGGCCCTTGCCCTCGGAGCCGACGACGATGACGACGGGGCCGCCGAGCGCCTCGAGCTCGTGGACCTCGTGGGTGCCTTCGGCGGCGAGGCCGACGACGGTGATGCCGGCCTTCTTGTAGTCCTGGATGGCGCGGGTCAGGTTGGTGACCCGGGAGACCGGGGTACGGGCGGCGGTGCCGGCCGAGGACTTCCAGGCACCGGCGGTCATGCCGGCGGCGCGGCGCTCGGGGATGACCACGCCGTGGCCGCCGAAGGCGGAGACGGAGCGGACGATCGCGCCGAGGTTGCGCGGGTCGGTGACGCCGTCGAGGGCCACGATGAGGGGGTCCTCGTGGTTCTCGTACGCGGCGGCCGTGAGGTCGTCCGGGTGCGCGTACTCGTACGGCGGGACCTGCAGGACCAGGCCCTGGTGGTTGAGCCCGTTGGTGAGGCGGTCGAGCTCGGGGCGCGGGGCTTCCATCAGGTTGATGTTGCCGCGCTCGGCCGCGAGCTGGAGGGCCTCGCGGACGCGCTCGTCGTTGTCGATGAACTGCTGGACGTACAGGGTGACGGCGGGGACGCCGTCGCGCAGCGCCTCGAAGACCGGGTTGCGGCCGACGACCATCTCGCTGGTGCCCTTGGGGCCGCCGCGGCGGGGGGCCGGGCGGCGCTTGGCGGCCTGGCGGGCCATGGCTCCCGCGATGCGGTTGGCCTTGTGCTTCTTGCGGTCCTCGGCCTTGGGCGTGGGGCCCTTGCCTTCGAGGGCCTTGCGCCGCTGGCCACCGCTGCCGACCGTCGCGCCCTTCTTGTTGGACGTGCGGCGGTTCCTGCGCTGGCTGTTCCCGGCCATGACCTCTACCTGATTTCGTTGGTGCTGCGATATGTACGTATGAAGAGTGTGCCGCCCGGATCGCCGGACGGCCCAATCCGAGTGCGCCGGTCGGACTGCTCCGTAGGGCCTCTCGGCGTCACGCGCCTAGCGCGGGCCGAGCGTCCATCGGGGTCCGGTGGGGCTGTCCTCGATGACCAGGCCCGACTGCTGGAGCTGGTCGCGGATGGCGTCGGCGGTGGCCCAGTCCTTGCGGGCCCGCGCCGATTCGCGCTGCTCCAGGACCAGGCGCACGAGGGTGTCCACGGCTCCGTGGAGGTCCTCCCCGCGGTCCGTCTCGCCGGCCCAGTGCGGGTCGAGGGGGTCGAGTCCGAGGACGCCGAGCATGGCCCGTACCTCCGACAGGCGCGCGATGGCCGCGTCCTTGTCGTCGGCGGCGAGCGCGCTGTTGCCCTGGCGGACGGTGGTGTGGATGATCGCGAGCGCCTGCGGGACGCCCAGGTCGTCGTCCATGGCCTCGGCGAAGGCGGGCGGGACCTCGGCGGCGGGCTCGACGGAGCCGCCGGCCTTCTCGATGACGCGCTGGATGAAGCCTTCGATGCGAGCGAAGCCGGATTCGGCCTCGCGCAGGGACTCCACGCTGTACTCGATCATCGAGCGGTAGTGCGGGGTGCCGAGGTAGTAGCGCAGGACGATCGGGCGCCAGACCTTGAGCATCTCGGAGACGAGGACGGAGTTGCCGAGCGACTTGGACATCTTCTCGCCGGAGAGGGTGACCCAGGCGTTGTGCATCCAGTACTTCGCGAACTCGTCGCCGTAGGCCTTGGCCTGGGCGATCTCGTTCTCGTGGTGCGGGAAGATCAGGTCGAGCCCGCCGCCGTGGATGTCGAAGGCGCTGCCGAGGTACTTGTGCGCCATCGCGGAGCACTCCAGGTGCCAGCCGGGACGGCCGCGGCCCCACGGGGTCTCCCAGTCGGGCTCGCCCGGCTTGGTCGCCTTCCACATGGCGAAGTCGCGCGGGTCGCGCTTGCCGGAGACGCCCTCGTCGGGCTGGCGCAGGTCGTCGATGTTCTGGTTCGACAGCTCCAGGTACCCGGGGAAGGAGCGCACGTCGAAGTAGACGCTGCCGTCGGCCTCGTACGCGTGGCCGCGCTCGATGAGCCCGCGCATCATCTCGATCATCTCGGGTACGTGGCCGGTGGCGCGCGGCTCGTACGTGGGCGGGAGGCAGCCCAGCGCGTCGTAGCCGTCGTTGAAGGCGCGCTCGTTCTCGTAGCCGATGGACCACCAGGGGCGGCCCTGCTCGCCGGACTTCCCGATGATCTTGTCGTCGATGTCGGTGACGTTGCGGATGAAGGTGACGTCGAGACCGCGGTAGGTGAACCAGCGGCGCGCGATGTCGAAGTTCAGGTACGAGCGGACGTGCCCGATGTGCGGAGCCGCCTGCACGGTGGCGCCACAGAGGTAGATCGAGACGCAGCCCGGGACGAGCGGGGTGAAGTCACGGATCTGCCGGGCGCTGGTGTCGTACAGGCGAATAGTCACGGCATCCAGGGTAGTGCGCCTGTAGCAGTGCCCCGCGACCCTTTCGGTACGCGGGGCCCGCTTTGTTGGCGCGGAGGTGTGGGAGGGGTGTGTCCGTACGGGGTACTAGGCCCGGTTCGTCCGGTGGACGAGGGCCGTGGCGATGGCGGCGAGGCCTTCGGCGCGGCCGGTGAGGCCGAGTCCGTCGGTGGTGGTGCCGGAGACGGAGACGGGGGCGCCCACCGCCGCGGCGAGCGCCTTCTGTGCCTCTTCGCGCCGCTTGCCGATCTTCGGGCGTACGCCGATCACCTGGATGGCGATGTTGCCGATCTCGAAGCCCTCGGCGCGGACGATCCGGGCGGCTTCCGCCAGAAGGGTGACGCCGGCGGCGCCGGACCACTCGGGGCGGGAGGTGCCGAAGTGCGCGCCGAGGTCGCCGACGCCGGCGGCGGAGAACAGGGCGTCGCACGCGGCGTGCGCGGCGACGTCCCCGTCGGAGTGCCCGGCGAGGCCGTCCTCGCCCTCCCAGAGCAGGCCGGCGCACCACAGTTCGCGGCCGGTCTCGAAGGCGTGCACGTCGGTGCCGATGCCGATCTGCGGCAGCAGGAACGGTGCGGTGGAGCCGGCGTCGGTGTCGGCGCCGGTCTGATCGGGCTGGTCTGCGGAGCTAGTACGCATCGGTGGCCCTCCGGCGGGCGAGTACGGCCTCGGCGAGGACCAGGTCGAGCGGGCGGGTGACCTTGAAGGCCTCTTCGTGGCCGGGGATCACCACGACCGTGACGCCGAGCTGCTCCACCATGCCGGCGTCGTCCGTGGCGCCCTCACCGTCGACGGCCGTCTTTTCGTGGGCGAGGCGGAGCGTGGCCAGGTCGAAGCCCTGCGGGGTCTGTACGGCGCGCAGCCGGGCCCGTACGGGGGTGGCGACGACCGGCTCGGGCTCGCCGGGCCGGCCGGGCTCGACCTCCTTGACGGTGTCGGCCAGCGGCAGCGCGGGAACGACGGCGGGTGCGCCGTCGCGGACCGCCTCGACGACGGTGTCGACGGTGTCGACGGGGACCAGGGGGCGGGCCGCGTCGTGGATGAGGACGGCCGTGATGTCGGCCGGGAGCGCGTCCAGGCCGGCGCGTACGGATTCCTGCCGGGTCTCCCCGCCGGGGACGACCAGGATCTCCGTGCGCTCGGGCAGGGCGTGCTCGTCGATCATCCGGCGCACCTCGGCGGTGGCGGCGGCGTCGGGGGGTGCCACGACGACGACGAGGGCGACCGCGCGGGAGCGCGCCATGGCGCGTACGGCGTGGATGAGCATGGGGGTGCCGCCCAGGGTCCGCAGGGCCTTGGGGGCGCCGGGACCGAGACGGACCCCGCGGCCGGCGGCCGGGATCACCGCGGCGGTGCGGTGGGGGCGCGATTCGTCAGACATCAGTAGCTCCGAGCCAGGTTTGTGACTTCGGCCGACATGGGTATGGCCTGAAGGGTGCCGGGTGCGACGCCCTCGCCCCTTCCGTGACGACCGGTCGAGTCGGCTGCCCGGACCCGGCACGCCAGTGGTGTCCAGGCCCCTTGGTGTTCGGGGCATGGACGCAGACATGCCGCAGCGCCCGGCAACAAGTCTCCTTGTCATCGGGCACCGCGGCACAACTGTGTACGACAAAGCGTACGAATGATCGCGTCAGGACGCGAGCACTTCGTCGAGGAGGGCCTCGGCCTTGTCCTCGTTGGTGTTCTCGGCGAGCGCGAGCTCGCTCACCAGAATCTGACGCGCCTTCGCGAGCATGCGCTTCTCCCCTGCGGAGAGCCCACGCTCACGCTCACGACGCCACAGGTCACGCACAACTTCGGCGACCTTGATGACATCGCCAGAAGCGAGCTTTTCCAGATTTGCCTTGTAGCGCCGGGACCAGTTCGTCGGCTCTTCTGCGTACGGTGCGCGGAGCACCTCGAAGACCCGGTCAAGCCCGTCCTGGCCGACTACGTCGCGAACGCCTACGAACTCCGCATTGTCCGCAGGGACGCGAACGGTCAGGTCACCCTGGGCGACCTTGAGCACCAAGTAGGTCTTGTCCACGCCTTTGATCTGGCGAGTTTCGATGGCCTCGATCAGCGCGGCCCCGTGATGGGGATAGACCACGGTGTCGCCAACCTTGAACGTCATGTGACAGGTACCCCTTCCGTGGCTATCCAGGGTAACACGAGAATCGACCGTTATGAATGGCGTTTTCGCAGGTCAGGGCCCATCTCAGGGCTTGACAACAGCGACAGGAACGTGCTGCGGGAGGCCTTCGGGAGGGGGTATTCGCAGGTCGGAGGCGCTGTGCGGACCAGGCGAAACGGCTACGTTACACCTGCCCGGGACCCCCGACGATGTGACCTACGTCCCGTTTTGACGGTTTCGGAGGCAGGAAACCGAACTACTCCGTTCGACTGGCGGCCACCCGTACGGGTCCGTTCCGGCCCAATCCCGGAATTGATCACCGGGCGGTGTTCGATGAAATCCGGAAATTGATCACCGGAGCCCCGCCCGCCTTTGCGGGCGGGCCTTTTGCGAATGAAAGATCACCCGGCCCCGGCGGCGCGGTGACGGGAGCGGCGGGTGCGGGCGCGGGACCCCGCTCAGGGCCCGGCCCCACACTGCGGAGGGTCGGGTGCGGGGGCGGGGTGGCGGCTCGGTAACCTAAGCGCGCTGACACATCCTTAGAGCGGCTTTACTTCGCCGCTCCGAGGCGTCCACCCTTCCGTTCCGTACGTCCAAGGAGTTGCCTCCCCCGTGAGCCGCAGCCTTCGACGCGGCGCCCTCGCCGCCACCGCCGCCGCCTTCTCGCTCGTCTCGCTGGGCGCCTGCGCCGCCGGCCACGACGCGCCGACTCTCCAGGTCAAGCCGGACAACGCCGCCGTGACCAAGGGCGACATCAAGGTCCAGAACGCTCTGGTGATCACCCAGGAGAAGGACAAGAAGGGCCCGGCCGCGGTCTCCGCGACGGTGTTCAACACCGGCACCAAGGAGCAGACGCTCGACGCCATCACCCTTCCGGGTGGCAAGGGCACCGTGACGCTGAAGCCCGCGGGCAGCGGCGCCAAGGTGGTCATCCCCGCCGGCGGCTCCGTCCTGCTGGGCGGCAAGGGCAACGCCTCCGCCGTGATCGCGGGCGGCGACTCCGTCATGGACGGCAACGTCCAGAAGATCGTCTTCCAGACGAGCACCACGGGCGACGTCGAGCTGGACGCCTTCGTCGTGCCGGCCACCGGCATGTACGAGGCCTACGGCCCGACCGCCGCGGCGGCCGTCCCGGGCGCCACCCCGTCGGGCAGCCCGTCCGGCAGCCCCTCGGGCAGCCCCTCCGGCTCCCCCTCGGGCTCGCCGTCCGGTTCCCCGTCGGGCTCGCCCGCGGGCAGCCCGTCCGGATCCCCCTCCGGGTCCGCCTCCACCGGTCACTGAGGCGCGAAGCACCGTGCTCAACGGGAACGGCCCCCGTCCGCTCGATGCGGACGGGGGCCGTTCCCGTGTTCCGGGCCGGTCTTGCGGGCCGGTTTACGGCTCGAACTTGTAGCCGAGGCCTCGGACCGTGACCAGGTAGCGCGGGGCGCCCGGGTCGGGCTCGATCTTGGCGCGCAGGCGCTTGACGTGGACGTCGAGGGTCTTGGTGTCGCCGACGTAGTCGGCGCCCCAGACCCGGTCGATGAGCTGCATGCGGGTCAGTACGCGGCCCGCGTTGCGCAGCAGCATCTCCAGCAGGTCGAACTCCTTGAGCGGGAGGTCCACCTTGGCTCCGGCGACGGTGACCACGTGGCGGTCGACGTCCATCCGGACGGGGCCCGCTTCCAGGGCGGCCGGGGTGACCTCTTCCGGCTCGCCGCGGCGGCGCAGGACCGCGCGGATGCGGGCGACCAGCTCCCGCGAGGAGAAGGGCTTCGTGACGTAGTCGTCGGCTCCTATCTCCAGCCCGACGACCTTGTCGATCTCGCTGTCCTTGGCGGTCACCATGATCACGGGGACGTTGGAGCGGCCGCGCAGCTGCCGGCAGACCTCCGTGCCGGGCAGGCCGGGGAGCATCAGGTCGAGGAGGACGAGGTCGGCGCCGTTGCGCTCGAACTCGTCGAGCCCGTCGGGCCCGGTCGCGGCGATCGCGACCTCGAAGCCCTCCTTGCGGAGCATGTAGGACAGGGCGTCGCTGAAGGATTCCTCATCCTCGACGACGAGCACTCGGGTCACGGAAGGACCTCCGGGGCAGAAATGGCTGGTGCGGTGTGAGGTTCGAGCTGGGGCTGGGCGGGTGCGGAGGCCGTCGCCGGGGCCGGCGCGGCCGCTTCGGGGAGTCGCAGGGTGAACGTGGACCCCTGGCCCTCCGAGCTCCATACCGACACCTCCCCGCCGTGCGAAGCCGCTACGTGCTTCACGATCGCAAGGCCCAGGCCGGTTCCTCCCGTGGCGCGGGAGCGGGCCGGGTCCACACGGTAGAAGCGTTCGAAGATGCGCTCGCGGTCCTTTTCCGGGATGCCGATGCCCTGGTCGGTCACGGCTATCTCGATCAAGTCTCCACCCGTCGCGGTGACCCGGCGCGCGGCGATGCCGACGCGGGTGCGGGCGGGGCTGTAGTTGACGGCGTTCTCGACCAGGTTTCCGAGGGCGGCCGCGAGCTGCCCCCGGTTGCCCCATACCCGCAGGTCGGCGGTGCCGCCGGCGGCCATGGTGATCTGTTTCGCGGTGGCCGTGTGGCGGCAGCGGTCGATGGCCTCGGCCACGAGCGTGTCCACACGGACGGGCTCCGCGTCCTCCAGGGGGTCGTCGTTCTGTACCCGGGAGAGGTCTATGAGTTCTTGTACGAGGTTGATCAGGCGGGTCGCCTCGATCTGCATGCGGCCGGCGAAGCGGTGTACGGCCTCAGGGTCGTCCGAGGCGTCCATGACCGCCTCGGAGAGCAGGGAGATCGCTCCGACGGGGGTCTTGAGCTCGTGCGACACGTTCGCGACGAAGTCGCGGCGTACGGCCTCGATGCGGCGGGCCTCGGTGAGGTCCTCCACGAGGAGGAGCACGAGGCGGGAGCCGAGCGGGGCGACGCGCGCCGAGACGGCGAGCGCCTCGCCGCGGCCGGTGCCGCGCCGGGGCAGGTCGAGCTCGACCTGGCGTATCTCCCCGTCGCGGCGGGTGTCGCGGGCCATGTGGAGCATGGGCTCCACGGCGAGCTTGCCGCCGCGGACCAGGCCGAGGGCATATGCCGCCGAGCTGGCCTTGACCACCGCGTCCCCCTCGTCGAGCACGACGGCGGAGGAACGGAGTACGGAGAGGACGGTGTCCACTCCGGGTGGGAGCACCGCGTTGATGTCGGGGCGCATGGAGCTCCGGGTGGGGCGGGCTTGGTCGCGCTCGCTCCAGCGGAACGCCAGCATCGCGATCACACCGGTGCAAAGACCGGCGATCGCTGCAGCTGCGGCGACCGCCGCGTTCACGTCCATGACTCCAGGTTAAGCAGGTGGGGAGACACTTCCACAGCCGTTCGGGTGGCACCTCGAACAGTCGTCGCCCAGAGTTCACCCTGACGACCGTGCTGATTCACTTGTGATGCCGGAGTCGGTCGCGTTCGGGGTTCACCGTGGCAACGTGGGGCCGATGGCCGCACCGGCCCGCCCCGGGCAGCAGTACGGCAGCAGTAGTAGGTCGAGAGAGGGACACGAGACATGCGTGACGCGTACCACGAGGAACTGGACTCGATCGGTGAAGGCCTGGTCGAGATGGCCCGGCTGGTCGGCTCCGCCATCGGGCGGGCCACGACCTCCATGCTCGACGCCGACCTGAAGCTCGCCGAGAGCGTCATCGCCGCCGACCAGAAGGTCGACGACCTCCAGCACGACCTGGAGGCCCGTGCCATCGCGCTGCTCGCGCGCCAGCAGCCGGTCGCCACCGACCTGCGCATCGTCGTCACCTCGCTGCGCATGAGCGCCGACCTGGAGCGCTCCGGCGACCTGGCCCAGCACGTGGCCAAGCTCGCCCGGCTGCGCTTCCCGGACACGGCCGTCCCGCGCGACCTGCACGCGACGATCCTGGAGATGGGACAGCTCGCGCAGCGGCTGATGGCGAAGGCGGCCGAGGTCATCATCACGAAGGACGTCGACCTGGCGCTCCAGCTGGAGCAGGACGACGACGAGATGGACCAGCTGCACCGCACGCTGTTCCAGCACCTGATGGACGACCGCTGGAAGCACGGCATCGAGACGGCGGTCGACGTGACCCTGCTGGGCCGCTACTACGAGCGCTTCGCGGACCACGCGGTGTCGGTCGCCAAGCGCGTCGTCTACCTGGTGACGGGCGAGCACGCGGACGAGCTCCAGGCACCCACGCAGGTCGAGGGCGTCTGACCCGGAGGGCCGCCGGGGCCTGATCGGCGGGCGGGGGCCGGATCGGCACCGGGCGCTGGATCAACAACGAGCCCCCAATGCGCCGTTGACGCGGGGGCCCGGCTGGGCATGAATGAGGGCGAAGGCACAACGCCTACGAGGAGGATCCATGCCCGATTCCCCCGTCCCCATCACCCCGGAGCAGGAAGCGCAGCCCCCGGAGGGCCTGCGCCTGAGCTTGCCCCTGCTCGCTGCCTGCGGCTGCGGCTCGGGCTGCGGCTGCGGCTGCCAGTCCGGCGCCCCCTGCCAGTGCGGCGGCTGAGGCCGCCCGCCGGCCTTCCGTACGCGAAGGGCCCCGTCCGACACACCGTCGGCCGGGGCCCTTCGCACCGCTCCCACCGAGGAGGAGACGTCCGTGCGCATCGGCGAACCCAGCCAGGAGCAGTTGCGGCGCACCTTCGAGAGCGTCCTGACGAACGTGCTGTCGGGGCGCGGAGTACGCACCGAGACGGGGCTCGACTCCCCGACGGAGAACGCCCTGTGGGCGATCCGCTACGCCTTCCCCGAAGCCCCGGACGCCCTCGTGGCCGCGGCGTACCGCGCCTTCGCGGGCCAGCTCGACGGCAGCAACGCGGCCGCCTGGCAGGCGGAGATGGACCGCAGGATCACCGAACGCGGCTCGCGCCCCTGCCCGCCGGTCCCTCCGGCGGACCGGGGCCCCCTCCCCCGGCCGGGGCCTTAGCGGGCCCGGCCCGGGTCGGTGTCACCGCTTCAGCGCCCGGTAGCGCTTGAGGAGCGCGGTGATCTTCGCGTGGTCGGCCGCGCCGTTGAGCTCGGTGAGGAGGTCGTCCGGGCACAGCTCGCAGTGGTCGCCCCACCAGTGGCGCCCCTTGTCGTCCCAGATCCGGTACCCACCCGGCACGCCCCTGGCGACGTAACGCCGCAGGCTCACGCCCGTACTCCCATGTCTCCCCCTGGTGTCCCCCGCCGGTCCGGGTCCCGCGGCACCCGGGATTCTCCCCGGTTCCCCGTCCCGCGCACGACCGGGATTCCGCCGAAGCACACCCGAAGGCACCCCGGAAGCTCCCGAGCCCGCGGGCTACCGCCGCCCGCGGCGTCGCCCGGTGTACCTCGCGTCCCGGCGAGCGCCGATGGCGGTGGTGGCCGCACCGGAGAGGGCCGTGATCATCGCGGCTGCGGCGACGACCCATTCGTGGTTCCCTCCCCCGCCCGCGGAGGATGTCACCACCGTCTGCCCGACCCCCGAGGGGGTCTCGGTCACCGTGACCATGACCACGACCGTCGCCGTCACCGTCGGGCTGCCGGCCTCGGTAGGCGACTCGGTTGGCGACTCGGTTGGCGACTCGGTTGGCGACTCGGTTGGCGGCTCGCTCGCCGGTGGCCGCATGCTGGTCTCCGGCGGCTCCGATGCCGTGGCCGTTGCCGAAGGGGACACCCCCGGCTCGACCGCGCGCCCGGCCGTGGACGTGGACAGGTGGCCGAAGGTCATCGCGGCGAGAACGCAGAAGCCCACGAGCATCAGGACGACACCGACCCAGACGAGCCGGGACCGTCTCGCCGGGCGACGCCCGCGTTCCGGGTCACCCGAGGCGGGGCGGTCGCGCTCGTCGTCGTCGGCACTCACCCCTTCAGCCTGCGCCACTCCGAAGGGGACGTGCGCGTCGTGCCACAGTGGGCCCGGAGCTCGGAGCCCGGAGCAGACGAATGCCCCCGATCCGCGCCGTGTGCGCAGTTCAGGGGCATGATCGCTTTACCTACTTCTTCTTGCCCTGGTTCTTGACTGCCTCGATGGCGGCCGCGGCGGCGTCCGGGTCGAGGTAGGTGCCGCCCGGGTTGAGGGGCTTGAAGTCGGCGTCGAGCTCGTAGGAGAGCGGGATGCCGGTCGGGATGTTCAGGCCCGCGATGTCCTCGTCGGAGATCCCGTCGAGGTGCTTGACCAGCGCGCGCAGGGAGTTGCCGTGCGCGGCGACCAGGACGGTGTGGCCGTCCAGCAGGTCCGGGACGATCGAGTCGTACCAGTACGGGAGCATGCGGACGACGACGTCCTTGAGGCACTCGGTGCGCGGGCGCAGCTCCGGCGGGATGGAGGCGTAGCGCGGGTCCCCGGACTGCGAGAACTCCGTACCGTCCTCGAGCGCCGGCGGCGGGGTGTCGTACGAGCGGCGCCACAGCATGAACTGCTCCTCGCCGAACTCGGCGAGGGTCTGGGCCTTGTCCTTGCCCTGGAGGGCGCCGTAGTGGCGCTCGTTCAGGCGCCAGGAGCGGTGGACCGGGATCCAGTGGCGGTCGGCGGCCTCCAGCGCGAGCTGGGAGGTGCGGATCGCACGCTTCTGGAGGGACGTGTGAACCACGTCGGGGAGAAGTCCGGCGTCCTTCAGGAGTTCGCCACCGCGGACTGCCTCCTTCTCGCCCTTCTCGTTGAGATTGACGTCCACCCAGCCGGTGAACAGGTTCTTCGCGTTCCATTCGCTCTCGCCGTGGCGGAGGAGGATCAGCTTGTACGGTGCGTCGGCCATGCGTACGAGCCTAATGGACGCACCCCTGCGCCCGCGCGCGGTGTGTACGGCATGTGGGGACGGTCCCCGATTGACGGCAGCCGTCAATCCAGTGGCTCTGGAAGGCCACGATCCGTAGGGTCCGAATGAGCAGAGGGACGCTTACATCTCGGGGGATTCCATATGTCCGTTGCCAGTCTGAGGCGGGCCGCCCGCGAGAGCGTGGCGGGACTGCCCCGGGAGTTCTGGTGGCTCTGGACGAGCACGCTGGTCAACAGGCTCGGGGCCTTCGTCGCCACATTCATGACCTTGTACCTGACCCTGGAGCGGGGCTATTCGGCCTCCTTCGTGGGACTTGTGGTGGCCCTGCACGGGCTCGGCGGTGTGGTGTCCTCGCTCGTCGCGGGCGTGCTCACGGACCGGCTGGGCCGGCGGCCCACGCTGATGGTGGCGCAGGCGTCGACCGCGTTCTCGGTGGCGCTGCTCGGGTTCATGGAGCACCCGGCGGCGATCGCCGCGGTGGCGCTGCTGGTCGGCATGACGTCCAACGCCTCGCGGCCTGCGGTGCAGGCGATGATGGCGGACATCGTCCGCCCGGAGGACCGGGTACGGGCCTTCGCGCTGAACTACTGGGCCATCAACCTCGGCTTCGCCGTCAGCTCGACCGCGGCGGGCTTCATCGCGGAGTACAGCTACCTGGCCGGGTTCCTCGGCGAGGCGGCCCTGACGCTGGTCTGCGCGGTGCTCGTCTACCTCAAGCTGCCGGAGTCCCGGCCGGAGCGGACGGCGGCGGAGAAGGCGTCCGCCGAGCCGGAGACCGGCCTGGGGACGGTGCTGCGGGACGGACGGTTCATGGGTGTGGTCGGGCTGTCGTTCCTGATCTCGCTGATCTTCATGCAGGGCTCCTTCGGGCTGCCGCTGGCGATGGGCGAGGCCGGGTTCTCCACCGCCGACTACGGGCTGGTCATCGCGGTGAACGGCGTGCTGATCGTGGTGCTGCAGATCCCGGTCACCCGGTTCATCGAGCACCGCGATCCGCAGAAGCTGCTGGTCATCTCGGCACTGCTGGCCGGGTACGGGTTCGGGCTGACGGCCTTCGGCGGCTCGGTGTGGAGCCTGGCGCTGACCGTCTGCGTGTGGACGCTGGCCGAGATCGTCAACTCCCCGACCCAGATGGGCCTGGTCGCGCGGCTCTCCTCGACGCACGGACGCGGCCGCTACCAGGGCATGTACACCCTGTCGTGGGCGGTGGCCTCGCTGATCGCCCCGCTGATGGCCGGCTTCGCGATCGAGCACTTCGGCGCGGCCTGGCTGTGGGGCTCGACGGCGGTCCTGGGGACCATGGCCGCGGGGGGCTACTGGCTGCTGATGAGGGGGCTCCCGCAGGGCGAAGCGGGCCCGGTGGGGGCCACGGTGGAGGCCAACGTGAACGCGGTCGTGGAGGTCGTCGTGGAGGTCGCCGCACCAGCGAGGGCGGCGGATCCGTTGGCTCCTGTGGCTCCTGTGGCTCCGGCCGCCTGACCCGGCTACTCCGCCTGGGCCGCCGCCGCCCCCGACGGCTGCGTCAGGTTCTTGAAGGCGTCCAGGTTGCGCGTGGACTCGCCCCGCGAGACCCGCCACTCGTACTCCCGCCGGATCGCGCTCGCGAAACCGAGCTCCAGCAGGGTGTTGAAGGCCCCGTCCGCCGCCTCCAGGACCGTGCCGAGCAGCCGGTCGAGGTCGTCGGGGGTGATCACCGACAGGGGGAGGCGGGCCGTCAGGTAGACGTCGCCGAGCGCGTCGACCGCGTAGGCCAGGCCGTAGAGCTTGAGGTTGCGCTCCAGCAGCCACCGGTGGACGCCGGCCTCGTTCTCGTCCGGGTGGCGGATCACGAAGGCGTTGACCGACAGGGAGTGCTTCCCGGCCTTGAGCGAGCAGGTGGTGCTCAGCTTGCGGGTGCCGGGGAGCTGGACCACGTACGAGCCCGGCGCGGGGTTCTCCCAGCTCAGTTCCGCGCCGGTCAGCGTCGCTTCGATGATCGCCGCGATGTCGGCGCTGTCGGGAAGTTCAGCGTCAGCCATGGTGGGAGCGTACGTGACGGCGGTGATCGTGCATCGCCCCCGTGTACACGTCGGCCGTGCCGCTCGCGGCGGTGTCCCAGCCGAAGAACTGCGCGTGCCGCGCGGCCGCCGCGCCCATCCGGTCCGCGAGGCCCGGCTCGTCCACGAAGCGCCGTAGCTCGCGGGCGTAGTCCACCGGGTCGTGGCCGGGTACGAGGATGCCCGTCACCCCGTCGTTGACGGCGACGGGCAGCCCGCCGACGGCCGCGGCCAGCACCGGCGTTCCGGTGGCCTGCGCCTCTATGGCGACCAGCCCGAAGGACTCGTTGTACGAGGGCATGACCAGGACGGACGCCGCCCTGAACCAGTCGGCGAGCGCGTCCTGCGCCACCGGCGGGTGGAAGTGCACGAGGTCCGCGATGCCGAGCTTCGCGGCGAGCTTCTGCAGCCCCTCGGGCTTGGCGAGCCCGCTGCCGCTCGGCCCGCCGACGACGGGCACGAAGAGGCGGGCGCGCAGCGCCGGCTCCCGGTCCACGAGCTCGGCGACGGCCCGCAGCAGGATGTCGGGGGCCTTGAGCGGCTGGATGCGGCCCGCGAAGAGCGGGATGACGGCGTCCTGCGGCAGCCCGAGGCGGGCGCGGGCGGCGGCGCGGCCGTCGCCGACGGTGAAGCGCTCCAGGTTCACACCGGGGTGGACGACGGCGACCTTGCCGGGGTCGGCCGCGTAGTGGCGGACGAGCTCGTCGGCTTCCTCGGCGGTGTTCGCGATGAGCCGGTCGGCGGCGTCGACGATCTGGGTCTCGCCGATGACGCGGGCGGCGGGCTCGGGGGTGTCGCCCTCGGCGAGCGCCGCGTTCTTGACCTTGGCCATGGTGTGCATCGCGTGCACGAGCGGGACGCCCCAGCGCTCGGCGGCGAGCCAGCCGACGTGGCCCGAGAGCCAGTAGTGGGAGTGGACCAGGTCGTAGTAGCCCGGGCGGTGGCGGGCCCAGGCCTGCATGACGCCGTGGGTGAAGGCGCACAGCTGGGCCGGCAGCTCCTCCTTGGCGAGGCCCTCGTACGGGCCCGCGTCCACGTGCCGTACGAGGACTCCGGGCGCGAGCTCGACCACGGGCGGCAGGCCACCGGTGGTGGCCCGGGTGAAGATCTCGACCTCGATGTTGATCGCGGCGAGGCGCCGGGCCAGCTCGACGATGTACACGTTCATCCCGCCGGCGTCACCGGTGCCGGGCTGGTGCAGCGGCGAGGTGTGCACGCTGAGCATGGCGACGCGGCGCGGCTTGCGGTGGCCCCCGACGGCGGCGGGCAGGCGCAGGCGCGGCGGCTCGTGCCGGGTGCCGGACCGGGCCGCGGCGAACCGGCCGCCGATGCTGCCGCCGATGCGGGACACGTACTGGCTCAAGGGAGCAGTTCCTCTCGCTCGGACGGCATGACGTGGAGAGCGCTGTCGCGCTCTTCTAGGAGTGCAACCCGGACGGCCGTCCCCCGCATTCCGGGACGGACGGTTTTCCTGCCCCCGCACCGGATTTTTATCGCGCGGGAACCCTCCGCTTACTCTCTGCACATGGCCTCCCGTTCCACCCCTCCCCCGCGGCGCCCCGTCGGCACGGTGACCCGCGGGACGACGAACCCGAACCGCCTGCGCCGCATGGACCGCTGGATCGCGGCCACGCACGGGGCGGCGCTGCGCCGCGCGGACGACCCGGTCGCGGTGGACCTCGGCTACGGGGCCGCGCCCTGGACCGCGGTGGAGCTGCTGGCCCGGCTGCGGGAGGCGGCTCCGCGGGTGCGGGTGGTCGGGATCGAGATCGAACCGGCCCGGGTGGCGGGTGCGAAGCCGTACGAGCGGGAGGGCCTGAGCTTTCGGCACGGCGGCTTCGAGGTGCCGCTGGAGGGCGGGGTCCGGCCGGCGCTGATCCGGGCCGCGAACGTACTGCGCCAGTACGACGAGGAGCAGGTCGAGGCGGTGTGGGAGCGGCTCCGTGCCCGGCTCGATCCCGACGGGCTGCTGGTGGAGGGGACCTGCGACGAGATCGGCCGGCGGCACGTGTGGGTCGCGCTGGGGCCCGAAGGGCCGCGCACGGTGACCTTCGCGACCCGGCTGGGCTCCCTGGAGCGCCCCTCGGACCTGGCGGAACGGCTGCCGAAGGCGCTGATCCACCGCAACGTGCCGGGCGAGCCGGTGCACGCGTTCCTACGGGACTTCGACCGGGCGTGGGCGGCGGCGGCCCCGTACGCCTCGTACGGGGCGCGGCAGCGCTGGATCCGGACGGCGCGGGCGCTGGCCGGGGACTGGCCGCTGGCGGACGGGCCGGTGCGGTGGCGTCAGGGGGAACTGACGGTGCGGTGGGAAGCGTTGAGGCCTTCGGGATGACGCGGGGCGCCGGGGCCGGAGGGGCTGTTGGGGCTGCGGGTGCGATCGGGACGCATCGGATGGATATCCACAAGGGTGTTGGAATTCACCGACACATGGCACCATCCCGAAGGCAATCACAAGTTACTGACGATTAGTCAATCCGGTGTCTGGGGGGACCATGAGGAAACGACGACGCGGTTCGATCGCCCTCACCTTGCTCTGCGCGATGGCGCTGCTGTCCGCGCCCGGCGCGCTCGCCGGCACCGCGTTCGCGGCGCCCGAGCCCCCGGCGGGCAAGTCCCTGGAGCAGGTCCGCACGGAGATAGAGGGTCTCTACCGCGAGGCCGGCACCGCCACGGACGCCTTCAACCTCGCGGAGAGCGAGGCCAAGACGCAGTCCGACAAGATCGTGGAGATCGCCAACCTGGTCCTCGCCGGCCAGGACCGCATCACCGCCCTGAAGAGCCGCGCGGGCGCGGCGGCCCGCGCCCAGTACCGCTCGGGCGGCCTGCCGCCGGGCATGCGGCTGGCCCTGAGCAACGACCCGACGCAGTTCCTGGACGGCAGCGACCGGCTGCGCCAGGGCGAGAAGGCCACCTCGGACCTGCTCTCCGACCTGAACCGGACGCAGACCGACCTGGAGCAGTACGCGAGGGACGCGAGCGCGCACTGGGAGACCCTGGAGGCCAACCGGGTCAAGCAGGAGGCCGCGAAGAAGCAGGTCGAGGACAAGATCAAGGCGGCGGAGGAACTCGAGAGCAAGCTGGAGGCCGAGCAGAAGGCCCGGCTGCTGGAGCTCGAGGCGGAGGCGCAGCGCAAGGCGCAGAGCGACTGGCTGTCCACGGGCGCGATGACCGGCTCCTCGGGCGCCGCGGCCACCGACGCGGGCAAGCGCGCCGTGCAGTTCGCGGCCGCCCAGATGGGGAAGCCGTACGTGTGGGGCGCCGAGGGACCCGGTTCGTACGACTGCTCCGGGCTGACCTCGCAGGCCTGGCTCGCGGCGGGCAAGCGGATCCCGCGGACCTCGCAGGAGCAGCTGCGGCTGCCGAAGGTCGCGGTCAAGGACATGCGGCCGGGCGACCTGATCATCTACTTCGACGACGCGAGCCACGTCGGGATGTACGTCGGGGACGGCGCGATGATCCACGCCCCCCGCCCCGGCCGCAACGTCACCATGGCGGGCGCGGGCTCCATGCCGATCAAGGCCGTGGTCCGGCCGGACGCGTAACGGCGGCGCGCTGACCGGGGCCGGGCACTGACGGTGGTCGGCCGCGGCCGGCCACGCTCTGTGACCACCCGTCCCTGTGGGGTGGTCACCCCGGCGGAAAGACGTCTCGGTGGGCGGGACGCCGTGCCCCCGTTCCGTGACCTTGGTCATGAGTCGACGCGGACTTTCCCACCCGATAGCGGCATATGCCGGAGCCCCGCACCGGACCCGCCATTCCGCTTCCCTCGTCCCGCGGCTAGGGTCGCCGGACGAGCGACCCCCCGAGGGGGCGGGAAGGAACCGGAGAATGCCCGTACCCGTACCGCGGCAGAGGGACATCCCGGCCACCGAGAGCGGCCCGGGCGGCGCGTCATCGCTCACCCTGCTGGTGATCGAGGACGACCCCGCCGGCGGCCTCACCGTCCCCGAGATCCTCGACGCCGACGGCCACCGCATCCGGCTGCGCAGCGCCCGCAACCTCACGGAGGCGGCCCGGCTGCTCACCCCCGACGTGAACTGCGTCCTGCTCGACCTCGCACTCCCGCACGGCGGCGCGGGCTCCGGCGACGCCGCCGATCCGTTCGGCCCGCTGCGCCAGGTGCTCCGCATCGCCCCGCGGCACGCCGTCCTCGTGCTGACCTCCGAGGAGGACGCGGACCGCGCCGCCGAGGCCGTACGCGTGGGGGCCCAGGACTTCCTGTTCCGCGACGAGCTCGACGGGCGGCTGCTCAGCCGGGCCATCCGCTACGCGGTGGAGAGAAAACGGGCGGACATCGCCCAGTACAAGCTTGCAGAATCGAAACTGCGGGCCCAGGAGAACGCCCGGCTGGAACGCGGGCTGCTCCCGCACCCGCTCCTGGAGGGTTCCGACCTCCGGTTCGCCGCCCGCTACCGCCCCGGCCGCAGCCGCGCCCTCCTCGGCGGGGACTTCTACGACACCGTCCGCACCCCCGACGGCACCGTCCACGCGATGATCGGCGACGTCTGCGGCCACGGCCCGGACGAGGCCGCCCTCGGCGTCGAACTGCGCATCGCCTGGCGGGCGCTGACCCTGGCCGGCCTGTGCGGCGACGACCTGCTCGCCACCCTCCAGGAGGTCCTCGAAGTCGAGCGCCCCTGCGAGGAGATCTTCGCGACGCTCTGCACGGTGGACATCGCCCCGGACGGCCGACGCGCGGGCCTGTGCCTCGCGGGCCATCCGGCGCCACTGATCTCCCGGCCGGGCCGCCCCGCGCGACTGCTCCCGTACGAGAACAGCGGCCCGGCGCTCGGCCTGCTGCCCCGGGCCCGCTGGCCGCGCCGCCAGGTGGAGCTGGGCGGCACGTGGAGCCTGATGCTCTACACCGACGGCCTGATCGAGGGCCGGATCGGGCAGGGCAAGGAGCGGCTGGGGCAGGACGGCATGGTCGAGATGATCAACCGCCACCTGGACGGCGGGCTGAGCGGCGAAGGCCTGCTCGAAGCCTCCGTGACCGAAGCCCGCCGCCTCAACGGCGGGGAGCTGACGGACGACGTCGCCGTCGTCCTGCTCTCCCGCGCCGAGGGCTGACGGGTCCGGACCGCGGCCCGCTCAGGGCTTACGGCCGCCTAGGCCCTACCGTCCGCCGTTGTAGGGCCCGTACGGCCCGTCGCTGCTACTGCCGCCCCGCCGGCCGCCACCGCCGCCCGAGACCTGTTTCAGGGCGGGCCGCACGTCGACGAAGAACACGATGCTGGCGACCAGCCCGGCGATCTGCAGGAAGAGCATCCCGAGGAACAGGTCCACGACCACGGTGATGCCGAGGATGACCAGCCAGAAGGTCTTGGTCTGCTTGCTCGCCGCCCGGTACGCGTCCTCGCGCGCCATGAGCGCCAGCACGAAGGCCGCCACGGCGAGCCCGAGCATGGCCCACGTGAGCAGCAGGAGCACTCCGTTGAACCCGTCCATCAACATCGCCTGACCGCCTTCTCGCATCGTGCCCGCCGGATGCTACCTGCCTCCACGCTACCGGCAGAGCCCCTTTCCCAAACCACGACGGACCGGACCCCCCGCGGGTGCCCGGTCCGTCGCGCCGTACTCAGCTCTGGTCGGCCGACTCGGCGGCGGCCTTCTTGGCCGTGGCCTTGCGGGCCGGGGCCTTCTTCGGCGCGGGCTCCGCGACGGGCTCCTGCGCCACCGGCTCGGCGGCTTCCGGCTCCACGACGACGGCGATGTCGACGATCTCCTCGGAGACCTCGCCGCGCCACGCCCGTACGGTCTGCTCACCGTGCTCGGCGACCTTGTCGTAGGCCTCCTTGGCCTTGACCGCGTACTCGGCGGCCACGCCGACCCCGCGCAGCGCCAGGTCCTGGGCGGTCTCCCCGATCTTCTTGGCGTCGATCGCGCCGAGCACCTCGGCGACCGTGGCGGTGACCGCCTCCTGCGCCTCCTTGGCCTTCCCCTTGGCCTTCTCCTGCACGGCCTTCGGGTCGGTGTTCTTCACGGCCTCGATGCGCGCGGGGGCCTCGGCGCGCAGCTGCTCGATCAGCCCGGGCACCTTCTTGGCCTGCTGCACGGCGAGGTCGGCGGTGCCGGCGGCGAAGTAGAGGGGGGTCGGGTCGGTGAGGGTCTTCTTCAGGTCATCGGCGATGGCCATGTGGTGGTCCTCCCGGATCACGGTCTCGGTTCGTGCTCAGTGCGGTTCGTGCTCAGTGCAGGTCTTGCTCAGTGCGGTTCGTGCTCGGTGCGGCGCGTACTCAGCCCGTACGGCGCGTCTCGGCATCGCCGTCGGCGGCGGCTTCGGCCTCCGCGGCGTTCTCTTTGCGGAAGGACGCGTAGATCTGGAGCAGCACCTGCTTCTGCTGCTCGCTGATCGACGGATCGGCGAGGATCGCGGCCCTCGTCTCCACGGCGTCCCGGTCCCGCTCGTCCAGGATTCCGGCCTGCACGTACAGCGTCTCGGCGGAGATCCGCAGCGCCTTGGCCAGCTGCTGCAGGATGTCCGCGCTCGGCTTGCGCAGCCCGCGCTCGATCTGACTGAGGTACGGATTCGACACCCCCGCCGCATCGGCCAGCTGCCGCAGTGAAAGCTGCGCCTGCCGCCGTTGCTCGCGCAGGTATTCGCCGAGATTCCCGACGTTGAGCGATGCCATGCCCCGATCCTGCCGCACCGTGCTAACTATTGCAAGCAGCTTGCTTGCAACAGCTCCCACGCTCAGTCGTCGAAGTGGAGCCCGGGGCGGGTCCAGAGGGTGAGGTCGCTGCTGGTGGCGACCGCCAGGGTGAGGCCGGAGGGGGAGAAGCCGGCGGCGCGGAGTTCCGAGTAGTCGGAGTGGAAGACGTGCCACCACGTCCCTTCCGCCGGCCCCTTGTGCATTCCGCCGTCGGCGGAGAGCACCACGCGGTCGTGGGGCCACTCCGGGCTGACGACGTCCAGGGTCCAGCCGTCCGGTGTGGTGCTGTGCAGGCCGCCGCCGAAGAGCCCCGCGATGGGGACCCGGGCGCCCTCGACCGGGCCGAGCCCGGGGCAGGTGAGGTCCGGCGCGGCGTCGGGGGTGCTGGTGTCGGGGTCGGGGTCCCGGTCGTGGGCGATCTTCTCGCCGGTGACCGCGTCGATGAGCCCGTGACCGTCGCCGGACACGACCATGACGAGGTCGTGCCCGGTGTCGGGATGGACGGCGAAGCCGATGCCGAGCAGGCCCCCGATCGGAGTCCTGCGGTCCAGCACCGGCCGCCACGGATCCGGGGCCGGCATGACGGGGGCGGCGGTGTAGCGCTCGCGCAGGCCCTGCTGGTGCTCCGTGATCAATCCGGCTCCTCGTTCCTCTCCGCGATGCGCGATGCGCGATGCGCGATGCGCGATGCGCGATGCGCGATGCGCGATGCGCGATGCGCGATGCGCGATGCAGGCTAAGGCGCCTTCGCGATGATCACCGTCGCGTAGTACTCCTCGGAGGTCACTGCGCGCACCGACAGCCCCGCCGCCGTCAGGGCCGAGGCGGTGACCGGGGCCTGGCGGGCGCTCGTCTCGATCAGCAGGCTGCCGCCCGGCGCGAGCCAGGGCGGGGCGCCGGCGGCCACCCGGCGGTGTACGTCCAGGCCGTCCGGTCCGCCGTCCAGGGAGACGGGCGGCTCGTGGTCGCGGGCCTCCGCCGGCAGCAGGCCGATCTCCCCGGTCGGGACGTACGGGGCGTTGACCACCAGCACGTCCACCCGGCCCAGGATCCCCGCGGGCAGGGCCGCGTAGAGGTCGCCCTCCCACACCCGGCCGCCGTAAGGGGCCACGTTGCGCCGGGCGTAGGCGAGCGCGGCGGGGTCGATGTCCGCCGCGTGCAACTCGGCGCCCGGCACCTGCGCGGCCACGGCGGCGCCCAGCGCGCCCACCCCGCAGCACAGGTCCACGACCACCGCGCCGGGCCGGGCCGCCTCCACCGCCTCCTGCGCGAGGAACTCGCTGCGCCGGCGCGGCACGAACGCCCCCTCGCCGACGGCCATCCGCAGCCCGCAGAACTCCGCCCAGCCGACGACGTGTTCCAGCGGTTCGCCCGCCACCCGCCGGGCCAGCAGCCCCTCCAGGTGCCCCGCGTCCTCGGCGGCGGCCGTCAGCAGCTCCGCCTCCTCCTCCGCGAAGACGCAGCCGGCCGCCCGCAGGGTCTCCACCAGTGTTGCCACGTACCTCAGTCCTCGTACTTCCCGTTCCAGGTTCCGTTTCGGCCGCTCAGAAGATGTCCGGGCACCACGGCCGGCGCGCCGTACGGAACACCACGTCCGCGAGCGCGACCGCCCCGGGGCGCTCCTCCGTGATCTCGCCGAGCGCCGCCAGGCGCACCGCCGACTCGTCGCCCAGGTACAGCGACCCCAGTGTGCCCACGTCCAGCCGCAGGTCGGCCGGCTCCTCCGTGCGTACGCACTCCCCCGCGCCCGCGTCCAGCCGGTAACGCCCGCCCGCCGGACCGGTCTTGTCGACCACCTCCAGGACGAGGACCCCGGGCACGGCGTACGTCCGCGCGCCGAGGGCCCGTACGACGTCCAGCAACCGCACCCACAACCAGTCCGCCGAGGTCAGCATCCGGGCGGCGCGCACATCGGGCAGCAGCCGCGCGACCAGGTCGTCGGGGGCGCGGTAGCCGGTGCGGACCTTCATCACCCAGTCGACGGAGCACAGGAAACGCCACAGCGCCCGCTCCGCTTCCGGGCTGACGGCGAGCAACCGCATGACCTTCAGGGTGTTCAGCGGAACCTTCGCGTCCGTCCAGTTGTCGTCGGTGACGTACCGGACCAGCCCGGCCACCTCGCCCTGCGCGGTGCGGTACACCGCGTGGAAGGACGGCGTGTACGGGCTGTGCGACAACGTCTCCGCGCCCGTGTTCACCTGCCACCAGCGGGCGTCGCGGCTCACCGCGCCGGGCGTGGCCGCCCGCACCCGCTCGTGCAGGGCCGGGCCCAGCTCCCGCACCTCGGCCTCGTCGACGAGGTCGATCCTCCCGCCGTCCCCGGGCAGCGGCTGCCGCGGGTCGAGTCCGGTGCGCGGTACGTCGATCTCCCACTCCGAGACAGAGGTGGCGGGCCCGTACCCGTACCGCCCGTAGATCGGGTACTCGGCGGAGATCAGCGTCGACAGCACGTCACCGCGCGCGTGCGCGGCGGACAGGTCGGCGGCCATCATCCGGGTCAGCAGGCCCTGCCTGCGGTGCGTGGGCGCCACGGTCACGTTCGTGACGGCGCTGGACGGGACGAACGCCCCGCCGGGCACGGTCAGTTCCTGCGGGAAGGAGCGGAAGGTCGCCACGCACCGGCCGGTGTCCGCGTCGAACCCGCCCTGCGTCCGGGCGAAGTCGAAGACCTCGGTCAGCTGGGCGATGTCCGCGGCCGTGGGGGGCACCGCGTTCAGGAACCCGACCTGATTGGTACGCAGCCACTCGGGAAGTTCGGATACGGCGATCGGCCGGACATCAGCGCTCATAGCCACCCACGCTAATCGGCCCGGCCCGCCCCCGTCGCGCGGATTTCCCGGGGGCGTCCCCCGGGCCGACCGGCCCGCTCAGGCCAGCAGGTCGTCCACCTGCGCCTCGCCCTCCCGGTAGCGCCGGGTGATCTCCGCGCTGCAGTCGTCGGCCGTGCGCTGGAGCTGTTGGCGGCGCCGCGAGACCTGCTGCTCGTAGCGCACCAACCGGCCCATGCCCTCGTGGAGTTCCTCGTCCGTGCGCGCTCCCAGGTCCGACAGCTCCACGTCGGAGAGCATCTCGGCCGCCAGCAGCCGGTACTCCTCCCCGTGCGGGGTGCCGAGCGTGACGTGCCGGGCGGAGGCGCTGCGGCTGGAGGGGGCGTCCGCGAGGATCTCCGAGAGCCGGTCCACCACCGGCGCCTCGGGGTCCGTACGCCGCGCGAGCTCGGCGCGCAGGATGTCGATGCGGCCCTGGAGCAGCCGGCGTACGTAGCTCAGGTCGGCCTCGTCGCGCTGCGCGTCCCGGCGCAGCCCGCGCAGCTCCGGCAGTCCGAGCGCGGTCGTCGCCGTCGGCGGGGCGTCCGAGGCCCCGGTCCGCTGCGCGGGCGGGCGCGGCGCCGCGGCCACCGGGGTCTCGGCGGACACCGCGGGAGCGGTGGTCGCTCCGGATCCCACGGGTCCGACGGGCGCAGGAGCAGGTGCAGGTGCAGGTGCGGAGGTACCAGAAGTATTCATGCGTTCGTGTCCGTCCCCTCGACCGGTGCTGAGGGCACCGCCTGCGTGCATCGTGCCACTCCGCACGGTGCCGACGCAGTCCCACTCCACCCGATCGGCCCCGGACGGGTGCACGCCTGGTACACAGGTGGTATGCGAGCAGTGGTGCAGAGGGTGGACGGCGCGAGCGTCGTGGTGGCCGGCGAGACCGTCGGGGAGATCGTCGGGGAGGGGCTGTGCGTCCTGGTGGGGGTGACCCATGACGACACCCCGGAGAAGGCGGAGCTGCTGGCGCGCAAGCTCTGGTCGGTGCGGATCCTGGAGGCCGAGAAGTCCTGCAGCGACGTGAACGCGCCGCTGCTGGTGATCTCCCAGTTCACCCTCTACGGAGACGCCCGCAAGGGCCGCCGCCCCACGTGGAACGCGGCCGCGGGCGGCGCCTTCGCCGAGCCGCTCGTGGACGAAGTCGTGGCGCAACTGCGGGCGCTGGGTGCGACGGTGGAGACGGGCCGGTTCGGCGCGGACATGCGGGTCTCGCTGACCAACCACGGCCCGTTCACCATCGTCATCGACATCTAGAGCGCAGCCGTTTACGGCGCCACGGCACTACGGCGCCACGACGACCTCCTGGGCGGCGGCCGTCCCGCCCACCAGGAGCGGGGCGTCCAGCGGGACGTTCCGCTTGACCAGCGCGAGGGCGATCGGGCCCAGCTCGTGGTGGCGGACCGAGGTGGTCACGAAGCCCAGCTGGCGGCCCTCCTCCCCGTCCGCGGCGAGCCGTACGGGCGCGCCGTGCGCGGGGAGCAGCACCTCGGAGCCGTCCAGGTGCAGGAAGACCAGCCGGCGCGGCGGCTTCCCCAGGTTGTGGACGCGGGCCACCGTCTCCTGGCCGCGGTAGCAGCCCTTCTGCAGGTGCACGGCCGTGCCGATCCAGCCGAGCTCGTGCGGGATGGTGCGGTGGTCGGTCTCCAGGCCGAGCCGCGGCCGGTGCGCCTCGACGCGCAGGGCCTCGTACGCGAGCAGCCCGGCGGCCGGGCCGTAGGAGGCGGCGAAGGCCTCCAGGTCGGCGCGGGGCAGGAACACGTCGCGGCCGTACGGGGTCTCGCGTACGGCGAGTTCCTTGGCGACCTCGGCGATGGAGCCGGCCGGCAGGTGCACGACGGCGAACTCGGCGGTCCGGTCCGCGACTTCCACGCGGTAGAAGAAGATCATCGACTCCAGGTAGGCGATCAGCGCCTCCTGGGTGCCGGGCTCGACGTGCATCCACATCGTCTCGCCGTCGTCGACGAGGTAGAGCGCGTGCTCGATGTGGCCGTTCGCGGAGAGGATCAGCGCCTCGGTGGCCTCGCCGGCCGGGAGCGCGGTGACGTGCTGAGTGATCAGCAGGTGCAGCCAGCTCAGCCGGTCCGGGCCGGTGACGGTGACCACCCCGCGGTGGGAGAGGTCCACGAAGCCGCGGCCGTCGGCGAGTGCGCGCTGTTCTCCGTAGAGCTCGCCGTAGTGGGCGGCGACGCCCTCGTCGCGGCCTTCGGCCTGTACGGCGCCGGGGAGATGGAGCAAGGGGCTGCTGGTCATGCCACCAGCCTACGACCCCGCTCCGGGGTGTCCTAGGGCGCGCCCGGGCACCTGCTGACTAGCGCTGCTTGGCCGCGCAGTTCTTGCAGCGGCCGAAGATCGCGAAGTGCTTCATGTCGGTCTCGAAGCCGAAGGTGTCGCGGAGCTTGGCGGTGAAGTCGGCGGCGATGTCCAGGTCCGCCTCGATGACCTCGGTGCAGTCGCGGCAGACCAGGTGGATGTGGTGGTGCCGGTCGGCGAGGTGGTAGGTGGGGGCCCCGTGCCCGAGGTGGGCGTGGGAGACCAGCTTCAGCTCCTCCAGGAGCTCCAGCGTGCGGTAGACCGTGGAGATGTTGACCCCGGAGGCCGTCTTGCGCACCTCTACGAGGATCTCGTCCGGGGTGGCGTGCTCCAGGGCGTCGACCGCTTCCAGCACGAGCTGGCGCTGCGGGGTCAGGCGGTATCCGCGCTGGCGCAGGTCGCTCTTCCAGTCACCGCCTTCGGCGGCGGCGAGGCTCTCGGTGCTTTCAGTGCTGTCGGTGGTCACCACCCGGCCAGTGTAGGCCTCGGGCCCGCGGGAGGGGAGCGGGGAGGCCGTGCGGGAAGCGGGCGCAGGCCGGGCGGGGGCCTGGCGGGAAGGGCCCGGGCGCGCGGGAGCCCCCGGCGGCCTGGGCGGCCGGGGGCTCCCGCGCATGCTTGCGTACGGACTCGCGCGGTCCAGCTCGCGGTCTAGCGGAAGAAGGCGATGCCGTCGTCCGGCATGTCCGGAAGGTTGCGCGCCATCTCCGCGACCTCCTCCGGCGTGACGACCTTCTTCAGCTGGGCCGACATGTAGGGGCGCAGCTCGACCTCGGGGGTGGCCTTCTCGCCGACCCACATCAGGTCGCTCTTCACGTAGCCGTAGAGCCGCTTGCCGCCGCTGTACGGGCCGGAGGCCGCGGTACGGGCCACCGCGTCGGTGACCACGTCGATCTGCGGCTTCTTGTCGGCGAGCTCGCCGTACCAGACCTCGACGACGCCCTGGTCGCGGACCATGACGATCTCGACCTTGCGGTCCTTGTCGATGCGCCAGTAGCCCGACTCGGACTCCAGCGGCCGCACCTTGTTGCCCTCGGCGTCGAGCACCCAGGTGTGGGAGGTGTACTCCAGGAAGTCCCGGCCGTCGTGGCTGAAGACGACTTCCTGGCCGAAGTTGCACTTCTCCTCACCGGGGAAGTCGAAGACGCCCGCTCCCTCCCAGTTACCGAGGAGGAAGGCGAGGGGGACGAGACCCGGGTTCAGGTCGGACGGGATCTGGATCATGAATGGCTGCTCAGCTCAGGCGATCTGTGGGAGGGGTTCCGGTATCCGGGCGGTCCGGGCGGTCGGCGGTAGATCCGAGGGGATCAGCGCTGGCCCTGGTACAGCTTCTTCACGGCCAGTCCGGAGAAGGCGAGGACGCCGACGCAGACCAGGATCAGCAGGGAGGTGAAGACTGCCTCAAGCACGGGGTGCTCCTCGGTGTTCTCAATGGTTTCAAGGTGGCGTTACGGGGCCGGTCCCCAAGCCTACTGGTCTGGGGACCGGGGCACCGTGTGAGGTAGCCCGTACGACGCGCCCCCGCCGGCCGCGCGCTAGTCGAGCAGCTGGTGCTGGAGGATCACCGTCTGGTGGAAGGGCACGGCCGCGACCCCGCCCTTGCGGGACTGGAGGATCACGGCCACCACGTCACCGGAGCGGACGCAGCCGACCTTGGCCTGCACGTCACCGAACGGGGCGGGCTCGGCGTAGAGCATGACCTCGGCCCCCAGGCCGGGCCAGGACTGCCGCCGGTTCCTCGCCTCCGCCCAGGACTGGTCCGGGGCGACGTTGGTCGCGTTCAGGTGCATGCCGTCGCCGCACTCCTCGAAGGAGTCCGCGAAACCGGAGGAGTGGTACCGCAGCAGGTAGACGCGCGTGAGCGTGCCGTCCGGAGTGGTCCAGCCGCGGCCGACGATCTGCCGCAGGCCGTCGTTGGCGAACTGCGCCTTCATCTCCGCGTGCTCGGAGGCGTCGTACTCCGTCAGGAAGGAGTCCGGGGTCACCACCTCGTCCTTCTCCAGCTTCAGCGTGGAGTCGGGCGTGGAACCGGTGGGCGGCGGCAGGAGCAACTGGGTGAGGCCGGCGTAGTGGATGCCGTCCTCGTTGTCCTTGGCGAACGGCAGCGCCGCGCCCGCCGGCAGCGTCGGCTTGACCAGGGCCGGGTAGACCCAGCGGCCGTCGGCCTTGGTGGACAGGCCCGGGATGTCGGTGCGCTCGGCCTGGGTGACCTGGTACGCGACGCCCGTGCCGACGGCGCCGAAGACGAGTACGGCGGCGGTCCAGCGCAGCGCGGCGAACAGCTTGCGGCGGTCCTTGGGCGCGGCGGGGACCTCGGGGGCGGCGGACTCGGCGGCGCCCGGGGCCTCCGGGTCGGCGGTGACCTCCGGTGTGGCGGTGACCTCCGGCGCGGCGGACTCGGGCGCGGCGGACTCAGGCGCCGCGGAAGTCTCCGGGGCCGCCGCGGCGGCCACGGGCTCGTCCCCGGGGGCCACCGTCACGGCCCCGGTGGTGTTCTGCTCGGTCACGCGGACTCCCCGGGGGTCTTCAGGTGGCTCATCTGGTTCTTGAAGAACGCGACGGCGTCGGTGGTGGAGAAGGGCTTGGCCCCGTAGGCGCGGAAGGTGACGACCACATCGCCCTCGACGGCCGTGCAGTCCATCGAGTCGATCGTCTCCTTGCCCTCCGCCCCCATCGCCATCAGCGAGCACTTGGCGTCCGGGAATCCGTCCACCTTCGGCGCCGGGCGCTCGTCGCCGGTGAGCTCGAGGAGCTTCTTGACGAACTCGGCGTGGTTGCCCACGGCCTTCGGGTCGGCCTGCATGATGCGGACCTCCGCGACCCACCCGCCCTTGCGCTCGAACTTGGTGTAGCTGCGCCCTGCCAGGCCCTTGAGCTTCAGCCCGGCCAGCAGCTCGTCGCGCTTCTTGCGCTCGGTGGTGGACAGGCCGTTGCGGGACTCCTTGAAGCCGTCGACCGCCTTCTGCCCGGAGACGTAGAAGTCCTTGCCGTACGCCCCCAGGTCGGGGCCGAGGGTGAAGCCGGCCGGGATCGGCAGCAGCTTGCCGGTGAGCTCGTTCGCCGGGACGTTGCCGGGCTCGACGGTCTTCCCCATTTGCTCGCCCACGGGGACCCAGTAGGCGGTGGGGGCTTCCCGGTCCGCGTCCGCGATCGCGGAGGACGCGGCGGCGCCACCGCCTACCAGCACGGCGACGGCGACGCCGGCTCCGAACAGGGCGGCCACCCTGCGGTTGATCCGGCGCGCGGTCTTGGCGGGCGGTACAGGGAGCACCTCGGCCTCGGGTACCTCTACGGCTACGCCTTCGGCCTCGGGCGCGGCTACGACCTCTGCCGGGGTCACGTCGTTCTGCGTCGGCTCGGTCACAGTCGCTCCAGCTGTCGCTTGGCAAGCTCCATGACGTCGCCTGCCGCGATCTTGCCCCGGTTGTTCGTGTAGTAGATCTCGAGGACGACGTCGCCGCGGCGGGCGTACGCCCGCGCGGCGAGCATCGGCAGGTAGCCCGGCTTCTCGAAGGCCTTCGAGAACACCCAGACGTGCCCGAGATCCGAGGGAAGTCCGTCGATGGGCATGCCGTCGTTGCCGGCGTACTCCTTCGTGTTCGTGTACGCGGACTGCTCGCGCTGGTAATCCTCCGCGGCACTGCGGTCGTTGAACTGCAGCAGCCTCACGTCGACGAACGTCGTGTCGTCCTGCGACCACCCCACCGAGGCGGCCCGGCGGAACCCCGTGGCGGCGAAGTCGCTCAGGGCACGGTCGGGGTACTTGAAGTCCAGCGAGAGGACATCGGCGGAGACGTAGCCCGAGCCGCCCTTCTTCGCCCCGCCCGGTGCCTCGATGAGCAGCTTCGCGAGGTCGTCGTCCGTCTTGTGCCAGCGGTTGGCGTTGATCGTCTTGCTCGTGGTGGCGTCACCGGGCGCGAGTGCCTTCGGCGCCACCAGGTCCGCCTGCGCCAGCGGGACCAGCGGCGTCGGTTCGCGGTGGTACTGGACCGCGTAACCGGTGACCGTGCCCGCCAGGACGCCGAGCACGACGGCGCCCGCGATCAGGAGGACCGTACGGCCGCCGCGACGACGGCGGGGAGTGGCCGAGACTGCGTTCGCAACGGCTGCCTCTGCAACGCCCGCAGTGCCCGGTTCCGGGCTGCTCTCGGCCTCTTTCCGCTGGTCAGGGATGGTCTGTTCGTGTTCCAAAAGAAGTCCCCCCACAGGACTGGAGTCGCGGATCGACTGCCCGCGTCCACAGAGAACACCCTCACGTGGGGAGATACCGCGATCATCCTTATTACATTTTTATCTCAACAGGTTTCAATCCTCATGACGCCGCTTTCCATCCAGTTCGTCCCACCACTCGTCGGACTTCGCGTCACCCGAGGGGTCGTCCCACCACCGGTCGTCCGGACCGCGCCGGTTCGCGACCATCGCGGCGACCGGCGGGATGATCATGGCGACCACGCACATCGCCACGGCGGCCGGGACCGACCACAGGCGCACGAAGGACCAGGCGGAGACGAAGAGGAACAGGCATCCGCCCATGAGCAGGAAATAGGCGCGCCGGCGCCGGGCGTACATGCCTCCAGCGTAGAGCCGCCCCGCCCTCCCGGGGAGGCCCGGGAGGGCCCGGAACGGCCCGGAACGGAACGACACGAAGGGCCGCACCCCGATCCGATGGCGTCCAACCCCCGGGGGTGCGGCCCTTCGGCCGGTCATACGTTCACACAGGTGCGGTGCTCAGACCGCGATCGCCACGTCCGTGACGCCGCCGGACTCGACGACGACCACGGCGCGGTCCGCCTGGGCGCCGGGCACGAGGGCGCGCAGCGTCCAGGAGCCCTCGGCCGCGTAGAAGCGGAACTGGCCGGTGGCCGAGGTCGGGACCTCGGCGGTGAACTCGCCGGTCGAGTCCAGCAGGCGGACGTAACCGCTGATGGGCTCGCCGTCCTTGGTGACCTGGCCCTGGATGGCCGTCTCACCGGGCTTCAGCGTGGCGAGGTCGGGCCCGCCGATCTGTGCTCCACACATGTTCTCTGTCCTGTCCTAGAGAGGTACGACTAGGGGGCGTCGCGGTGCCCGTTGTACTTGCGGCCCGGAACTACTTGTTGGCGCCGAGCTCGATCGGCACGCCGACCAGCGAGCCGTACTCGGTCCACGAGCCGTCGTAGTTCTTGACGTTCTCCTGGCCCAGGAGCTCGTGCAGCACGAACCAGGTGAGCGCGGAGCGCTCACCGATGCGGCAGTAGGCGATGGTGTCCTTCGCCAGGTCGACCTGCTCGGCCTGGTAGAGGGCCGTCAGTTCCTCGTCGGACTTGAAGGTGCCGTCGTCGTTGGCGTTCTTCGACCACGGGATGTTGCGGGCGCTCGGGATGTGGCCCGGACGCTGCGACTGCTCCTGCGGGAGGTGCGCCGGCGCGAGCAGCTTGCCCGAGAACTCGTCGGGGGAGCGGACGTCGACCAGGTTCTTGGTGCCGATCGCGGCGACCGCGTCGTCACGGAAGGCGCGGATCGAGGTGTCCTGGGCCTTGGCCTTGTACTCGGTGGCCGGGCGGCTCGGGACCTCGGTGCCGTCGACCAGGTCGCGGGAGTCGAGCTCCCACTTCTTGCGGCCGCCGTCGAGCAGGCGGACGTCCTGGTGGCCGTAGAGCTTGAAGTACCAGTAGGCGTAGGACGCGAACCAGTTGTTGTTGCCGCCGTAGAGGACGACGGTGTCGTCGTTGGAGATGCCCTTGGCGGAGAGGAGCTTCTCGAAGCCCTCCTGGTCCACGAAGTCGCGGCGGACCGGGTCCTGGAGGTCGCTCTTCCAGTCGATCCGGACGGCGTTGGTGATGTGGTTCTTGTCGTACGCGGACGTGTCCTCGTCGACCTCGACGATGACGACGTTCGCGTCGTTCAGGTGGGCCTCGACCCAGTCGGCGTCTACGAGGACGTCGCTGCGGCTCATGGTGTTCTCCTCCGGGGCAGTGTGCGGCGGGGTGGTGCTGGTGGTGCGGGGTACGTGTGTCCGGGTGCTCCCCCAGCTACCGCTGGGAGGTGCCCCCGACGGATCCTGTTGCGGGGAGGCTTCAGGAGGGCGGGAGGCAGAGGTGGTCACACGGGAAAACGGAAGGCTGTCGTCCGGTCTATGGAGCGGGATGCGCTCACACGTCACATGGATCGACAGAGCATGGCGGCGACGCGACACAGGTCTACTGCCCGCCGCTTCGTGAGATCCGCCTGCTGTTGCTTCATAGCCATGGATCGTAGGGACGAATCGGCCACCCTGTCACCGCCGTGTCATATTTCGAGACAGGATCGTCCGCATGGTGGGATGACAGCCCCGCCGAACCGTCCGGCGCGGGGCGCGCGGGGCCCCGTACGGCCTTCCCATCTGCGGATCGGACCCACTCGTCTCACTATCCGGCCAATGCCAGATTCGTGCCGCCCAGAGTGAGCACCACACCGGCCTGGTCCGAGGTGAGCGTCGTCAGCCGGACCCCCGACGGCAGACCCTCGTCGATCCGCCGGTCGAAGTCGGTCTTCCGGCGGACCACGGCCTCGATCCCGGGGAGGCCCTCGCCCGGCACCTCGTCGGCGCGGACCCGGACGGTCTTGCCGCCCTTGCCCCCGCCGGCGTCGACCAGGGAGACCGTCGACACCACGCTGCGGCTGAGGGTGCGGCCGAGGAACTCCACGCTCGCGGTGACCTTCAGCTTGCCGGGCGCCCCGCCGTAGGCCACCGTCACCCCGGGCTGCGCGGCCGCGGTCAGGGCGGCGTACGTGACGAGGGCCGAGCCCTGGGCGGACCGGGCGGTACCACCGCTGTAGTCGCCGTTCAGCTCCACGCTGCGGAAGGCGACCCGCAGCCGGGACAGGTGCGTCGTGCGGCCGTCCGCGGTCGCCACGTCGGCGCCGGCCACCTTCAGGTCGACCTGGTCGAGGTCGTGGGAGAGCGCCTGGGTCAGGAAGGGGAACCCGTGGATGTCCACCTCCACCCCGGACAGGCCCTGGCGGGCCTGGATCCGCTCGGCCATCCGGTCCTCGGCATAGCCGGCCGCCCAGCGGTCCAGTCCGACCAACAGGCCACCGAGGACCACTCCGATGATCACAACAACACGCAGGACACGCACGCGCCCACCCCCCAGACGATTGGTACGACGGCCCAGTGGACCATGTCCGGCCGTGAGGGCGCTGTGAGATGACGTGGCGTGAGGTGACGTGGCGTGAGGTGACGACGACGCCCGCCACCGGGCGAGCGGGGCGGGCGTCGTCGAGAGGTGCCTGGAGGGGGTGCGGGGCCTCGGCCCGCTCAGCCCACCACCCTGCCGATCAGGTAGACCGCCGGGGCCGCCGCCGCCAGCGGCAGCGCGACACCGGCCGTCATGTGGACGAACTTCGACGGGTAGTCGTACGCCGCCACGCGCAGCCCGATCAGCGCGCACACCCCGGCCGCGAGGCCGATCAGCGCGCCGCCCGCGCCGACGGACGTCAGCCCGCCCACGGCGATGCCCGCACCGGTCGCGGCGGCCAGCGAGACGCCGACCGAGGGTGCGGTGGGCAGCGGGAGCGCCCGGGCGAAGACGGCCACCGCCACGGCGGCGGCGCCCACGCTCGTGGCGGCGGAGTCGGCGGCGAGGTAGCCGGCGCAGACGATGGCCAGCGCGGCCGAGGCCACCGATGCCATCAGCCCGTACATCCGCTCGTCCGGCTCGGCGTGGCTGCGCAGCTGGAGCACCAGTGTCAGCAGCACCCAGGCGCCGAGGGTGCCGACGATCGCGCCGGGGCCGTACGGCTCCTCCACCGCGAGCACGGCCGCATCGGCGACGACCGCCCCGGCGAAGGCCAGGGCGATGCCCTGACGGGCCGGCCACATGCCGTTGAGGCGGAACCAGCCCGCCGCGGTGAGCGCCTGGAGGGCGATCAGCGGCGCGAGCAGCGCGTACTCGCTCAGCGCGGCGGCGGCCGCGAGGACCAGCCCGAGGGCGGCCGTCAGTATGGCCGCCTGCGGGCCGGGGTCGATGATCGGCGAGCGGCCTTCGGCGCGGGCCTGGGCCGGGTCCACGGCGCGCAGCGTGTTGCCGGCGAGGGTGGGCGGCGACCAGGCGGGCTCCTCCTCGGACTCCCCGTCGGCCACCGGGGGCGCGGCGGGAGCCCCGCCCGCGGCCTCGGCCGGCTGCTGCGGGAGGTACGGGGCCTGGGGCTGGGCCTGGGCCTCCGGCTGGAAGGGGGCGGACGGGTCCGGGTAGGCCGGATCCCCCCACGCCTGCTGCGCCTGCCCTTCCTCGCGGAACCACTGGTCCGGGGCCGGGGCCTGGGGGTAGGCCGGCGCCGCGTACGGGTCCGCGTAGGGATCCGGGTACGCCTGCTGCTGCCCCCACTCCTGACCGGGGACGGGCGCCTGGACCTGCGGCTGGCCCTGCGGCTCCTCGCGGAACCAGCCCTCGGGGGCGACCGGGTACTGCGCCGGTACGCCGTCCAGCGGGGCCACGACCGGCTGGTACGAGGTGTCCCACGTCGGGGACTGCCAGGTCTGGGTCCCGTACGGATCGGGCTGCTCCTGCTGCTGCCGCTGCTGCTCTTGCTGCTGCTCTTGCTGCTGCTGTTGCTGCTGCTGTTGCAGGTGCTGTCGCAGCTGCCGCTGCTGTTCCTCGGGCGTGCTCGGTGTAGTCATCGGGGTCCGCTCACCCGCCCGCGAACGGCGGGAGCACCTCGACGGTGCCCCCCTCGGTCAGCTCGACGGAATCGTGCGGGCGCTTGCCCACGGGTTCTTCGTTCACGAGGAAGGAGCAGCGCAGCAGGACCCGGGTCAGCTCCCCGGGGTGGCGTTCCCGCACGGCGTCGAGCGCCTCGGCCAGTGTCCGCGCCGAGTACGGCTCCTCCGCCGTCTTGGCCGCGGCCTTCGCCGCCGCCCAGTAGCGGATGGTTCCGGTTGCCACTGCACGCTCCTCTCGTCGGCGCTCTGCCGTCGGCCTCCATCATGACCCCTCCCGCCGTCGATCCCGGCGTGCCTCCGCGCGCCCCGCGTGCGCCCGAGCGGCCCGCACCGGGTCCACCGATCCGGTGAAACCGGCGCATATGCAGGTCCCGGGGGTGGTGGGAACCACAGAAGTGGAACGCGTAGAAGCCTCGGCCCCGCCGGGGCGGGTGGGCTATTCTGCTGCCGAGAGGATCCGGGCAACGTAGCCCCCGGGTCCTTTTGTGCTTTCAGCACGTTGAACGGACCGAGAACAGTGGTGTCCATCCGGGCCTCAGGGCGCGGGGACCGGGCGGACACCGGCAAGACGTACGAAGCAGTGCCGCGAAAGTCCTCGACGGGACCGAGGAGGAACCGACGTGATGGACCAGCGAACCGTCGTGCAAGTGCAGGTGCGGGCAGAGGTACAGGCGCACGCACCTGCGCACGCACACCAGCAGTACTTCCGCCCGACCCGGGCAGGTGGTCGGGCATGAGCTCACTCCTGCTCCTGACCAATGCCCTGCAGCCCTCGACCGAGGTCCTGCCGGCCCTCGGCCTGCTGCTCCACAGCGTCCGGGTGGCTCCCGCCGAGGGCCCCGCCCTCGTGGACACCCCGGGCGCCGACGTGATCCTCGTCGACGGCCGCCGCGACCTGCCCCAGGTGCGGTCGCTGTGCCAGCTGCTCCGCTCCACGGGGCCCGGCTGTCCGCTGATCCTGGTCGTCACCGAGGGCGGCCTCGCGGCCGTCACCGCCGACTGGGGCATCGACGACGTCCTCCTCGACACCGCCGGACCGGCCGAGGTCGAGGCGCGGCTGCGCCTCGCCACCGGCCGCCAGCAGCTCGGCTCGGACGACTCCCCGATGGAGATCCGCAACGGCGACCTGTCGGTCGACGAGGCGACGTACTCCGCGAAGCTGAAGGGCCGGGTCCTGGACCTGACCTTCAAGGAGTTCGAACTCCTCAAGTACCTCGCCCAGCACCCGGGCCGGGTATTCACCCGTGCGCAGCTCCTCCAGGAGGTGTGGGGCTACGACTACTTCGGCGGCACCCGCACCGTCGACGTGCACGTACGGCGTCTGCGCGCGAAACTCGGGCCCGAGCACGAGTCGCTGATCGGTACCGTCCGCAACGTCGGGTACCGCTTCGTCACCCCGGAGAAGGTGGAACGGGCGGCGGCGGAAGCGGCCGCGCAGGCGGCCACGAAGGCGGCGGCCGAGGCCTCCGCGCGGGCCGCGGCGGCGCTCACCCGGATGGACTAGGGGGCCGGTGGAAAAGCTGTGGGAATGACCTACCTCCGGACGCCCTGCCCAGAGGTAGGTCACCCCGCGTAGACTTCCGCGCGTGGCCAAGGTGACGCGGGATGACGTGGCACGACTTGCGGGTACCTCTACCGCCGTCGTGAGCTACGTCATCAACAACGGACCCAGGCCGGTTGCCCCGGCCACGCGCGAGCGTGTCCTCGCCGCGATCAAGGATCTGGGCTACCGCCCCGACCGGGTCGCCCAGGCGATGGCCTCACGGCGCACCGACCTCATAGGCATGATCGTTCCCGATGCCCGTCAGCCGTTCTTCGCGGAGATGGCGCACGCGGTCGAGCAGGCCGCGGCCGAGCGCGGGAAGATGGTGCTCGTCGGGAACTCCGACTACCGCACCGAGCGCGAGGTCCACTACCTGCGGGCCTTCCTCGGGATGCGGGTCTCCGGACTGATCCTGGTCAGCCAGGGCATGAGCGAGCAGGCCGCCAGCGAGATCGAGGCCTGGGACGCCCGGGTCGTCCTCCTCCACGAGCGCCCCGAGGCCATCGACGACGTCGCCGTCGTCACGGACGACATCGGCGGCGCGCAGCTCGCCACCCGCCACCTCCTGGAGCACGGGCACGAGTACGTCGCCTGCATCGGCGGAATCGAGAACACCCCGTCGGTGGGCGACCCGGTGGCCGACCACGTCGAGGGCTGGCGCCGGGCCATGCAGGAGTCCGGCCGCTCGACCGAGGGCCGGATCATCGAAGCCCCGTACAACCGCTACGACGCGTACAAGGTCGCCCTGGAGGTCCTGGCCCGGCCCGACCGGCCGACGGCGATCTTCTGCGCCACGGACGACCAGGCGATCGGCGTGCTGCGGGCCGCGCGGGAGCTGCGCATCGACGTGCCCGAGCAGCTCGCGGTCGCCGGCTTCGACGACGTGAAGGAGGCGGCGCTCACGGACCCGCCGCTGACCACGGTCGCCTCGGACCGCCCGGCGATGGCCCGCGCGGCGGTGGATCTCGTCCTGGACGACGCCCTGCGGGTGGCGGGCTCGCGGCGCGAACGCCTGAAGCAGTTCCCTTCGGCCCTGGTCATCCGCCGCTCCTGCGGCTGCCGCTGACCGCCCCCTCTTGACGCGCCGCTCGCGCGGCTGCGCCGGACTCCGTCCGGCGGTGGCCGGGCGGGGATGGGGCCACCGCCGTCCCGGTGTGAGGGCCGGTGGGCGGGTGGGTTGGCCCTGCGGGGCTGGGGTCCCCTACCCGCCCTTCCACCGTTCCCCGGGCTCTGCCCGGACCCGTTCCCGGGGGCCAGCCCCCGGACCCCCGCGCCTCAAACGCCGGCGAGGCTGAAGTGGCCCACCGGTGCGCGCGGGTACGAGCCGACATCAGCCAAAATCCAGCCCCGCCGGCGTTTGAGGCGCGGGGTCTGGGGCGGAGCCCCAGGGGGTCCGGGCGCAGCCCGGGGAACGGGCGAAGGGCGGGTAGGGGACTTCGCCCCGCAGGGCCCACCCAGCCGCACCCGCCCACCCGGCCCAACCCGGCCTTATATCGGGCATACACGGTTCTGTCGGGCTTCTCAGCCTGGACTCAGGAAGCTCTCATCATCGGCGGACAGAGTCATAGTCATGACCGAGAACCTCCGCCGCGAAGGCGAGTACCCCCAGGAAAACCGCCCCCAGCAGCCCGCCCCCTGGGGTGAGGACTGGCAGCACGGTCGTGATCGGCTCGCGCAGGACGCCTCGTACCCGCCGCCCCCGTCCTACCCCCCGGCGGCCGCCCCCGGCTGGCACGAGGCCCACGCCGCCCCGGTCATCCAGGGCGAGACCGTCCCCCAGCACAGCGGCGGCGGCGCCGGCGACGGCGGCTGGGCCACCTGGGGTGAGGCCGCCCCGGCGGCCCCCGCGCCGCAGGGGCACGGCCACGCCCGGGCCAAGCGTCCGGTCGCCCTCCTCGCCGCCGTGGCCCTCGCGGCCGCCGTCGTCGGCGGCGGAACGGCCGCCGCGGTCCAGCAGATGCTGAACAAGAGCAACGGCACCGGCAGCGGCGTCAACGGCAGCACCATCTCCCAGTCGAGCAACGGCACCGTCTCCGGCGTAGCCGAGAACGTCAGCCCCTCCGTCGTCCGCATCGACACCCGCACCGGCTCCGGCCAGGGCACCGGATCCGGCATCGTGATCACCGCCGACGGCGAGATCGTCACCAACAACCACGTGGTCGACGGCGCGAGCCAGATCCAGGTGACGATGAGCGACGGCAAGAAGTACAGCGCGAAGATCGTCGGCACGGACCCGGACAAGGACCTCGCCCTCATCAAGCTGGAAGGCGCGAGCGGCCTCAAGCCCGCGAACCTCGGCAACTCCGACAACACCAAGATCGGCGACGAGGTCGTCGCCATCGGCTCCCCCGACGGCCTCACCGGCACGGTCACCAGCGGCATCGTCTCCGCGCTCGACCGCGAGGTGAAGGTCCCGAAGTCGGAGCAGCAGCAGTCCCCCCAGAACGGCTACCCGTTCTCCTACGGCGGCCAGCAGTTCAACGGGAACACCGGCACGGACACCACCTCGTACAAGGCCATCCAGACCGACGCCTCCCTCAACCCGGGCAACTCCGGCGGCGCCCTGGTCAACATGAACGGCGAGATCGTGGGCATGCCCTCCGCGATCTACTCCCCCTCCAGCGGCAGCGGCTCCGCCGGCAGCGTCGGCCTCGGCTTCGCCATCCCCGTCAACACCATCAAGGCCGACCTCCCCTCGCTCCGCAAGGGCGGCCCCGGCGGCAACGGCAGCAACAACAGCGGCAACAACGCCGCCAACGGTTTCGGGACCTCCTTCTAGCCCGACTTCCAGCCCGCCCGTGCGAGCCTGGTAGGAGACCGACCACCACCTGGGGGGACCCCGTATGAGCGCCGAAGGCGACCAGCAGCGCATCCTCGTCGTCGACGACGAACCGGCCGTACGCGAGGCCCTGCGCCGCAGCCTGGCCTTCGAGGGGTACGGCACGCAGACCGCCGTCGACGGACTCGACGCCCTCGACCAGGCGGACTCGTACCACCCCGACCTGATCATCCTGGACATCCAGATGCCGCGGATGGACGGCCTGACCGCCGCCCGCCGCCTGCGTGCCGCCGGCAGCACCACGCCGGTCCTGATGCTGACCGCCCGCGACACGGTCGGCGACCGCGTCACCGGCCTCGACGCGGGCGCCGACGACTACCTGGTCAAGCCGTTCGAGCTGGACGAGCTCTTCGCCCGCGTCCGCGCCCTGCTGCGCCGCAGCTCCTACGCCGCCCCCTCCGCCGGGGACGGCGGATCCGCCGACGCCGACGCGCTGACCTTCGGCGACCTGCGCATGGACCTCGCCACCCGCGAGGTCACCCGCGGCGGGCGCCCGGTGGAGCTGACCCGTACCGAGTTCACCCTGCTGGAGATGTTCCTCGCGCACCCGCGCCAGGTCCTGACCCGCGAGCAGATCCTCAAGACCGTATGGGGCTTCGACTTCGAGCCCAGCTCCAACTCCCTGGACGTGTACGTGATGTACCTGCGCCGCAAGACCGAGGCCGGGGGCGAGCCCCGCCTGGTCCACACCGTACGAGGGGTGGGCTACGTCCTGCGCGCGGGCGAGAGCGGGCCGGAGTGAGCCCCGCCGCCAGATTCCGCGGACTCCCGCTCCGCTCCCGGCTCGCCCTGCTGGTCACCGTCGCGGTGGCGCTCGCCGTCGCGGCGGTCGCCTGCGTGAGCTGGTTCATGGTCCGCACGCAGCTGAACGACCAGCTGAACAGCTCCTTGCGCTCCACCAACGCCCGGGCCCAGGCGAGCCAGACGCTGAACCAGATCAGGTGCCAGGACAAGGTTCCCGGACCCTTCGAGAACAACCTGAGCGCGCAGGTGCAGATCGTGCTCCCGACGGGCGACCGCTGCTGGGTGGACGGGAAGGACACCCTCCCGGTCACCGACTACGACCTCGACGTGGCCAAGCGGCTGCGCGGAGCGACCCTGTACGACGGCAGGACCACGGACGGCACGCCCGTCCGCGTCTACACGCAGCCGGTGGAGCTGTCCGCCGGCCCGAACGTGCAGAACGCCGCGATCTCGGTGGCCAAGCCCCTCTCGGACGTCACCGAGCCCCTGTCCACCCTGGCCTGGGTCCTGCTCTTCGTCTCCGGCGTCGGCATCCTCGGCGCGGGCGTCGCCGGCCTCTGGGTGGCCCGTACGGGGCTGCGCCCGGTCGACGAACTGACCGGCGCCGTCGAGCACATCGCCCGCACCGAGGACCTGACCGTACGGATCCCCGACGAGGGCGACGACGAGATCGCCCGGCTGTCGCGGTCCTTCAACTCCATGACGGCCGCGCTCGCCTCCTCCCAGGAACGCCAGGCCCAGCTGATCGCTGACGCCGGGCACGAGCTGCGCACCCCGCTCACCTCGCTGCGCACCAACATCGAGCTGCTGGCGCGCAGCGAGGAGACCGGCCGGGCCATCCCGCCCGAGGACCGCAAGGAGCTGCTGGCCTCGGTGAAGGCGCAGATGACGGAACTGGCTTCGCTGATCGGCGACTTGCAGGAGCTGTCCCGCCCGGACGCGACCACCCCCGGCCCGCTCGGCGTGGTGGCCCTGCACGAGATCGCGGGCACGGCCCTGTCCCGGGCCCGACTGCGCGGTCCGGAGCTGGAGTTCGACTCGGACCTGGCGCCCTGGTACGTACGCGGGGAGGCTGCGGCCCTGGAGCGGGCGGTGGTCAACGTCCTGGACAACGCGGTGAAGTTCAGCCCGCCGGGCAGCACCGTCACCGTGTCGCTGCGCGCGGGCGAGCTGACCGTACGGGACCGCGGCCCCGGCATCCCGGCCGACGACCTCCCGCACGTCTTCGAGCGCTTCTGGCGCTCCCCGTCCGCCCGGGCCCTGCCCGGAAGCGGCCTCGGCCTGTCCATCGTGGCCCGTACGGTGCAGCGCGCGGGCGGCACGGCCGCCCTGCGCGCCCCGGCGGACGGCGGCCCGGGGACGGAGGCGGTCCTCAGCATCCCGGGCGCCCCCACTCCGCCGCCCGCGCAGGCGTCAGTTGTGCCGGATCAGTGAGGCGACCAGGCCGGAGCGGGTGTTGGGGAAGTCCATCGGGACGATCCCGAGCCCGGTCCGGCCGGCCAGCTCGGAGCCGTCGACGAAGGCGTGCACCTGCGGGCCCAGGCGGTCGGAGTTCCAGCGGGGCGGCAGGGCCGCGGCCGTGCTGGTGTAGTTCATGAAGAACCGGCCGGGCTGCTGGACGGCCTTGCGGAAGTGGTTCTCGATCTTGCCCCGCTTGGCGAAGGGCTCGGCCATGTAGTCGTCCTGGATGTCGAAGACGTTGCCGTCGCCGTAGCGCAGCCCGCCGGGCAGGCCGCCGTTGTCGGGGAACAGCAGCACCTTGCCGCGGACCTGGCCGAGGGTGGGCAGCGAGTCCGCGATCTTGAAGAGCGGGCTCCAGCCGCGGTTGTTCAGGTAGTCGTCGAAGACGGCGCGGAAGGTGGCGTCGCTGTCTTCCGAATACTCCTGCTTGAGCCGCATCAGCACGGTCTCGGTGGGGTGCGCGGCGAGGAAGTTCCAGCAGGCGGCGAGGACGTCGCCGAACATCAGGTTCTGGTAGTACGCGCCGTGGTGGATCGCGAACGATCCGCCGGTCACCCGGCAGCGGACGTCGAGGAAGCGGATCCCGGAGTCGAGCTGCTGCGCGATCGAGGTGTTCTGGCAGGCGACGTAGAGCCCGCCCCTGGTGGCGCCCGAGTCGTGGGTGCCGGGGATGGTCATCCGCTGGAGGGCGGTGGAGTCGCCGAGCCCGCTCATCCAGTCCTGGGTGGAGAGTGCGCTCGCCGCCTTGCCCGACGCGCCCGCCGCGGCGGCCGGTGCCGCACCGAGCCCGGCGACGACGCCCGTGGCGCCCAGGACCGCCGCCCCCGCCAGGAAGCTGCGCCGGCGCAGCCCCGTGGGCGCGACCGTCCCCGCGACCGTTGCCGTGTCCGCGCCCGCATCCGTGACTACGCCCGTCTCCGTGCCCGTGCCCACGCCCATGTCCGCCCCTTTGCCGACCCAGTGGTGGCCCGGATTATGGCGTGCGGAGCCATGCATTACTACCCACGGGTAGCGTCAGCTTTCGAGCAACTCCGCCATCAGGCGCAGGCCTTGGGCGAGGGACCGGCCGTCCGGAGCGTGCTCCGGGTCGGTCAGGCACTGCACCATGACCCCGGTCAGCAGCGCGATGTGCACCGATCCGAGGCTCCGTACGTCCTCCTCCGCGACCTCCTCGACGGGGACCCCGCGCAACTGCGCGGCCACCATGCGCCGGTTGCGGCGCTGCCCCTCGGCCAGGATCTCGAGGAGCTCCGGTGAGGACTGCGCGTGCACGAAGGCCTCGACGGAGGCGGCCCAGAGCCAGCGCGTCTCGCCGAAGTCCCGGATCTTGCGGTCCCAGGTGTCGGCGTAACGCTCCCGCGCGGTGTCACCCTCCCCGGTGAGCCGGCCCGCCCCCGCGGCCCACTCGTCCATGGCCGCGAACAGCGCCTGGTTGAGCAGCACCTCGCGGGTGCCGAAGTGGTAGCCGATCGCGGCCATGCTCACCTGCGCCGCCGAGGCGATGTCGCGCACGGTCGTCCGGAGGTAGCCCTTCTCCTCCAGGCAGCGCCTGGCTCCGGCCAGCAGGTCCTCGCGATTTCCCATGCCCGGATCGTATCCGCGCCCCAGATTTGGGCAAGCGCGCTACACAGCCGTATTGCGCACTTGCCCAAGTCCTGACAGGCTGAACTCACGCCCACCGACCAGCACACACGGGGAGAGCAACGCCATGCACCACGAGCCGAAGCGCCACGAGCTGAAGATCGACGACCGCGCCCTGTCCTACCTGGACTTCGGCGGGCCCGGCCGCCCGCTGCTCGCCCTGCACGGCGGGCTCTCCGAGGCCGCCCACTTCACCGCCCTCGCCGCCGACCTCGGCGAGCAGTGGCGGGTCATCGCCCCCGACCAGCGCGGGCACGGCGACTCCGGCCTCGCCTCCGAGTACAGCCGCGCGGGGTACGCCGCCGACGCCGCCGCCCTGCTGGAACACCTCGCTCCGGGCGGCCCCGTACCCGTCCTCGGCTTCTCCCTCGGCGGGGTCAACGCCTACCACCTGGCCGCCGCCCGGCCCGACCTGGTCGCCGCCCTGATCAACGTCGACGCCCCGGTGGAGAGCCCACGCCAGGACGCCCTGTCCTTCTGGGACTTCCTGCACGACCTCCCGTACGCCGCACCCACCCGCGAGGAACTCCTCGCCGCCCTCGGCCCGCTCGCCGAGGGGACCGGGCCCTTCCTGCGCCCGCTTGCGGACGACACCGGCTGGCGGCTGCCGTTCGACCCCGCGGCCACCCTGGCCACCCTCGCAGGGGACGACAGCTCGCGCTGGGACGTCTGGCTCGCGAGCACCTGCCCGGCGCTGCTCGTCCACGGGCTGCGCAGCGACGTGATCTCCCGGGAGCTGGCCGACGCGATGGTCGCCCGGCGTCCCGGGACCTCGTACGCCGGCCTGGACACCGAGCACTTCGTGCCCTTCCAGGACCCGAAGGGCTTCGCCAAGGCCGTCGGCGCCTTCCTGGACACCCTGTAGAGGACACCCGACAACGCCGAAGGGGGCGGCGGGCCGATGGCCCGCCGCCCCCTTCAGAGGCAGGTGCTGCTACTTGATGACCGTGATCCGGTCCGCCACCGGCGGGGCCAGCGGCGCGGCCGCCGAGGAGTGCCCGCTCAGGTAGGCGTTGAAGACGTCCAGGTCGGACGCGCCGACCAGCTTGTTCTTGTGCTCCTTCAGGACGGTGAAACCGTCACCGCCGCCCGCGAGGAACTCGTTCATCGCGACGCGGTAGGTCTTGGCCGGGTCGAGCGCCGCACCGTTCAGCTTCACCGAGTCCACGACGATGCGGTCCGCGCCCGCCTTCGTGGTGTCCAGGGTGTAGGAGAAGCCCTTGGAGATCTGCAGGATCTTCGGGTTCGGCCCGTTGACCGCACCGCTGACCTGCTGCTGAAGCATGGTGATCAGCTGGGCGCCGGTCAGGTCCACCACGTTCATCATGTTCGTGAACGGCTGGACCGTGTACGACTCGCCGTACGTCACCACCCCGTCGCCCTCGGCGCCGGCGGCCTTGTAGGCCAGGTCCGCGCGGATGCCGCCCGGGTTCATGACGGCGAGCTGGGCGCCGCCCTTGGCCGCCGGGGCCAGGGCCTCCAGCTGCGCGTCGGCGATCACGTCACCGAGCGGCTTCTCGAACTCCGCCGAGCCGCGGCCCGCGATGTCGCCCGAGATGTAGCCCATCGGACGGTTCGCGATCGGGGCGGCCAGCGCGTTCCAGCGCTGGATGAGCGCGGTCAGGTCCGGGGCCTTGGGCTGGTCCCGGTCGACGACCTTCTGGACCACCAGCGGCGAGGCGATCGGCGTACGGACGATGTCCTTGGTCGCGCGATCGTACTTCAGCGTGGTGTCCGTGAACAGCCGGCCGTACGAGGCGGCCGAGGTGACCGTGCGCGGATTGCCCGCCGGGTCGGGGATGTTGCACGCGTACGCCTGGTGCGTGTGACCGGTCACCAGGGCGTCGACCTTCGGCGAGACGTTCTTCGCGATGTCGACGATGGCCCCGGAGATGCCGGCGCCGGCACCGGGCACGTTGCAGTCGTAGTTGTACGCGCCGCTCGCGGGCAGGCCGCCCTCGTGGATCAGCGCCACGATCGACTTCACGCCCTGCTTGTTCAGCTCGTCGGCGTACTTGTTGATCGTCTCGACCTCGTCGCCGAACTTGAGGCCCTTGACCCCGTCGGCGGTCACGACGTCCGGCGTGCCCTCCAGGGTGACGCCGATGAAGCCGATCTTCACGTCCCCCTTCTTCCAGATGAAGGTGGGGTTCATCATCGGACGCTTGGTCTTCTCGTCGACCACGTTCGCGGCGAGGTACTTGAAGTCGGCGCCGCCGAACTCCTTGCCGTACTCGAAGCAGCCCTCGACCGGGTGGCAGCCGCCGTACTGCATGCGGCGCAGCTCGGTCTTGCCCTCGTCGAACTCGTGGTTCCCGACGCTGCTCACGTCCAGGTCGAGGTCGTTGAGCGCCTCGATGGCCGGCTCGTCGTGGAAGAGGCCCGACACCATCGGGCTGGCGCCGATCATGTCGCCGGCCGCGGCGGTGACGGAGTACTTGTGGCCCTTGCGGGCCTCGCGCAGGCCGGTGGCGAGGTACTCGACACCGCCCGCCGGTATGGCCTTGGTGGTGCCGTCGGCCTGACGCTCGGTCACGGTGCCCGAGGAGCCCTGCGGGGGCTCCAGCGTGCCGTGGAGGTCGTTGAACGACAGCATCTGCACGTCGACGGTACGGCCGTGGTCGTGGCCGTAACCGTCACCACTCGCAGCTCCGGCCGGAAGGGCGGCGGCGATCATCGCACCGCCGGCCGTGGCCACGGCGAGGGCGGTGAGGGCCAACCGGCGGTTTCGGCGGTGCCGTTGTGGCGTCGCTGACATTTGGTCCCCTTTGCGGACAGCGATACATCTTGGGAGGTCTGCCGCAGCCTAGAGTCAACGCGCGTAGCGCGACAGGGGGTACCTGGTATCGAGCTGGTTACACGCAGACGACGAGGACCCGTCCGGGCCGCACCCCACCCGGCCCCACCGGGGTCGTAGGCTCGGTTCCATGACTGACGACGCAGCAGTGGTCCTGGAGCCGGGACGGCAGATCCAGACCCTCGACGAACTGACGGACGAACAGGCCGACGCCGTTCTCGCCCTGATCGAGGACGCGGCCCGCACCGACGGCACCACCGCCGTGTCCGAGCAGGGCCGGCTCCAGCTGCGCGGCGGAGCCAGGGAGGGGATCCGTCACTTCCTCCTCACCGCCGACGGACGGCTCGCCGGATACGGGCAACTGGAGGACACCGACCCGGTGGAGGCCCCCGCCGCCGAGCTCGTGGTCCACCCCGCGCTGCGCGGGCGCGGGCACGGGCGGACGCTGGGCACCGCCCTGCTGGCCGCCTCGGGCAAGCGGATCCGGGTGTGGGCGCACGGCGGCAAGTCAGCGGCCCGGCACCTCGCGCAGGTGCTCGGCCTGACCCTGTTCCGCGAACTGCGCCAGCTCCGCCGCCCGCTCGGCGTGTCCACCGACACGGACACGGCCCCCCTGCCGGAGGCCGTCCTGCCCGCCGGCGTGACCGTACGCACCTTCGTGCCCGGCTCCGACGACGCCGCCTGGCTGGCCCTCAACGCGGCGGCCTTCGCCCACCACCCCGAGCAGGGCTCGCTCACGCAGCGGGACCTGAACGACCGCATCGCGCAGCCCTGGTTCGACGCCGCGGGCTTCTTCCTCGCGGAGCGGGACGGCGAACTGATCGGCTTCCACTGGACGAAGGTGCACGCCGAGCAGCAGCTCGGCGAGGTCTACGTCCTCGGAGTGCGCCCCGGCGCGCAGGGCGGCGGCCTCGGCAAGGCCCTCACGGCGATCGGGCTGCGCCACCTGGCCGGGGCGGGCCTGCCCACGGCGATGCTCTACGTGGACGCCGACAACCCGGCGGCCCTGGCCGTGTACGAAGGCCTCGGCTTCTCCACCCACGAGGTGGACCTGATGTACCGCACGGAGAGCTGACCGGCACCCTGCCGCCCCGCCCCCGCCCCGCCCCCGGCCGGAGGCGGGGGGGGGCGGCCGGGGCACTTCTACTTGGCGCCCAGCTCGCAGGCGCTCTCCGCGGTCCCCTTGGTCACCCCGGCCCCCTCGGTCAGACCGGACACGCATTCGTCCTGGGCACCGCCCAGCGCGATGAGGCAGGACCCGCGGACGGACGCCGGGGCTCCACCGCCTTTCAGCTCCCGCTCGACCTGGTTGATGCAGGCCGAGACATCCGCGGGGGCCGCGTGAACGGCCGGAGCCGCCAGGGACGCGCCACCGAGGACGAGGGTCAGACCGGCGAGGACACCGGCGATACGGGTCGACGTACGCAGGGGACGTACCTGCTCTCCGGGATCGCCGCGGCCCGGAACCTGGACGTACCGGACCACGCGGCCGCGGGAACGGCACCGAGCGCGGGCGGCCGACGTGACGGCCGCGGGCCCCGCACCGGACCGGACCGGACTCGGCAGGGCGTTCCCTCCCTCCTCCGACGCTAGACCAGCCCCGTACCGCACGCACCCGCTGATCCGGCCGGCGCGGCCGGCGCGGCCGGCGCGGCCGGCGCGGCCGGCGGCACGGGGCGCAGCCCGGGGCGCGGGGCGCGGCCGCGGCTCCCCGCGCCCCCGGTCGGCATCAGCCGACCCCCGCCCGGACCCTGGAAGCCATACGCCATTAACCGGGCATTAATGCGCGGTCGCGAAGCTGACGGCATGCAGCCCCGACTCCGACTGACGGCCGACCCGTCCGACGCGCCTGTCCTTCCGCGAACGCGGAAGAATGGAGTCATGAGCCACAAGCCCAGCGCAGCCCCCTCCGAGGTCCCCACCCAGCAGCCGCCGAACAAGTTCGCGTCCCCCTCCGCGCCATCGGCCGCCGACGTCTCCGCGGCCACCGCCGCGCGCGCCGCCACGCCCGAGGCGGTGGCCGCGCGCGCGGCCACCGGCGCCCACGCCCGCCTGGGGTCCATAGCCGCCCACCGCCCGCACGTCGATCTGGAACCGGATCTCGACGCGGACCTGGACGCCTACGACGAGAAGGACACCGGCGAGCTGCCCGCGGGCCGCTTCCTCGACCGGGAGCGCAGCTGGCTCGCCTTCAACGAGCGCGTCCTGGAGCTCGCCGAGGACCCCGCGACGCCCCTGCTGGAGCGCGCGAACTTCCTGGCGATCTTCGCGAGCAACCTCGACGAGTTCTTCATGGTCCGCGTCGCCGGCCTCAAGCGCCGCATCGCGACCGGCGTCGCCACCCGTTCGGCCTCAGGCCTGCAGCCCCGTGAGGTGCTGGACCAGATCTGGACCCGCTCGCGCGAGCTCATGGCCCGCCACGCCGCCTGTTTCCAGCAGGACATCTCCCCCCAGCTCGCCGAGGAGGGCGTCCACCTCATCCGGTGGCCCGACCTCACGGAGAAGGAGCAGGCGCGCCTCTTCACCCTGTTCCGCAACCAGATCTTCCCGGTGCTCACCCCGCTGGCCGTGGACCCCGCGCACCCGTTCCCGTACATCTCCGGGCTCTCCCTGAACCTGGCCGTGGTCGTACGCAATCCCGTCAGCGGCCACCGCCACTTCGCCCGCGTCAAGGTCCCGCCGCTCCTGTCCCGCTTCCTGGAGGCCTCCCCGCAGCGCTACGTCCCGCTGGAGGACGTGATCGCCGCGCACCTGGAGGAGCTGTTCCCCGGCATGGAGGTGCTCGCGCACCACATGTTCCGCGTGACCCGCAACGAGGACCTCGAAGTGGAGGAGGACGACGCGGAGAACCTCCTCCAGGCCCTGGAGAAGGAGCTCATGCGGCGCCGCTTCGGCCCGCCGGTGCGCCTGGAGGTCGAGGAGTCCATCGACCCCGGGGTCCTGGACCTGCTCGTGCAGGAGCTGAAGGTCAACCCGTCCGAGGTGTACCCGCTCCCCGGTCCCCTCGACCTCACGGCCCTCTTCGGGATCGCCTCCCTGGACCGCCCGGAGCTGAAGTTCAAGAAGTTCGTCGCCGGCACGCACCGCGACCTCGCCGAGGTCGAGTCCGCGTCCGCGCCCGACATCTTCGCCGCGCTGCGCGAACGCGACGTGCTCCTGCACCACCCGTACGACTCCTTCTCCACCTCCGTGCAGGCCTTCCTGGAGCAGGCGGCCGCCGACCCGGACGTCCTCGCGATCAAGCAGACGCTGTACCGGACCTCCGGCGACTCCCCGATCGTGGACGCCCTGATCGACGCCGCCGAAGCCGGCAAGCAGGTCCTCGTACTCGTCGAGATCAAGGCCCGCTTCGACGAGCAGGCCAACATCAAGTGGGCCCGCAAGCTGGAGGAATCCGGCTGCCACGTGGTCTACGGCCTCGTCGGCCTCAAGACCCACTGCAAGCTGTCGCTCGTCGTCCGCCAGGAGGGCGACACGCTGCGCCGCTACTCCCACGTCGGCACCGGCAACTACCACCCCAAGACGGCACGGCTCTACGAGGACCTCGGCCTGCTCACCGCCGACCCGCAGGTCGGCGCCGACCTCTCCGACCTCTTCAACCGGCTGTCCGGCTACTCGCGCCGCGAGACCTACCGCCGGCTGCTGGTGGCCCCGCGCTCGCTGCGCGACGGCCTGATCGCCCGGATCGACAAGGAGGCGGCGCACCACAAGGCGGGCCGCCCCGCGTACGTCCGCCTCAAGATGAACTCGATCGTCGACGAGGCACTGATCGACTCCCTCTACCGGGCCTCGCAGGCGGGCGTGCCCATCGACATCTGGGTCCGCGGCATCTGCGCGATCCGCCCCGGTGTCCCCGGGCTCTCGGACAACATCCGGGTCCGCTCGATCCTCGGCCGCTTCCTGGAGCACTCCCGGGTCTTCGCCTTCGGCAACGGCGGCGAACCCGAGGTGTACATAGGCAGCGCCGACATGATGCACCGCAACCTCGACCGCCGTATCGAGGCACTGGTCCGGGTCGCCGACCCGGCCCACCGCGCGGCACTGGACCGGCTGCTGGAAACCGGTATGTCCGACGCCACCACCTCCTGGCACCTGGGCCCGGACGGCGAATGGACCCGGCACAGCACCGACAGCGAGGGCCAGCCGCTGCGGCACGTTCAGGAGATGCTCATTGACGCCCGGAGGCGCCGGCGTGGCTCAGCCAAACCATGACCTGACCGCGACGACGGCAGGCACCGTGCTCGGTACGTACCTGCGCGCGCAGGCCACCGCGTTCCTGCGGGGCCTGCGCCTGCACGAGGAGGGCGCGGCGAACGGGGGCGCCGACAGCAGCGAGGCGGCGCGCAGCCTGCGGGGGGCTGCGCGCCGGATCTCCTGCTCCCTGTCCACGTTCAGGGCGGTGGCGGATTCCTCCTGGGCTGATTCGCTGCGCACCGAGCTGGTCTGGCTCTCGACGACACTGGCCGACGAGCACGCGTACGCGGCCCGGCTGCTCCGGCTGATGGACGCCCTCCAGCGGCTGTCGGGAAGCCCCGAGGTACCGGCCCCCCGGGGCACCGCGGGCGCGCTGACCGTGGGCTCGGCCCGCGCGGGCGCCCTGCTGGAGCGCCAGCTCACCCTGGCCCGGACCCGGGCGCACTCCGCGACCCTGCAGGCGCTGGGTTCCTCCCGGTTCCACGCGGTCGCGGACGCGGTGGCGGTCCTGGCCTCCGAGGTCCCGCTGGACCCCGTGGCGGCCCGCGGCCGGGTGGACGACGTCCTGGTACCCCTGGCCGAGGTGGCTCATTCCCGCCTGTCCACCGCGGTGCACTCCCTCCCGGCCCCCTCGCCCTCGCACCCGTACGACGCGGACCACGACAGCGCCTGGAACGAGGTACGCCGCCTGCTGCGCGTCCACCGCTACGCCCAGGAGGCCCTGGGCGGCGACGTGGCCCGGCTGACGGTCGCGGGCGAGGCCCTGACCCGCCACCGCGACGCCGCGGAAGCGGCCACCGCCTCGGCCACGGCGGCCCGCACCCCCCGCATCGCCCCGGCGACGGCGTACGCCCTGGGCGTCCTGCACGCGGACCAGCGCCACGAGGTCGAAGCCTCCCGCGCCACCTTCCAGCACCTGTGGCAACCGGCCGATTCCAGCCACGCCGGGGTGTGACGGCGCCGGTCCGGGGGCAATGGCACCGGCGCGCCCCGCTGCGGTCACGCAACGGTAACGGCGGGGTAACGGGAGATGACGCCGGATGCCGAAACCGGCCGGACGCACCACCCCGTCCGCCACGGTTCACCATCCGTTCACTTACCCCGGTCGGCCACTTCACCTGATCTGCCTAACTTCGGAGATGCAGGGAGCGAGTCACCGCGAAGGCGGACGATTCCTCCGAGCAACCGACGTAGTCCTCTTCGCACGCCGCCCCGATACAGAAAGCGGCCGGCGGCTTCTGGAAGGAAACACCCGAAAGTGAAGCTTCAGCGCAAGAACATGCTTCGTGCCTCTGCCCTCGGGGCGCTCGTCGTGTCCGGCGCCCTGGTCCTCACGGCGTGCGGCTCGGACGACAACACCAAGAACGACACCGGCGCCTCGGGCAAGCCGACCGTCGCCGCGGGTGACATCAAGTGCGACGACGCCAAGGGCAAGCTCCTCGCCTCGGGCTCCTCCGCGCAGAAGAACGCGATCGACCTCTGGGTGAAGGCGTACATGGCCGCCTGCCCCGGCGTCGAGGTGAACTACAAGTCCTCCTCCTCCGGTGAGGGCATCGTCGCCTTCAACCAGGGCACCGTCGGCTTCGCCGGTTCGGACTCCGCGCTGAAGCCCGAGGCCGTCGAAGAGTCGAAGAAGATCTGCACCGGCGGCCAGGGCATCGACCTGCCGATGGTCGGCGGCCCCATCGCCATCGGCTTCAACGTCGCCGGCGTGGACAAGCTGACGCTGGACGCCCCCACGATCGCCAGCATCTTCAACGACAAGATCAAGAAGTGGGACGACGAGGCGATCAAGAAGCTGAACCCCGGCGTCACGCTTCCCGCCACCCCCATCCAGCACTTCCACCGCTCCGAGGACTCGGGCACCACCGAGAACCTCGGCAAGTACCTCAAGGCCGCCGCTCCCGAGGCCTGGACGTACGAAGCCGCGAAGAAGTGGCCGGCCCCGGGTGGCCTCGGCGCCTCCGGCTCCTCCGGTGTCGCCTCGCAGGTCAAGGCCGTTGACGGCGCGATCGGCTACTTCGAGCTCTCCTACGCCTCCGCGCAGAGCATCAAGACGGTCGACCTGAACACGGGCGCCGCCGCTCCGGTCAAGGCCTCCTCCGAGACCGCCTCCAAGGCCATCGCCGCCGCCAAGATCTCCGGCACCGGCGACGACCTGGCGCTCAAGCTCGACTACGCCACCAAGGCCGAGGGTGCTTACCCGATCGTCCTGGTGACCTACGAGGTCGTCTGCGACAAGGGCAACAAGGCCGAGACGCTCCCGACCGTGAAGTCCTTCCTGAACTACACCGCTTCGGACGCCGGCCAGAAGGTCCTCTCCGAGAACGGCTACGCGCCGATCCCGGCCGAGATCAACGCCAAGGTCCGCGAAGTCATCGCGAAGCTCTCCTAATACAGACCCCCGGGACCACCGGTCCGCTCCCCCCGTCCGGGGGGCGGACCGGCCCGGGGACCCTCCCCTCCACCCAGGGGATCCGGTGCACCGCCGCCAGGGGGCCTGCCCCCCATCCAGACCGGAAAGATCATGGCTTCCACCACACCCACCCAGATAGACACGGCTCCGCCTGTCTCCAAGAGCACGAGGTCCACCGGCCGCGCCGGTGACAAGATCTTCGCCGGCCTCTCCAAGGGCTCCGGCATCCTGCTCCTGGTGATCATGGCGTCGATCGCCATCTTCCTCACCTACCGTGCCTCGATCGCACTGTCGAAGAACGAGGGCAACTTCCTCACCACCTTCGACTGGAACGCGTCGGCCAACCCTCCCGTCTTCGGCATCGCCGTCCTGCTCTTCGGCACCGTCGTCAGCTCGATCATCGCGATGGCCATCGCGGTTCCGATCGCCGTCGGCATCGCCCTCTTCATCTCGCACTACGCGCCGCGCAAGCTGGCCGCCCCCCTCGCCTACGTGGTCGACCTGCTGGCCGCCGTGCCGTCGATCATCTACGGCATCTGGGGCGCCCTCTTCCTCGTCCCGCAGCTCGCCGGCCTGAACCTCTGGCTCGACGAGTACATGGGCTGGACCTACGTCTTCGACAAGACCCAGGTCGGCGTCGCGCGCTCGCTCTTCACCGTCGGCATCCTGCTCGCGATCATGATCCTGCCGATCGTGACCAGCGTCAGCCGCGAGGTCTTCCTGCAGGTCCCGCGCATGAACGAGGAGGCCGCACTGGCCCTCGGCGCGACCCGCTGGGAAGTCATCCGGATGTCGGTCCTGCCCTTCGGCCGCTCCGGAGTCATCTCCGCCTCGATGCTCGGCCTCGGCCGCGCGCTCGGCGAGACGATGGCCGTCGCGACCGTCCTCTCCCCGAGCTTCCTGATCTCCGGCCACATCCTGGACCCGGGCGGCGGCACGTTCGCGCAGAACATCGCCGCGAAGTTCGACGAGGCCAACGAGTTCGGCCGCGACGCCCTGATCGCCTCCGGTCTCGTGCTCTTCCTGCTCACCCTGCTGGTCAACGGCGCAGCCCGGCTGATCATCGCCCGTCGCAAGGACTTCTCGGGGGCGAACGCCTGATGAGCCACGCACTCCAGGACCAGCGCCCCTCCCGGGCCGCCAAGTCCGCCGCTCCCAGCAGCCTGACGCAGGGCCACCTGCCCCGCTGGGCCCCGGCCGGCATCGCCGTCCTCTCGGTCGCCCTCGGCTCAGGCCTCGGCGCAGCCTTCGGCCTCCACAGCAAGATCCAGTGGGGTCTGCTGGCAGCCGTCCTCTTCGTGGTCATCACGTACACGGCCAGCTCGATCGTCGAGAACCGCCGCCAGGCCAAGGACCGGGTCGCGACCTCCGTGGTCTGGGTCTGCTTCGTCCTCGCCCTCATCCCGCTGCTCTCGCTGCTGTGGACGACCATCAGCCGCGGCATGAAGGTCGTCGACGGGGACTTCATCAGCCACTCGATGAACGGCGTGACCAGCTTCGAGCCCGGCGGCGGCGTCTACCACGCCCTGCTCGGCACCATCGAGCAGGTCGCCCTGGCCACCGCGATCTCGGCCCCCATCGGCCTGCTGACCGCCGTCTACCTGGTCGAGTACGGCAAGGGCTCGCTCGCCAGGGCCGTCACCTTCTTCGTCGACGTCATGACCGGCATCCCCTCCATCGTCGCGGGCCTGTTCATCCTGACGACGTGGACCCTGACGCTCGACATGGGCCCCTCCGGCTTCGCCGGATCCCTGGCCCTGTCGATCCTGATGATGCCCGTCGTGGTCCGCTCCACCGAGGAGATGCTCAAGCTCGTCCCCAACGAGCTGCGCGAGGCCGCGCTCGCCCTCGGTGTGCCGAAGTGGCGCGTGATCCTCAAGGTCGTGATCCCCACGGCCATCGGCGGCATCGCCACCGGCGTGATGCTGGCCGTGGCCCGCATCGCGGGTGAGACCGCCCCGATCATGCTGCTGGTCTTCGGTACCCAGCTGATCAACAACAACCCCTTCGAAGGCGCACAGTCCTCGCTCCCCCTGTACATCTGGGAGCAGTACAAGGTCGGCAGTGAAGCCTCCTACGACCGGGCCTGGGGCGCAGCCCTCGTCCTGATCGCCTTCGTCATGATCCTCAATCTGGTGGCTCGCGGCATCGCCCGCTGGAAGGCCCCCAAGACCGGTCGCTGACGCGACCACTGAAAGCGAAGTGACCACCATGGCGAAGCGAATCGACGTCAGCGGACTGTCCGCCTTCTACGGCACCCACAAGGCCATCGACGACATCTCGATGACCGTGGAGCCCCGCTCCGTGACGGCCTTCATCGGCCCCTCCGGCTGCGGCAAGTCCACCTTCCTGCGCACCCTGAACCGCATGCACGAGGTCACCCCCGGTGGCCGCGTCGAGGGCAAAGTGCTGCTGGACGACGAGAACCTGTACGGCCCCGGCGTGGACCCGGTCGCGGTCCGCCGCACGGTCGGCATGGTCTTCCAGCGCCCGAACCCCTTCCCCACCATGTCGATCTTCGACAACGTGGCGGCGGGCCTGCGCCTCAACGGCTCCTTCAGGAAGTCCGAACTCTCGGACATCGTGGAGAAGTCCCTCCAGGGCGCCAACCTCTGGAACGAGGTCAAGGACCGCCTGAACAAGCCCGGCTCCGGCCTCTCCGGCGGCCAGCAGCAGCGCCTGTGCATCGCCCGCGCCATCGCGGTCGAGCCCCAGGTCCTCCTGATGGACGAGCCCTGCTCGGCCCTCGACCCGATCTCCACCCTCGCCATCGAGGACCTGATCGGCGAGCTCAAGGAGCGCTTCACGATCGTCATCGTGACGCACAACATGCAGCAGGCGGCGCGCGTCTCCGACCGCACGGCCTTCTTCAACCTCTCCGCGGTCGGCCAGCCCGGCAAGCTGATCGAGATCGACGACACGGACCGGATCTTCTCGAACCCGTCCGTGCAGGCGACCGAGGACTACATCTCGGGCCGCTTCGGCTAAACCGGGATGTTCGCAAGCGTCCTGCGGTGCTGCATGGCGGTGCCACCGCAAGGCGAAAGAAAGAAAAAGGGCCGGTTCCCCCTGGGTGGGGGGAACCGGCCCGCTTCTTTTCCCCGGCCCGGCACACCCACCCCGCCGCACGACCCGGATCACACCAACCCTGTCCCCCGCTCGTCGGCCATACGCACGCCAGCAACAAGTTGCGTACCGGATACGGCCCTTGGGGCCGCACCCGGACACCGGGGGGATCCTTTCGGCTACGCGGACCTGGCCGGCCTGCGCTTCGACAAGCAGCAGCTGATCAGCCGCGCCACCCCCGGCATCCCTGGCGAGCCGGCCGCCTCCGAGGTCGGCTGGGGCCGGGCATCCGCCCACGGCGACCTGAACGCCGACGGCTACGAGGACCTGGCGGTCATCACCAGCGGGCAGATCCTGTCACCGTCGCCGACACCGACCAGGACGGGGACGCCGACATCCTCATCGGCGCCCGCGACGAGACGGGCACGGACCCCGAGGCCACGCTCCGGTCCGGCGCCGTCACCATCCTGCGCGGCAGCCCGACCGGCGACCTCGGCGGCCCCACCGGCTCCGCCAGCTTCGGAATCCACCTCGTCGGCTGACCCGAGCCGCCCGCCCCACACACCAGTGCGCCCCGCCGGATCAGCCGATCCGGCGGGGCGCACTGTGTTCACGTACGACACGTACGACGCGTACGACGCGTGCGGTCACACGAAGGCGAGGTTGACCACCCAGAAGCTGAGCGCCGCGACCAGCGCCGCGGCCGGCATCGTGATGAACCAGCCCAGGATGATGTTCTTGGCGACGCCCCAGCGGACCGCGTTCACCCGCTTGGTCGCGCCCACACCCATGATCGCCGAGGTGATCACGTGGGTGGTGGAGATCGGCGCGTGGAAGAGGAACGCCGAGCCGAACATGATCGAGGCACCGGTGGTCTCCGCCGCGAAGCCCTGCGGCGGGTCCAGCTCGATGATCTTGCGGCCGAGGGTGCGCATGATGCGCCAGCCGCCCGCGTACGTACCCAGCGAGAGCATCACGGCGCACGCGATCTTGACCCAGACCGGGATCTCGTCGCCGGCACTGTTCACGTCGGCGATGACCAGGGCCATCATCACGATGCCCATGGTCTTCTGCGCGTCCTGCAGACCGTGGCCGAGGGCCATGCCGGCCGCCGACACCGTCTGCGCGATGCGGAAACCGCGCTTGGCCTTGTGCGGGTTGGCCCGGCGGAACATCCACAGGATGGCGACCATCACCAGGTAACCGACCACGAGGCCGACCACCGGCGAGACGAACATCGGGATGACGACCTTGTCGACCACTCCCGACCAGAGCACCTCCGTACCGCCCGCCAGCGCCGCGCCCACCATGCCGCCGAACAGCGCGTGCGAGGAGGACGAGGGCAGGCCGAAGTACCAGGTGATCAGGTTCCACACGATCGCGCCGACGAGCGCCGCGAAGAGGATCCACATGCCCCGGTTGCCGTGGGGCGTCTCGATCAGGCCCTCGCTCACCGTCTTGGCGACCCCGCTGCCGAGGAAGGCACCGGCGAGGTTCATGACCGCGGCCATCGCCAGCGCGGCGCGCGGGGTCAGCGCACGGGTCGAGACCGAGGTCGCGATCGCGTTCGCGGAGTCGTGAAAACCATTCGTATACGTAAAGCCGAGCGCGACACCGATGGTCACGATCAGAGCGAAGGTGTCCACGAGGTTCAGGACTCCTTGACCGCGATGGTCTCCACCGTGTTCGCGACGTGCTCGAACGCGTCGGCCGCCTCTTCGAGCACGTCGACGATCTGCTTGAGCTTCAGCACTTCGATGGCGTCGTACTTGCCGTTGAAGAGCTGGGCGAGCAGCTTGCGGTGGATCTGGTCGGCCTGGTTCTCCAGGCGGTTGACCTCGATCCAGTACTCGGTCAGGTTCTCCATCGTGCGCAGGTGGGGCATGGCCTCGGCGGTCAGCTCGGCCGCGCGCGCCAGTACCTCGATCTGCTGCTCGACACCCTTGGGAAGCTCCTCCACGTTGTAGAGGACGACCAGGTCGACCGCCTCCTCCATGAAGTCCATGATGTCGTCGAGGCAGGACGCCAGGTTGTAGATGTCCTCGCGGTCGAACGGCGTAATGAAGGAGGAGTTGAGCTGGTGGAAGATCGCGTGGGTCGCGTCGTCTCCCGCGTGCTCCGCTGCCCGCATCCGCTCCGCGATCTCGACCCGGGCGGAGGAGTCCGCTCCGAGCAGTTCCATGAGGAGCTTCGAGCCCGTGACGATGTTGTCCGCGGATGCGGCGAACATGTCGTAGAAGCTCGTCTCCCTGGGGGTCAGACGAAATCGCACGTGAGGTCCTCGGGGTGCATTGGATTCGGTCAGGCTGATGCTAGGCGCATCCCCCGGCCACGGCTAACCGGCAGTTCCCCAGTGTCCTCCATCAGGCAGAGTGAGGACGACGGGCCCCTGCCCCTGCGGCCGGGGGCCGGTACCCTATACCCATGAGGGGTATAGGTCCCCCATTCCGGACCACGGGAGGACGCATGACTGCCATCCAGGCGGAGGGCTCCGGAGCCACCACCGACACGGACGCGGAAGCGGAAGCGGTGACGGACGCGGTGACGGACGTGCCCGGTACGGACCCGGGCGCCGGCGCGGTGCACGGCTACCACCACCAGAAGGACGAGCACCTCAAGCGCCTGCGCCGGATCGAGGGCCAGATCCGGGGACTCCAGCGCCTCGTCGACGAGGACGTCTACTGCATCGACATACTCACCCAGGTCTCGGCGAGCACGAAGGCGCTCCAGTCCTTCGCGCTCCAGCTCCTGGAGGAGCACCTGCGGCACTGCGTCGCCGACGCGGCCCTCAAGGGCGGGGGAGAGATCGACGCCAAGGTCGAGGAAGCGACGAAGGCGATCGCCCGGCTGCTGCGCACCTGACCGGTACGCGGGAGGGACGGACCCGGGGGACAGGGGTCAGCCGGACCACACGGCCATCAGCACCTCGTCGATCCGGTCCTGGCTGAGCCTCTCCTCGGCCACGGCGGACGCCGCGATGATCAACTCTCCGCACAGCTCGATCTCGGCGAGAGCCACGAGGTCCTGCACCGTCGAACCGCCTGCGGGAGTCACGCGTGTCACCTCAATCTGCCGTCGTCCGGTCGCCGGCGCTCGGCTTCTCAGCGTAGGGAGCGCGCGGCGCGGCGCGCATGACACGGATGGACCATTTCCGGCTACCCGCCCATGGCCCGATCGCGCCGCCCCCGGGGGCTCCGGCCGGCTAATCGGCGATCTTCCCGGCGTAAATGTCCCCTTCGGCCGGCAATACGACGGTGACCGGGGTCCCGAAGCCGTAGAGCAGGGTGGTGGAGGACACATCGATCACGCCATCGTTGACGTAGGTGAAGCGGTGGCGGACCTTCCGCAGCAGTCCCTCGGAGTCCAGGTAGGCGTCGAACGGCACCGCGTCCTTGCCGAACCCTTTCGCCGCGGCCTCCAGCGCCCCCTTCACCGCCGGTGAGGCCTGCGCCGCGGCCCGCGCGATGTCGGTCGTACCCCGGTAGTGCCGCACCTTGGTCCCGGCCACCTCGGTCTCGCCCACGTACGTCACCTCCTGCGCCCCGCGCAGCAGCTCCGCGGCGGCCATCGGGTCGGTGGCCCCGCCGGTGACGAGGTTCCCGTCGGCCAGGGCCGTCGTGTCGACGCGGACCCACTTGTCGTCGGGGACGCCCGCGCCCCGGTTCTTCATGTAGAGCGCGCCGGGCACCAGCAGCTCGGTGATCGGCCGGTGCTCCGCCTTGCCCTTGGCGTCGTCGGGGAGCATGACCAGCAGCTGCCCCATCCGGTTCTTGAAGTCGACCCCGCCCTCGCCCCGGATCGTGACCCGGGTGCCGCCCGTGGCCATCTCCATGGCCGTACGGGCCTGCGCGCTCCCGGTCCTGGCGAGCGCGTCGGCGGCTGCGCGGACCGTCGCCACCGGGTCGCCCGGGGCCCGGCCCTCGCCCGGGGCCCGGGCGTCGTCGCCCGCGACGGCGTCGCCGCCGCACCCGCTCAACGCCGCCACCGTCAGGGCCAGGCCGACCGCGGCCGCAGCCCGACCCGCGCGCCCTCGCCTGTGCTGGTGCACCACCATCGCCTGCCAACCCCCAACGCGTGACCGCTCTATGCCCGAGGCCCCACCCGCTCCGCTTAACGAGGTCCCGGGCCTCCCGTCACGGCCGCGCCCGCGACGCCCCGGGCCGGTGCCCCGCCCGCTCCGGGCCCGGTACCGTGGTGGAGTGGAACCGCACACCGAAGCGACTCTCGTCCCTCCGCTTGCCTCAGTGCCGCTGCCCCGCGACCCCGGCGCCGACCCGGCGCCGCCACCATCCACCGATCACTCCACGAGCACCTCCGAGCGGGGCGCCTTCAGCCTGGCCGCCTGTACGTGCGGCTGGCGCGGCCCGGCCCGCCGCTCCCGCGACCTGGCCCGCAAGGACGCCAGGGGCCACGCCCCGGAGTAGCCCTCCCTGGTGTAGCCCTATCCGGAGTGGCCCTACCCGGAGTGGCCCGCCCCTCCCGCGATCGCCCGATCGGACGGCCCGGCTGGCCGACGCGCCCGGGAGCGGTTGCCCTTGACTCATGCCCGGACCCGCGCCCCGACTCGCCGCCCTCCTCTGGGCCCTGCTGATCGCGTTCGCCCCGGCCACCCCGGCCCGGGCCAGCCCCGTGGGCACGGCCGACGGGCCCGGCGACGTCGCCCTGGCCATCGGCGTCACCACCGCCGCGGCCACCGCCACCGGCCTGTGGCTGCGCTCCCGCTACCGGCGCTCCGACGCGGACACGGACGCCACGGACCACGGCGGCGATCCGTGACCCCGCCCCCGCGTCCCCGCCCGGCCGCGGTCCGCGTCTGTTTCGGGGCCGCGGCGCTGTGCCTGCTGGCGGCCGTGGTGCTGAGCGTCTGGGACTCGTACGGCATCGGCTGACGCCGCGGACACCGTCCGGATCACCGGCCCCGGCCCCGGCACCACGTCAGGCGGCGAGGTCGCTCTCCTGCTCGCGCGCCGACGGCCCGGCCGCCGCGAGGTCCACCGGGCGGGCCACCACGCGCTCGCGCGCCCGGACCAGTACGCCGAGGCGCGGGGACCGGGCCACGGCCCGTACCACCGGGGTCAGCAGCGCCATCGCGAGCGGCGCGAGCAGCAGCACCACCGCCGTGCCGAGAGCGAGCCCGCCGATGACGTCGGTCGGGTAGTGCAAGCCCATGTAGATCCGCGTGAACCCCTCCGCCAGAGCCAGCCCGATCCCGATGGAGCCGATCCTGCGGTGGGCGACGAACAGGCCGACGCCGAGCGCCATCGCGAGCGTCGCGTGGTCGCTGACGAACGAGAAGGCGCTGTGGCCGAGCCCGGCGCCGGGCTCCAGCACCTCGACTCCGCCGTGCTGCGCGGCCGGCCGCGGCCGGCCCACGAACTCCCGCAGCGGAATGTTGAGGAGCAGCGCGGCCGAGGCGGCCAGCGGGGCCCACACGAGTGCGGTGAAGGTCTCGACGGCGGCGGTCTCGTCCTGCCGGCGCGCTCCGCGCCAGCACCACAGCACCAGGAGCACGAGGGCCAGCAGGATCCCGTACTCGCCGAGTACCGCGACCGTCCGGTCCAGCCAGCCGGGGGCCTGCCGCGCCAGTCCGTTGATCTCGTACAGCAGGCTTACATCCACGTTCGGCCCACCGGTTGTGAGTCCAGCCATGGTGATGCGGCCCCTTGCCCTTGCCTTGGTACCCGTACGGCCGCACGCCTGTGTGCGGCCCTTCGCCCCCCGGTGATCAATCCGGCGCTTCCACTCGTCCTGCCCCCAGTGACCATGGAACGCCCGTTCTGGCGGCTACGTTCCGCTCTCCACCGAATGATCACCCCAACGTTATCGAAGAGTGACTCATCGTTGCAGCTCAGGGCCTTGGCTTCACGCTGCGTTGCCGACGGCCTCGCGCCGGGGCAGGGCCTCCGCCCCGTCCTTCGTCACCCGCGTCGCGCCGAAGTAGTCGGGCGTGTCGATCTTGTCGAAGCGGATCACGGCCCCGGTGAACGGGGCGTTGATCATGTACCCGCCGCCTACATAGAGCCCGACGTGCCGGATCTCCCGGGAGTTCGTCAGATCGTCGGAGAAGAACACCAGGTCCCCCGGCAGGAGTTCCGCGCGCGAGGGGTGCGGACCGGCGTTGTACTGGTCGTTCGCCACGCGCGGCAGATCGACCCCCACCGACTCGTACGCGGCCTTGGTCAGCCCCGAGCAGTCGAACCGCCCGCCCTGCTCGGGCGTACCGTTGCCGCCCCACAGGTACGGGGTCCCCAACTGCTTCTGCGCGAAGTAGATCGCCCCGGCGGCCTGCTGCGAGGGCGCGACCCGTCCGACGGGGGCCTCGAAGCTCTTGGCCAGGGTCGTGATCGTCTTCACGTACCCCTGGGTCTCGCGGTACGGCGGGACGCCCCCGTACTGCTTCACCGCGCCGGGACCCGCGTTGTAGGCGGCCAGCATGTTCTTCACCGCGTCCCCGGGCACCTTGGACACGTACCGCGCCAGCGCGCAGTCGTAGGAAGCGGCCGACGGGATCGCGTCGTTCGGGTCCCAGATGTCACGGTCCCCGTCGCCGTCCCCGTCGATGCCCTGCGTCGCCCACGTGCCCGGGATGAACTGCGCGATGCCCCGCGCGTCGGCCGGGCTCACCGCGCCCGGGTTCCAGCCGCTCTCCGAGTAGAGCTGGGCGGCCAGCAGGGCCGGGGTGAGCGTCGGGCAGAGGTTGCCCCACTTCTGCACGAGGGACTGGTACTTCCCCGGCACGGCACCCTTCGCGAGCCCGGAGGCCCGCCCGCCGGCGCCGGTCGCGATGCCCGCGGCCGCCGAGTACGTACCGATCACGAGCAGGGCGAGAAAGCACAGGCATGCCCCGAAGCTGATTCCACCGACCACCCAGAGTCTGCGCACCCGCCAACCTTCCCCCATCGAACGGCTTTTCCCGGCGTTCCCGCCACCTCGTGTCGAATCATCCCGCCGGGGAAGCGGTACAGGAACCGCCGCACCCGGGGCACTTGGAGCACACACCCCGGCGGACGGGTGAACTCATATGACGATACGAAGTACTTCGGCCCCCCTCCCCTACCCCCTCGGGGCCACGAAGAGGCTCTGCGCGCTCCGCCCGATCGGTCCCTTCTCGTCGTGCAGCCGCGCGTCCGCCAGCCCGATGCCCGCCGCGTCCACGCTCGTACGGGCCTCCACGCACACCCATTCACCGGCCGGATGGCGGTGCAGGTGCACCGTGAGGTCACCGTTGACGAAGAGGTACCGGCCGAAGTCCACGACGGCGCTGATGCCGTTGCCGGAGTCCGCCGCGACCAGGACCCGGTCCAGGGGCCGGGGCTCCTCCCCGGCGACGAGCGGCACCTTCATCCGCATCCAGCAGGCCCCGGGACCGAGCTCGACGAACGCTCCCCGCGTGAACCGGGTCTCCATCGCCGAGTGGTAGCCCTTCTCCCACGGCACCGGGAAGAACGGCGCCGGCCCCACCTCCCCGGGCGGCGGCAGTTCCGGCGCGGGCACGACGGAGGGTACGGAGTCCTCCGCCACCCGGATCCGCAGCGCCCGCGCCAGCATCACGGGCGCGGCCCCGGCGGGCGCGAGCGCGGCCTCGACCACCTCGGTGCCCCGGCCGGCCCGCAGCACACTGGTCGTCAGCTCCAACGGGCCGATCGGCACCGGGCGCAGGATCTCGTACGTGATCCGGGCGATCCGCATGTCGGCGCGCCCGCCGGGCCGTTCCTCGATAGCCCGCCCGAGCAGCGCGGCCGGCGGGCCGGCGTGCTGCGAGCCGGGATCCCACGGGCCGCGCGTATAACCGCTCGCCAGGAACCTCCCGGCGTCGATCCGCTCGTAGAACCCGTCCACATCGCTGACACCACTCTCGGCACCCATGGCGAACACGCTACCGACCGGTAATGCGCGATCGCCAGCCCCATCGCCCCCGGGCCACTGCCCCGGTACCGACCGGCCCCTCCGGCCGGCCCGCCCCACCGGCCCGCGGAGCTCCATCGCTCAGCGGGCGAAGCCCAGGCCCACCCCGAGCCCCACCAGGACCGAGCCGATGGCCCGGTTCAGCGCCTTCTGCGCCTTCAGCATCCGGTCGCGCAGACGGGAGTTGGAGAAGAACAGCGCGACCGCCCCGAACCAGCCCAGGTGCGCCGCCGACATGAACAGCCCGTACCCGGCCTGCTGCCACACCGGGGTCCCCGGCCCGACCACCTGCGTGAAGGTGGACACGACGAACAGCGTGGTCTTCGGGTTGAGCACGTTGGTCAGGAAACCGCTCCGAAGCGCCCCGAACGGCGTCAGCCCGCCCTTCTCCTCCAGGTCCACGGCCACCTCGGTCCGCGCCCGGAAGGTCCGGATCCCGATCCACACCAGGTACGCGGCGCCCGCGAGCTTGATCACCGTGAACAGTTCGGCGGAGGAGGCGATCAGCAGACCGACCCCGAGCATCGTGTAGGAGACGTGGACCAGCACCCCGGCCGCGACCCCGGCGGCCGCGAACAGTCCGGTGGGCCGCCCGTAGAGGTAGCTGTTGCGCACGACCATGGCGAAATCCGCGCCGGGACTGATGACGGCGAGAAAGGTGATGACGGCTACTGCGATCACTTCGGTCATACGGCGATGCTCCCCGGACCCGCCCACGACGATCAAGGGCTTTCGGCTTCCCCGGCACCCGCCCCGGCCACCCGGCGACCACCCAACTCCCCCACGGGGAGACAATGGGGACGTGCCCACGCCTCAGCCCGCCGGCCCTGCCGACCCCACCGGCCCTGCCGACCCCGCCCGCACCGGCGCCGCCGCCCCGCTCCCCCTCCTGCGAGCGGACTGCGCCAACTGCTTCGCCCTCTGCTGCGTCGCCCTGCCCTTCTCCAAATCCACCGACTTCGCCATGACCAAGCCCGCCGGCACCCCCTGCAAGAACCTCCGCCAGGACTTCGGCTGCGGCATCCACACCGGACTGCGCGACAAGGGCTTCCAGGGCTGCACCGTCTTCGACTGCTTCGGCGCCGGCCAGCAGGTCTCGCAGGTCACCTTCGGCGGCCGGGACTGGCGCACCCACCCCGCCACCGCGGCCACGATGTTCACGGTCTTCCCGGCCATGCGGAACCTGCACGAGCTCCTCTTCCACCTCACCGAGGCCCTCACCCTCACCGAGGCCCTCACCGTCCCCGCCGCACGCCCCCTCCACACACAGCTGCACACCGCCCTGGCCGACACCACCCGGTGGACCGGGGCCGGCCCGGAGACCCTCGCGGAATTCGACATCACCCCGCTGCGCCAGAAAGCGAACGCCCTCCTCCTCGAAACCAGCGAGCTCGTACGGGCCAAGGTGCCGGGCCGCAAGAAGAACCACCGCGGCGCCGACCTGATGGGCGCCCGCCTCCCCGGCGCGAACCTGCGCGGCGCCAACCTCCGCGGCGCCTACCTGATCGCCGCCGACCTCAAGGGCGCCGACCTGCGCACGGCCGACCTGATCGGCGCGGACTTCCGCGACACCGACCTGCGCGACGCGGACCTCACGGACGCCCTCTTCCTCACGCAGCCCCAGCTGAACGCGGCCCGGGGCAACCCCGCGACCCGCATTCCGCCCTCCCTCACCCGCCCCGCGCACTGGACGGACCGCCCCGGCGACTGACGACGGGCGCACACCGGACCCACGCGCGCCCCCGGCGCCCCCACACGCCCCTCCACTGGTGTCACCATCCGCAGCACACCCCCTACGGTGAGCCACACAACCGGAAGAAGATCGTCCGCCCACCCGCCGGCACCGCCGCCGACCGCGACGACGACTGTCCCCCTGGAGGCTCCCCCACCATGCGACGACCGACCACGCCCCCCGGCCCCCTCCGCTCCCTCGGCACCCTCGCGGCCGCCACCCTCCTCGCCCTCTCCGTCGGCGGCTCCGCGCACGCGTCCTCGGGCGAAGTGGTCATCAACGGCAGCCCGGTCCACGACCCGTCCGGCTGCATCCTGCACAACGGCCCCGCCGCGGTCACGAACCACACCGACAGCCCCGTCTTCATCACCAGCGGCCGCTGGTGCACCGGGGCGGTCATCGGCGTCATCCACTCCGGCGAGACCCGCTTCGCCCCGTTCGCCTCGAACATCTACGTCCCGTAGCCCGGGCACCCTGCCGGTGCCGCACCCGACTCGCACCCCGGGCGCGACACCGGCGGGAAGGCCGGGAACGCCCTACCGCGCCCACCCCCATTGCGCCAAACGGCGCGGCCCTGCCCGGACCACCACCGCACCGAGACGACAATCATTGCCCGCGGTCACCCCTCGTGATACACAGAGTGACCATACGTTCTTTCCCCCACACGCCGCCCGACCCCAGGTCAGGACACACGGACGACACCCGGGGCGACAGATCGGGTAAAGAGAGCAGTCAAGTCGACATCCGACGGCGGTTTCATCAGGGAAGATAGGGCGTGACCCCTGCCGTCCGGGCACGGGCTACCGGAACTACCCATACAGGGGCGGTGAGTTACATGATCCTGGCAGCCGAAAAGGGCGACATCACCACCATCATCGGCGGAATCGCCCCGAACTGGGGGCCGTTCGGCAGTCTCGGCAACGAGGCGAAGGTCATGATCGAGGTGGTCATGGCCGTGGCGATCCTGCTCTGCCTCGGCATCGCCATCTGGGGCGCCGCCAAGCAGCGCATCGGCGCGACCGCACTGCGCGACACCTTCAGCGCGGAACAGGGCAAGGGCCTCATCGTGGCCGGCCTGACGGGCGTCTTCATCATCGGCTCACTGGGCACCCTCTTCACGATCGTCTACGGAATGGCCGTCTAGCCCGAGCTCTGATGAGGACTCACCACGCCGCGCCTGCGCGGATACCAGCGCTACCGTCGTACGACGCGGAGGGGGCGAACACCGAATGAGCACCGACGACCAATACGGTGGCGGCGAGGTCGGCGGCACCGGCCAGACCCGTACCCGGTTCCCGGAGCCCTCGGACCCCTACGCCCCACCCCGCCGCACCCCCCGAGGCCTGATCACCGTCGTCGGCGTAGTGGTCCTCCTCATCGCAGCCATCGCCTTCGCCAACCAGTCCAACACCCCCGAAAACCCACCGACGACGGACAAGCCCCCCACCGCCACCAACCCGACGGCGCCCACAGGCGTCCCCCCGGTGGACGACAAGTCGTCCGGAGTCCCTTCCGGCTTCCCGCAGGATCAGCAGGGCGCCCAGTCCGCCGCGTCCAACTACGCCGTAGTCCTGGGCTCTGACGGCATGTTCAACCCTGCCCGCAGACGCGTCATTGTCGATGCCGTCTCGGACGACAGCACCAAAACCAAGCTCCAGAGCGGGTTCGACGCCGACTACTCACCCGGCCTGCTCTCCCAGATCGGGCTTACCAAAGACGGCTTCGCACCCACGGGTTCCACGTTCGTCAGCCGGACCGTACCGGCCGGCACCAAGATCAAGAGCTTCTCCAACGGGAACGCCTCGGTCGAAGTCTGGTGCATCGGCATGTTCGGACTGACCGGTGAAAAGTCCACCCGCCCCGTGACCAGCGGCTGGTTCACCATCTCCCTGACGCTGAAGTGGAACGGGTCCGACTGGAAGGTCCTCGAAACCGCCCAGAGGGACGGCCCCACCCCGGTCACCGGCGACGATCCGGTGTCCGCCTCCGACGAGATCGGCCGCGCCGTCACCGAATTCGGAGGCTTCACCTATGCCCGGTAGCCGCAAGCTGTCGCTCCGCGGCATCGGTGCCACCGCAGCAGCCGTTCAGGCCGCCCTCCTCCTCTTCGCCGCCCGAGCCACGGCCGCGCCGACACCGCTGCCATCACCGCCACCGGCGCCACTGCCCAGCCCGAGCAACCCCTGTGGCTTGATCGCGGGGCCGGCCCGGGAGTACTGCGAACGCGGCAGCTCGGCCGGGACAGGACCCGGCGCGGGCCTGGCGCCCAGCAACCCGGCCGACGCCCTCAACCCCCTCGCCTCCCTGGCAAAGGGCTGCGCCGACGCCGCAGCCTGGATCGTCGGCGAACTCAGCAAAGCGGTAAACGGCACCGCCAACGTCGACTTCACCAACGGCGCCTTCCTCAAGCAGTACGCCATCGTCTTCGCCGCCTCCACCATCCTCACGCTCATCCTCTGGCTCTTCGCCGTCGCCAAACGAGCCATCCGCGGAGTCCCCTTCACCACCGCCATGTCCGAAGCCATCGGCTTCCTCTGGCTCACCGTCCTCGCCTCCGCCTTCACCCCCCTCATCCTCTACACCGTCGTCTCCGCCACCGACGGCGTCACCGAGGTCATCGCCTCCGCGACCGGCGGCCAGACCGACGTCTTCTTCGGCTCCTTCGCCGAGGCCCTCAAAAAGGGCGACGACATCGGCGGCGGCCCGATCATGCTGATCGTGGTCGCCCTCGTCACCGTGCTCGCCGCCGGCATCCTCTGCCTGGAACTGGTCATCCGCGCCGCGCTCCTCTACGTCGGCGCCCTGCTCGGCACCGTCGTCTACGCCGGCCTCGTCGACCGCAACCTCTGGGGCCACGTCCGCCGCTGGGCGGGCATCATGATCGCGGTCATCCTCGTCAAACCAGTGATCGTCATCGTCCTGGGACTCGCCGGAGCCCTCGCCGGAGAGAAGGGCCCGAACGCCTTCTCCGCCGTCGTCTCCGGCCTCGCGATCATCCTCCTGGCGATCTTCGCCTCCGCGATGATCTACCGCTTCGTCCCCGGCTTCGGCGACGAGATCGCCTCCGCCCGCACCAACCGCAGCAAGGCCACCGACGGCGCCCAGGCGGCCGCCGTCATCAGCTCCCCGGCCTCCCTCGTCTCCCAGGGCATCAAAACCCACAGCAGCCGAGGCGGCGGCGGAGGCGGCAACAGCGGCGGCGGCGCCCACCGCGCCGGCGGCGACAACCAGATCTCCGGAGGCATGGCCGCACACAGCAGCCGCGGCTCCGGCGGCGGGAACAGCGGCGGCCCCGCCGCCACACCCCCGCCCCGTACGGGCTCCAGCACGAGGAACACAGGAGGTGACGGGCGGTGACGACCCAGTCCCACCAGCTCCACCCGGTCACGCCCCGCCGCACGTATCTCATCGGCCGCGCCCGGCCGAACGCGATCGTCGGCAAGAACCGCGAGACCGGAGAGATCGCCCTGATCATCGCCGGCGCGTTCCTCGGCATGATGAGCGGACTGCTCGTCCCCGCCCTCACCCTGCGCATCATCTCCCTCGCCGGCTTCCCCATGCTCGCCCTCGCCGCCGTCTACGTCCCCTACCGCGGCCGCACCTTCTACCGCTGGTTCGAGATCAACCGCAGCTTCAAGCGCACCCTGCGCCGCGGCACGACGTTCCGCTCCGGCGCCATGGAAGCCGGCATCCGCGCCGGCGACGGCCGCGAGGTCGAGGTCGGCCCGCCCCCCGGCATCGGCCGCATCAACTGGCTCGCCGCCCCCTTCGGCCCCGACGAGATCGCCGTCCTGCTCCACGCGGACCGCAGAACCGTCACCGCCGCCATCGAGATCGAGGGCCCCGGAGTGGGCCTGCGCGACAGCGAGGACCAAGAAGCCCTCGTCGACCGCTTCGGCACCCTCCTCAAGCACGTGGCCAACGGCGACGGCTTCGTCACCCGCCTCCAGATGCTCGTACGCACCCTGCCCGCCGACCCGGAGGCCCACGACAAGGACGTCGCCGCCCGAGGCAACACCAACGCCCCGGTCTGGCTGCGCGATTCGTACGACCAGCTCCAGTCGATGGTGTCGACCTCCTCCGAGCAGCACCGCGCGTACCTCGTCGCCTGCATCCACTTCACCCGCGAACTCGCCGCCGAGGCCCACACCATCGCCCGCGCCGCGGCCCCCAAGAAGGGCCGCAGGGTCGACCGCGACGCGGGCCTCGCCATCGTCATGGCCCGCGAGCTCACCGACATCTGCGCCCGCCTCGCCGAGGCCGACATCCGCGTCCGCCAGCCGCTGGGCCAGGGCCGCCTCGCCTCCCTCGTGCACTCCATGTACGACCCGGACCACCCCATCGACCACATCCAGGCCATGACCAAGCGCAACGCCTGGCCCGCCGAACTGGACGCCGTCGAACCGACCTACCTCCAGGCCAAGACCCGCGAGTCCTCCACGCGAGCCCCCTGGTGCCACGCCACGGCCTGGGTGAAGGAATGGCCGATGACCCCGGTCGGCGTAAACTTCCTCGCCCCGCTCCTGGTCCACACCCCCGACGTCATCCGCACCGTCGCGGTCACCATGGACCTGGAACCCACCGAGATCGCCATCGAGCGCATGCTCACGGAGAAGACGAACGACGAGGCCGACGCCAGCCGCGCCGCCAAGATGAACCGCACCGTCGACCCCCGCGACATCGCCGCGCACGGCCGGCTCGACCAGCGCGGCGAAGACCTCGCGAGCGGCGCCGCCGGAGTCAACCTGGTCGGCTACATCACCGTCTCCTCCCGCTCCCCCGAAGCCCTCGCCCGCGACAAGCGCACCATCCGCGCCTCGGCGGGCAAGTCCTACCTGAAGCTCGAATGGTGCGACCGCGAGCACCACCGCGCCTTCGTCAACACCCTGCCGTTCGCCACCGGCATCCGACGCTAGCTGGAGGGAATGGCCGCCCATGCGAGATCCCATGTCCGCCCTGACGGACGCCTTCACCAGCTTCCTGTTCGGCAAGGTGGAAACCACCCGCCTCCCCGTCCGCACCTCCACGGGCCAGGCACAGGCGGTCTACCTCCCCACCGCAGCCCCCGGTCTCGGCGACTCCGGCGTCATCATCGGCCGTGAGGTCTACAGCGGCAAGGGGTACATCTACGACCCCTTCCAGCTGTACGGCCAACAACTCCCGGCCCCCCACTGGCTGGTCCTGGGCGAATCCGGCAACGGCAAGTCCGCCCTGGAGAAGACCTACGTCCTACGCCAACTCCGCTTCCGGGACCGCCAGGTCGTCGTCCTGGACGCCCAGGGCGAGGACGGCGTCGGCGAGTGGAACCTCATCGCCCAGCAGCTGGGAATAACCCCCATCCGCCTGGACCCCATCGCCGCGAACGACGACGGGATCCGCCTCAACCCCCTCGACCCCGCGATCACCGCGACGGGTCAGCTCGCGCTGCTCCGCACCATCATCGAAGTAGCCATGGGCCACGGCCTGGACGAACGCTCCGGCTTCGCCCTGAAGGTCGCGCACGCGTACGTCGTGGAAACGATCACGGACCGCCAACCGGTCCTCATGGACATCGTGGAACAACTGCGCCACCCGGAACCCGAATCGGCGCTCTCCATGAACGTGGCCATAGACGACGTCCGCGCCTGGGGCCTGGACGTCGCGCTCGTCATCGACCGGCTGGTCGACGGCGACCTCCGCGGCATGTTCGACGGCCCGACCACGGTCGGCATCGACCTCGACGCCCCGCTCATCGTCTTCGACCTCTCCCACATCGACCGCAACTCCATCGCCATGCCGATCCTGATGGCGATCGTCGGCGTATGGCTGGAACACACCTGGATCCGCCCGGACCGCAAGAAGCGCATCTTCCTGGTCGAAGAGGCCTGGCACATCATCAACAGCCCCTTCGTGGCCCAGCTCTTCCAGCGCCTCCTGAAGTTCGGCCGGCGCCTCGGCCTGTCCTTCGTAGCGGTCGTACACCACCTCTCGGACGTCGTGGACGGGGCAGCGGCCCGCGAGGCGGCGGCGATCCTCAAGATGGCCTCGACCCGCACGATCTACGCCCAGAAGGCGGACGAGGCCCGGGCCACGGGCCGCGTCCTGGGCCTCCCCCGCTGGGCGGTGGAGATCATCCCCACCCTCACTCCGGGCATCGCCGTCTGGGACGTGAACGGCAACGTCCAGGTCGTCAAACACCTGATCACCGAAGCCGAACGCCCCCTGGTCTTCACCGACCGCGCCATGACGGAATCCTCGGTCCAGCACCGCCTGCCCGACGATCTCCTGGCAGCCGAACTGGAAACAGAAGAACGAGCCCTCCTGATGGAACGCCACCGCAACGCCGGCGGCTCGGCCACCACGGTGGCCTGACATGCCCGACCGCACGGACCACCCGGCCCCCCGCCCCCAGGGCGGCATCCCGGACGGCCTCCTCGTGGGCCTCCTGGCCTTCCTCCTCGGCCTGGCCGTCCTCACCTGGACGGCCACCGGCCTGGCGGCCCTCTTCACGAAGGGCGCCTGGCCGAGCAAGGTCACCTTCACCCGCACCCCGACCGCGGTCCGCTCACTGATAGCTCAACCCCACGACATCCCGGCCGCCTGGCCGGACACACCCCCCGAGGCCCTCTCCAACTGGGGCCTCTTCTGGGGCCTGTTCATCAGCCAGCTCCTGGTCCTCCTGGTCCTGACCATCTTCACGCTGGGCGTAGTGGCCCGCACCAGATCCCGCCACCGCCTGAAGACCGAACAGAACCGGCAAGGCCCGCCCCCCTCAGCGCCCCCGATCTCACAGCCGTACGCAGCCCCGCCGGCGTCGCAGCCAAATCCAGCCCCGCCGACCTCCTCAACCCCGCCGGCCTCTTCAGCCCCTCCGGCGTTTGAGGAGCGGGGGCCCGGGGGCAGAGCCCCCGGCAACGGCGCCGCACCCACGGACGAGGCGTACCGCTACGGCTTCGGCTACGCCCCAAGCCCGGCACAGCCGCACACCCCGCCCCAGACCCGCGGCCTCGCCTACGCCCCACCCCAGGCCCGAACCACGGCCGCGACAGCGGCCATCGCGGCAGCAACCGGCGCCATCCTCGTGATCACGTCCTCCCCGGCCCTCTGGGCGGACACGAAGGACGCCCGCTCCAAGCTGGGCCCCGTCCTCCTCTACGACCCCTCCCACCTCTGCGACACCCCGGCCCGCATCCACTGGAGCCCCACAGAAGGCTGCGCGGACCGCACCACCGCCGCCGCCCGCGCCATCGCGCTCCTCGCCCCGGTCCGCCCCCAGGCCCGTATGGACTCCGCTCTCGCGGACACCGCGGAAACGCTCCTGCGAAGCTGGCTCCAGGCCGCGGCCCTGGACAACCGCCCCTTCAAGCAACTGCACCGCTGGGCCCAGGGCACCAACGCCCAGGAACCGGTCCGCATCCTGCGCACCCACCCCCAGGCTGCCACGGCCGCCCCCGGCGCGGCCGGCGAGCTGGAGAGCGCGCTCACCGCCCACCCCGAGCGCCGCGAACAGGCCCAACACCTCACGGCCCGCGCCCTGACGGCCCTTTCCTCGATCCACATCCGGGAATCCTGCACCCCGAACCGAACCGATTCCCTCGCCCTCGCATCGTTCGTCTCCGAAGGGGGCACCCTCTACGTGGTGGGCGAACCCCTGGAAGACCCCAGGGCCCACCCGGGTGCGATGCCGCTGCTGACCGCACTCGCCTCCAGCGTGGTCGAGCACGGCCGCCGCATGGCCGCACGGTCATCCGACGGTCGGCTCGACCCACCACTGACCCTGGTCCTCGAGGACGTCGCCGCCGTGGCCCCGATCCCCCAACTGCCTCAGCTGCTCCAGGACACGACGCTCCCGCTCCTCGCCCTGTGCCGCAGCCGCGAGCAGGCCCGCTCCCGCTGGCCGGAAGCAGACCTCCCCGTAGCCGCCCGCTAAACGGGCCGCGGGAACACGTACTCCAACTCCTTCGCGGACGGATCGGTCGGCATCGGCACGACCTTCCCGCTGGGCACGAACCCGAACCGCCGGTAGAACGCCGCGGCCCGCCCGTTCTCCTCGTGCACGAAGAGCCGTACGCGCGCCAGCACCGGCTCCTCCAACGCCCAGGACCACTCCAGCGCGGCATCGAACAGGGCCTCGGTCAGCCCCGTCCCCCGCTGCTCGGGCCGGACGAACACGCCCACCAGGTGCCCCTGGGTCTGCTCGATCTCCCCGTCGAAGAGGTCGGCCGTGCCGGCTTCCTCGATGAGCACGGTCACCGTCCCGACCCATTCCCCGCCGGCCCCCTCGGCGACGAACTGCCGGACACGTCCGCCCAGCGCGGCCCCGCCCGCCCTGTCCTGCCAGAACCCGTCGCTGAGTCCCTCCACCTCCTCAAGCGACTGCAGGAAGGCCACCGGCGCAACCGGATCCCGCAGCGCCGCGATCCGCAGCTCCTTCACCTTTGCCCAGTCCTCGGCCCGTACTCCCCGTATCACGTACCCGTTCATACCCCGGGATCCTAACCAGCCGGCCATCCCGGCCTCACCCGCATTATTCACATCACCCCGTAAACGCAGAAAAGCCCCGCACCGAACCCTGAAGGGCTGGTGCGGGGCTTTCCCACAATGATTGTTCGGCGGCGTCCTACTCTCCCACAGGGTCCCCCCTGCAGTACCATCGGCGCTGAAAGGCTTAGCTTCCGGGTTCGGAATGTAAACCGGGCGTTTCCCTAACGCTATGACCACCGAAACACTATGAAGTTAACCAACCGGATATGCTGTCACATTGACAACGTAGTTCGTTACTTCAGAACTAACACAGTGGACGCGAGCAACTGAGGACAAGCCCTCGGCCTATTAGTACCAGTCAGCTCCACCCGTTACCGGGCTTCCACATCTGGCCTATCAACCCAGTCGTCTACTGGGAGCCTTACCCTCTCAAGGAGGTGGGAATACTCATCTTGAAGCAGGCTTCCCGCTTAGATGCTTTCAGCGGTTATCCCTCCCGAACGTAGCCAACCAGCCATGCCCTTGGCAGGACAACTGGCACACCAGAGGTTCGTCCGTCCCGGTCCTCTCGTACTAGGGACAGCCCTTCTCAATATTCCTACGCGCACAGCGGATAGGGACCGAACTGTCTCACGACGTTCTAAACCCAGCTCGCGTACCGCTTTAATGGGCGAACAGCCCAACCCTTGGGACCGACTCCAGCCCCAGGATGCGACGAGCCGACATCGAGGTGCCAAACCATCCCGTCGATATGGACTCTTGGGGAAGATCAGCCTGTTATCCCCGGGGTACCTTTTATCCGTTGAGCGACGGCGCTTCCACAAGCCACCGCCGGATCACTAGTCCCGACTTTCGTCCCTGCTCGACCCGTCGGTCTCACAGTCAAGCTCCCTTGTGCACTTACACTCAACACCTGATTGCCAACCAGGCTGAGGGAACCTTTGGGCGCCTCCGTTACTTTTTGGGAGGCAACCGCCCCAGTTAAACTACCCATCAGACACTGTCCCTGATCCGGATCACGGACCGAGGTTAGACATCCAGCACGACCAGAGTGGTATTTCAACGACGACTCCACAACCACTGGCGTGGCCGCTTCAAAGTCTCCCACCTATCCTACACAAGCCGAACCGAACACCAATATCAAACTATAGTAAAGGTCCCGGGGTCTTTCCGTCCTGCTGCGCGAAACGAGCATCTTTACTCGTAGTGCAATTTCACCGGGCCTATGGTTGAGACAGTCGAGAAGTCGTTACGCCATTCGTGCAGGTCGGAACTTACCCGACAAGGAATTTCGCTACCTTAGGATGGTTATAGTTACCACCGCCGTTTACTGGCGCTTAAGTTCTCAGCTTCGCCACACCGAAATGTGACTAACCGGTCCCCTTAACGTTCCAGCACCGGGCAGGCGTCAGTCCGTATACATCGCCTTACGGCTTCGCACGGACCTGTGTTTTTAGTAAACAGTCGCTTCTCGCTGGTCTCTGCGGCCACCCCCAGCTCACGGAGTAAATCCGATCACCAGGACTGGCCCCCCTTCTCCCGAAGTTACGGGGGCATTTTGCCGAGTTCCTTAACCATAGTTCACCCGAACGCCTCGGTATTCTCTACCTGACCACCTGAGTCGGTTTAGGGTACGGGCCGCCATGAAACTCGCTAGAGGCTTTTCTCGACAGCATAGGATCATCCACTTCACCACAATCGGCTCGGCATCAGGTCTCAGCCTTATATGAGGGACGGATTTGCCTACCCCTCGGCCTACACCCTTACCCCGGGACTACCACCGCCCGGGCTGGACTACCTTCCTGCGTCACCCCATCGCTTACCTACTACAAGTCTGGTTCGCCGGCTCCACCACTTTCCTTTCCCCGAAGGGTCCGGAACGGCTTCACGGGCTTAGCATCGCCTGATTCGATATTGGGCGTTTCAAAGCGGGTACCGGAATATCAACCGGTTGTCCATCGACTACGCCTGTCGGCCTCGCCTTAGGTCCCGACTTACCCTGGGCAGATCAGCTTGACCCAGGAACCCTTAGTCAATCGGCGCACACGTTTCTCACGTGTGTATCGCTACTCATGCCTGCATTCTCACTCGTGAACCGTCCACAACTAGCTTCCGCTGCTGCTTCACCCGGCACACGACGCTCCCCTACCCATCACAGCGGGCGTTGGCCCTATTGCTGCAATGACACGACTTCGGCGGTACGCTTGAGCCCCGCTACATTGTCGGCGCGGAATCACTTGACCAGTGAGCTATTACGCACTCTTTCAAGGGTGGCTGCTTCTAAGCCAACCTCCTGGTTGTCTCTGCGACTCCACATCCTTTCCCACTTAGCGTACGCTTAGGGGCCTTAGTCGATGCTCTGGGCTGTTTCCCTCTCGACCATGGAGCTTATCCCCCACAGTCTCACTGCCACGCTCTCACTTACCGGCATTCGGAGTTTGGCTAAGGTCAGTAACCCGGTAGGGCCCATCGCCTATCCAGTGCTCTACCTCCGGCAAGAAACACGTGACGCTGCACCTAAATGCATTTCGGGGAGAACCAGCTATCACGGAGTTTGATTGGCCTTTCACCCCTAACCACAGGTCATCCCCCAGGTTTTCAACCCTGGTGGGTTCGGTCCTCCACGAAGTCTTACCTCCGCTTCAACCTGCCCATGGCTAGATCACTCCGCTTCGGGTCTAGAGCGTGCAACTCAATCGCCCTATTCGGACTCGCTTTCGCTACGGCTTCCCCACACGGGTTAACCTCGCTACACACCGCTAACTCGCAGGCTCATTCTTCAAAAGGCACGCAGTCACGACTGTATGTGCAAGCACATACAGCGACGCTCCCACGGCTTGTAGGCACACGGTTTCAGGTACTATTTCACTCCGCTCCCGCGGTACTTTTCACCATTCCCTCACGGTACTATCCGCTATCGGTCACCAGGGAATATTTAGGCTTAGCGGGTGGTCCCGCCAGATTCACACGGGATTTCTCGGGCCCCGTGCTACTTGGGAGATTCTTAAGCAAGCCGCTGATGTTTCGTCTACGGGGGTCTTACCCTCTACGCCGGACCTTTCGCATGTCCTTCGACTACATCAACGGTTTCTGACTCGCCGACCGGCCGGCAGACCGATCAAAAGAATTCCCACAACCCCGCATGCGCAACCCCTGCCGGGTATCACACGCATACGGTTTGGCCTCATCCGGTTTCGCTCGCCACTACTCCCGGAATCACGGTTGTTTTCTCTTCCTGCGGGTACTGAGATGTTTCACTTCCCCGCGTTCCCTCCACACTGCCTATGTGTTCAGCAGTGGGTGACAGCCCATGACGACTGCCGGGTTTCCCCATTCGGACACCCCCGGATCAAAGCTCAGTTGGCAGCTCCCCGGGGCCTATCGCGGCCTCTCACGTCCTTCATCGGTTCCTGGTGCCAAGGCATCCACCGTGCGCCCTTAAAAACTTGGCCTACAGATGCTCGCGTCCACTGTGTAGTTCTCAAGCAACGACCAGTCACCCATCACCCTCACCCAAAAGGCGAAGTTCACTGGGGCCGGCATCACGAAGATAAGACCTTACGGCCGTACCCTCAGATACCCAACAACGTGCCAAGCACGATCCCCCGTCAGTGAGTCACTTTCCACGCCGAAGCAGTACTTGTGATCCATCCAGGAAACCGTGCCAACTAATCAACGTTCCACCCTGAGCTGACCGTGCAGAACGTTTGTCTGCAATCGGTACTGTGCTCCTTAGAAAGGAGGTGATCCAGCCGCACCTTCCGGTACGGCTACCTTGTTACGACTTCGTCCCAATCGCCAGTCCCACCTTCGACAGCTCCCTCCCTTACGGGTTGGGCCACCGGCTTCGGGTGTTACCGACTTTCGTGACGTGACGGGCGGTGTGTACAAGGCCCGGGAACGTATTCACCGCAGCAATGCTGATCTGCGATTACTAGCAACTCCGACTTCATGGGGTCGAGTTGCAGACCCCAATCCGAACTGAGACCGGCTTTTTGAGATTCGCTCCACCTCACGGTATCGCAGCTCATTGTACCGGCCATTGTAGCACGTGTGCAGCCCAAGACATAAGGGGCATGATGACTTGACGTCGTCCCCACCTTCCTCCGAGTTGACCCCGGCGGTCTCCTGTGAGTCCCCATCACCCCGAAGGGCATGCTGGCAACACAGGACAAGGGTTGCGCTCGTTGCGGGACTTAACCCAACATCTCACGACACGAGCTGACGACAGCCATGCACCACCTGTATACCGACCACAAGGGGGGCACTATCTCTAATGCTTTCCGGTATATGTCAAGACTTGGTAAGGTTCTTCGCGTTGCGTCGAATTAAGCCACATGCTCCGCTGCTTGTGCGGGCCCCCGTCAATTCCTTTGAGTTTTAGCCTTGCGGCCGTACTCCCCAGGCGGGGAACTTAATGCGTTAGCTGCGGCACCGACGACGTGGAATGTCGCCAACACCTAGTTCCCAACGTTTACGGCGTGGACTACCAGGGTATCTAATCCTGTTCGCTCCCCACGCTTTCGCTCCTCAGCGTCAGTAATGGCCCAGAGATCCGCCTTCGCCACCGGTGTTCCTCCTGATATCTGCGCATTTCACCGCTACACCAGGAATTCCGATCTCCCCTACCACACTCTAGCTAGCCCGTATCGAATGCAGACCCGAGGTTAAGCCTCGGGCTTTCACATCCGACGTGACAAGCCGCCTACGAGCTCTTTACGCCCAATAATTCCGGACAACGCTTGCGCCCTACGTATTACCGCGGCTGCTGGCACGTAGTTAGCCGGCGCTTCTTCTGCAGGTACCGTCACTTTCGCTTCTTCCCTGCTGAAAGAGGTTTACAACCCGAAGGCCGTCATCCCTCACGCGGCGTCGCTGCATCAGGCTTTCGCCCATTGTGCAATATTCCCCACTGCTGCCTCCCGTAGGAGTCTGGGCCGTGTCTCAGTCCCAGTGTGGCCGGTCGCCCTCTCAGGCCGGCTACCCGTCGTCGCCTTGGTGGGCCATTACCCCACCAACAAGCTGATAGGCCGCGGGCTCATCCTTCACCGCCGGAGCTTTTAACCCCCGCCCATGCAGGCAGGAGTGTTATCCGGTATTAGACCCCGTTTCCAGGGCTTGTCCCAGAGTGAAGGGCAGATTGCCCACGTGTTACTCACCCGTTCGCCACTAATCCACCCCGAAGGGCTTCATCGTTCGACTTGCATGTGTTAAGCACGCCGCCAGCGTTCGTCCTGAGCCAGGATCAAACTCTCCATGAATGTTTACCCGTAATCGGGTGCACACGCACTTAGAGCGGGACAGTCATGTCGGAATAAGACCGACCGTCCACTGCGTCCTCGCTGTGTAATTGCCTGCAAGTGTCAGGGCCGAAGCCGCGACCTCACAGGTCTTTTTCAAAGGAACCTCATCCACCGAAATGGACGGGGTATCAACTTTTTGGCGTTGATTTTTGGCACGCTGTTGAGTTCTCAAGGAACGGACGCTTCCTTTGTACTCACCCTCTCGGGCTTTCCTCCGGGCGTTTCGCTCGTTCTTGTGTCTCCGACTCTATCAGACTCTTTCGTGTCTGATTCCCAGTCAGCGGGATTCGCTTTCCAGTTCTTCGCTTTCGCGTTTCCCTTTCCGGCGAGACCGACTCTATCAGAAGTTTTCCACCGAATTTCCCGGCTTCAGATTCCTGGATGAGGAGTCGAGGGTGCCCACTCTGAATTGCTTCTTTGGGGGCCGGCTGCCGAACTTGTCCAGTTCCAGGCAACTGTTTGACTCTACATGACGCCCCCTGCACCGTCAAAATCGGCGCGACACGATGGCCCCCAAGGTGTAGGGGCTCCGCACCCACCAGCACCATCCAGGCCACCTCGACCAGGAGCTATCCCGGTTCGCACGGCACTGAGGGCGGAGGACAAAGACCAGGCCGGAGGGCTGAAGCGGTCCGAGCACGCATTCGGGCACGGGGCTTCCCCCAGCAGGCGGCGTTCTACGCATGCGGCCGCGACTCGCAAGCCACACAGCTCCGGCGCTCGCTCAGCGGAACTCGTGAACTACCTCGATCACACCGACGATGTGAGCGTTGAGTTCGTCCAAGTCCTCAGCGGGCACCCACAGCTCGAGGATCGTCCGCCCACCGGCCTGCTGGACGGGGTACCGGCTCAAGAACTCCGACTCCACCTCGAACCGGGTGACGAATCCGACGCCACTGTGCTTGACGTTCCAGTCCCTGGCGATCTTGATCGCGTAGTCCTCGTTGAGAACCGGGTAGAAGATCGGCTGCTCAGGGAGCCGCGGGGGCCAAGCCCGCCAGTCGAGCTCGCGGACCAGGTCCAGCTCCTCGGGGCCGGTGGGGCGCCAGAGGGTCGTCGTTGCTTGCTGGCTGGTCATGTGAATCGCTCTCTGCACGGGAGGCCCACCATCGGCCTGGCTGGTCTGTCCCGGACGGTACCCACGGAAGCAACACGACGGCCACGGAGTTTCTCCACCAGCCCATGCCCCGCAACCAGCTGGCACGGACACCTGACTCCCTGAACAGCGAGCTCCGCAAAGCAGACGGCCACAACGCAACGCCGAGCGCGCGCCCTACCCACGCGCAGTCCACCTGCTCCGCCGGCAGGAAGTGCTCGCTGCTGCGAGCCGAGCTCGCCCCTTCGAGGGGACGGCCACGACGGCTGGCTGGCCCGACTCCTGCCAGACGTGGGCATCGGCGCCTAGTTGTCCGGTACTGAACCTGAACCGGCGCTCGCGACGGCTAGGGCGTGTTTTTAGAGTTGCTGGTGTGCTGGGTGAGCCGTCCGGGAAGGTCGCGGCGGCCATCCAGATGGTGTGGTCGCGGGCGATCTGGTCGATGCCGCTCTCGGTGGCGACGTCGTGTTCGCGACGGGTGGTGTCGCGGCGGACGACCTCGTAGCCACCCTCGTCCAGTACCTCGACCGAATCGCGACGAGTGCGCCTTGTCGCCCCCGCACCCGCAATGGACGAGCCCGTAGCCGGCCCAGGCCGTGATCGTCGGGCTCGTCCTGTTCGCCACCCGGCAGATCATGGAGTCGACATTCACCTCCCAGGTGATCAGACCGGCGGCGTCCGCCCGGGCCTGCAACCCGGTCAACACCGACGACCAGACAGCATCACGCTGCCACCACCGGCGGAAGGGCCCATAAACCGTCTGCTACAGCCCGTACTCGGCTGGCAGATCCCGCCACGGGACGCCGGTCCGCACCCGCCAGCGGATCCCGTCGATCAACACCACGACCGGCAACAACGGCCCCACAGCAACGCCCACTGGTCATCTTCAGTGCAGGGCTGGCGTGCCCGGCTTCGCGTGCAGGTTCCTGGACCCCCGGCGGTCGACTTCTTCGGCGGCGCCGCCGGTGCCCGACCACCACAGCCAGACCGGCTTGTTCCGTCCGCCGCTGGGGAGTTTCTCCCCGGTCAACCGGATCACCGTGCTTCGCCGGGCGCCCGCCCCCGCGGCGGGCAGATCCACCAAGAGGTGCGCGATCCGGGGCACGTCGCAGCCGGCATCGAGGACGACGAGGACATGCGGCTACCCCCGCCACCATCGGCCAGCCGCAGTAGGGCGTCCGATGACCTCGCGGGCCCGGGCAACGGTGACGGCGGCGTCCGTACTGTGCGGTGGGGTTCGGGGAGGGACACCGCGAGGTGTTCTCGCCGGCCATGGACGCATGGTGGAACACCGGCAGGAGCGAAGTGCCGTGCCCGACGTGCGGGCGAGTGGTGCCCCTGGCAGCGTGGGAATGGGCCGGCGACGGGCTTGCCTTCGCGTACCTAGGGTTCGAGTTCTGGAACGGGCCCGCGCTGCTTCCGGAGTTCGTCATGGAGCTGGGCCAGGTACTCGGGCGCCGGACCCGGTTCGTGCGAGGACGGATCTAAGCGCTGTCCCGTAAATGATCTCCGAGTCGCCTCGGGTGCGGTTGGCCGTGGTGCGGGCTGCCCGCCTATCCGGCGAGGGCGAGGTTGTGCATGCAGGCGATGCCGAGCACCGCTTGGTGCAGGGCCTGCTGTGGGACTCCCACGCACATCAGTCGTTGCGGCTTCCGGGCCGGGGCCGGCCGACCACGACAATCAGCACGATGTCGTTCGCGCACCTCTTGCGGGACTGGGGCGCAAGAATCCGACCGAGACGGTCGATGGGTAGGCGCCGTCCGCGATGACCGTCGTCCTGGATGCTGCCGTCGGCAGGTCCGACTCGCGTCGGACACGGGCATCGGCCTTGTTCCCCGAAGACGGGCGGGGGCTCGCGACGACCAGGCAGCTGTCCGCGTCGGGGACCGGCCGGGAACATACCCAACAGCGGAGGGAGCTGGCGCATCGTGAGGTTCGTCCGGTAGTGCGCCGCCACCAGCAGGACCCGGCCGGCAACGGGAGCCACCGATGGCCAACCCCTACACCCTGGCCCTGAAGGCCGCCTGCCGCTTCTGACCCACACGTGCGCTCAGTACAGATCGGTCCTGTAGGAATCCTCGGGATCGGTTCGGCATACGTAGATCCTCAACTCGCCGCCCCCGGACACGACCACACCGATGGCTTCCCCGCTGGACACGGTCAGCAGCAGATCCATCGGCGCGTAGCAGTTCGCGCAGGTGAAGCAGTCCCCGCAGGCGCACTCGTCCCCGTCGGGTGTCCTCCACCGGGGTCCGCCGCCCACCTTCCAGACACCGGGTCGGCTGGGCGGCGCCCGTGCGGGCTCCACGGCTTCCTCGGTCTCGATCAGACAGGGCCGGGGCACGAGCCACGACTCGGAACGGACGGGTGCCACAGGGGTGAACTGCCCACGCCCCTCGGTCTCCGCGACCCGCCGCCACTCCATGTGCAGCAGGGGCCCCCGCTCGGGCTGCCCCGCCATGGGCGGCCCGACGTGCTCATTGGGGCACCACAACACCTGGAACAGATCCATGTCCCCGTACCACCAGCCACCCGGCACGTCCCGCCGGTACAGCTGCACCACAGGCACCAGCGCGCACGCGTTCCGCCCCGACCGGTCCCGTTCGTCCGGCATCAAGCACCTCGGCCACGGATCGCCCGCCGGCCAAAGCAACGGCCCCCCGATAGAACTGTCACCGGGCCCCGGGCTGCCGGGTACGGGAGTGAGCAACGTGACCGGCGTCGGATCAGCTATCTCCATGCCCGGAGCCTAAACGCAGAAAAGCCCCGCACCAGTTTCCTGGTGCGGGGCTTTCCCACAATGATTGTTCGGCGGCGTCCTACTCTCCCACAGGGTCCCCCCTGCAGTACCATCGGCGCTGAAAGGCTTAGCTTCCGGGTTCGGAATGTAAACCGGGCGTTTCCCTAACGCTATGACCACCGAAACACTATGAAGTTAACCAACCGGACATGAACACAGTTCGTTACTTCAGAACTAACACAGTGGACGCGAGCAACTGAGGACAAGCCCTCGGCCTATTAGTACCAGTCAGCTCCACCCGTTACCGGGCTTCCACATCTGGCCTATCAACCCAGTCGTCTACTGGGAGCCTTACCCTCTCAAGGAGGTGGGAATACTCATCTTGAAGCAGGCTTCCCGCTTAGATGCTTTCAGCGGTTATCCCTCCCGAACGTAGCCAACCAGCCATGCCCTTGGCAGGACAACTGGCACACCAGAGGTTCGTCCGTCCCGGTCCTCTCGTACTAGGGACAGCCCTTCTCAATATTCCTACGCGCACAGCGGATAGGGACCGAACTGTCTCACGACGTTCTAAACCCAGCTCGCGTACCGCTTTAATGGGCGAACAGCCCAACCCTTGGGACCGACTCCAGCCCCAGGATGCGACGAGCCGACATCGAGGTGCCAAACCATCCCGTCGATATGGACTCTTGGGGAAGATCAGCCTGTTATCCCCGGGGTACCTTTTATCCGTTGAGCGACGGCGCTTCCACAAGCCACCGCCGGATCACTAGTCCCGACTTTCGTCCCTGCTCGACCCGTCGGTCTCACAGTCAAGCTCCCTTGTGCACTTACACTCAACACCTGATTGCCAACCAGGCTGAGGGAACCTTTGGGCGCCTCCGTTACTTTTTGGGAGGCAACCGCCCCAGTTAAACTACCCATCAGACACTGTCCCTGATCCGGATCACGGACCGAGGTTAGACATCCAGCACGACCAGAGTGGTATTTCAACGACGACTCCACAACCACTGGCGTGGCCGCTTCAAAGTCTCCCACCTATCCTACACAAGCCGAACCGAACACCAATATCAAACTATAGTAAAGGTCCCGGGGTCTTTCCGTCCTGCTGCGCGAAACGAGCATCTTTACTCGTAGTGCAATTTCACCGGGCCTATGGTTGAGACAGTCGAGAAGTCGTTACGCCATTCGTGCAGGTCGGAACTTACCCGACAAGGAATTTCGCTACCTTAGGATGGTTATAGTTACCACCGCCGTTTACTGGCGCTTAAGTTCTCAGCTTCGCCACACCGAAATGTGACTAACCGGTCCCCTTAACGTTCCAGCACCGGGCAGGCGTCAGTCCGTATACATCGCCTTACGGCTTCGCACGGACCTGTGTTTTTAGTAAACAGTCGCTTCTCGCTGGTCTCTGCGGCCACCCCCAGCTCACGGAGTAAATCCGATCACCAGGACTGGCCCCCCTTCTCCCGAAGTTACGGGGGCATTTTGCCGAGTTCCTTAACCATAGTTCACCCGAACGCCTCGGTATTCTCTACCTGACCACCTGAGTCGGTTTAGGGTACGGGCCGCCATGAAACTCGCTAGAGGCTTTTCTCGACAGCATAGGATCATCCACTTCACCACAATCGGCTCGGCATCAGGTCTCAGCCTTATATGAGGGACGGATTTGCCTACCCCTCGGCCTACACCCTTACCCCGGGACTACCACCGCCCGGGCTGGACTACCTTCCTGCGTCACCCCATCGCTTACCTACTACAAGTCTGGTTCGCCGGCTCCACCACTTTCCTTTCCCCGAAGGGTCCGGAACGGCTTCACGGGCTTAGCATCGCCTGATTCGATATTGGGCGTTTCAAAGCGGGTACCGGAATATCAACCGGTTGTCCATCGACTACGCCTGTCGGCCTCGCCTTAGGTCCCGACTTACCCTGGGCAGATCAGCTTGACCCAGGAACCCTTAGTCAATCGGCGCACACGTTTCTCACGTGTGTATCGCTACTCATGCCTGCATTCTCACTCGTGAACCGTCCACAACTAGCTTCCGCTGCTGCTTCACCCGGCACACGACGCTCCCCTACCCATCACAGCGGGCGTTGGCCCTATTGCTGCAATGACACGACTTCGGCGGTACGCTTGAGCCCCGCTACATTGTCGGCGCGGAATCACTTGACCAGTGAGCTATTACGCACTCTTTCAAGGGTGGCTGCTTCTAAGCCAACCTCCTGGTTGTCTCTGCGACTCCACATCCTTTCCCACTTAGCGTACGCTTAGGGGCCTTAGTCGATGCTCTGGGCTGTTTCCCTCTCGACCATGGAGCTTATCCCCCACAGTCTCACTGCCACGCTCTCACTTACCGGCATTCGGAGTTTGGCTAAGGTCAGTAACCCGGTAGGGCCCATCGCCTATCCAGTGCTCTACCTCCGGCAAGAAACACGTGACGCTGCACCTAAATGCATTTCGGGGAGAACCAGCTATCACGGAGTTTGATTGGCCTTTCACCCCTAACCACAGGTCATCCCCCAGGTTTTCAACCCTGGTGGGTTCGGTCCTCCACGAAGTCTTACCTCCGCTTCAACCTGCCCATGGCTAGATCACTCCGCTTCGGGTCTAGAGCGTGCAACTCAATCGCCCTATTCGGACTCGCTTTCGCTACGGCTTCCCCACACGGGTTAACCTCGCTACACACCGCTAACTCGCAGGCTCATTCTTCAAAAGGCACGCAGTCACGACTGTATGTGCAAGCACATACAGCGACGCTCCCACGGCTTGTAGGCACACGGTTTCAGGTACTATTTCACTCCGCTCCCGCGGTACTTTTCACCATTCCCTCACGGTACTATCCGCTATCGGTCACCAGGGAATATTTAGGCTTAGCGGGTGGTCCCGCCAGATTCACACGGGATTTCTCGGGCCCCGTGCTACTTGGGAGATTCTTAAGCAAGCCGCTGATGTTTCGTCTACGGGGGTCTTACCCTCTACGCCGGACCTTTCGCATGTCCTTCGACTACATCAACGGTTTCTGACTCGCCGACCGGCCGGCAGACCGATCAAAAGAATTCCCACAACCCCGCATGCGCAACCCCTGCCGGGTATCACACGCATACGGTTTGGCCTCATCCGGTTTCGCTCGCCACTACTCCCGGAATCACGGTTGTTTTCTCTTCCTGCGGGTACTGAGATGTTTCACTTCCCCGCGTTCCCTCCACACTGCCTATGTGTTCAGCAGTGGGTGACAGCCCATGACGACTGCCGGGTTTCCCCATTCGGACACCCCCGGATCAAAGCTCAGTTGGCAGCTCCCCGGGGCCTATCGCGGCCTCTCACGTCCTTCATCGGTTCCTGGTGCCAAGGCATCCACCGTGCGCCCTTAAAAACTTGGCCTACAGATGCTCGCGTCCACTGTGTAGTTCTCAAGCAACGACCAGTCACCCATCACCCTCACCCAAAAGGCGAAGTTCACTGGGGCCGGCATCACGAAGATAAGACCTTACGGCCGTACCCTCAGATACCCAACAACGTGCCAAGCACGATCCCCCGTCAGTGAGTCACTTTCCACGCCGAAGCAGTACTTGTGATCCATCCAGGAAACCGTGCCAACTAATCAACGTTCCACCCTGAGCTGACCGTGCAGAACGTTTGTCTGCAATCGGTACTGTGCTCCTTAGAAAGGAGGTGATCCAGCCGCACCTTCCGGTACGGCTACCTTGTTACGACTTCGTCCCAATCGCCAGTCCCACCTTCGACAGCTCCCTCCCTTACGGGTTGGGCCACCGGCTTCGGGTGTTACCGACTTTCGTGACGTGACGGGCGGTGTGTACAAGGCCCGGGAACGTATTCACCGCAGCAATGCTGATCTGCGATTACTAGCAACTCCGACTTCATGGGGTCGAGTTGCAGACCCCAATCCGAACTGAGACCGGCTTTTTGAGATTCGCTCCACCTCACGGTATCGCAGCTCATTGTACCGGCCATTGTAGCACGTGTGCAGCCCAAGACATAAGGGGCATGATGACTTGACGTCGTCCCCACCTTCCTCCGAGTTGACCCCGGCGGTCTCCTGTGAGTCCCCATCACCCCGAAGGGCATGCTGGCAACACAGGACAAGGGTTGCGCTCGTTGCGGGACTTAACCCAACATCTCACGACACGAGCTGACGACAGCCATGCACCACCTGTATACCGACCACAAGGGGGGCACTATCTCTAATGCTTTCCGGTATATGTCAAGCCTTGGTAAGGTTCTTCGCGTTGCGTCGAATTAAGCCACATGCTCCGCTGCTTGTGCGGGCCCCCGTCAATTCCTTTGAGTTTTAGCCTTGCGGCCGTACTCCCCAGGCGGGGAACTTAATGCGTTAGCTGCGGCACCGACGACGTGGAATGTCGCCAACACCTAGTTCCCAACGTTTACGGCGTGGACTACCAGGGTATCTAATCCTGTTCGCTCCCCACGCTTTCGCTCCTCAGCGTCAGTAATGGCCCAGAGATCCGCCTTCGCCACCGGTGTTCCTCCTGATATCTGCGCATTTCACCGCTACACCAGGAATTCCGATCTCCCCTACCACACTCTAGCTAGCCCGTATCGAATGCAGACCCGAGGTTAAGCCTCGGGCTTTCACATCCGACGTGACAAGCCGCCTACGAGCTCTTTACGCCCAATAATTCCGGACAACGCTTGCGCCCTACGTATTACCGCGGCTGCTGGCACGTAGTTAGCCGGCGCTTCTTCTGCAGGTACCGTCACTTTCGCTTCTTCCCTGCTGAAAGAGGTTTACAACCCGAAGGCCGTCATCCCTCACGCGGCGTCGCTGCATCAGGCTTTCGCCCATTGTGCAATATTCCCCACTGCTGCCTCCCGTAGGAGTCTGGGCCGTGTCTCAGTCCCAGTGTGGCCGGTCGCCCTCTCAGGCCGGCTACCCGTCGTCGCCTTGGTGGGCCATTACCCCACCAACAAGCTGATAGGCCGCGGGCTCATCCTTCACCGCCGGAGCTTTTAACCCCCGCCCATGCAGGCAGGAGTGTTATCCGGTATTAGACCCCGTTTCCAGGGCTTGTCCCAGAGTGAAGGGCAGATTGCCCACGTGTTACTCACCCGTTCGCCACTAATCCACCCCGAAGGGCTTCATCGTTCGACTTGCATGTGTTAAGCACGCCGCCAGCGTTCGTCCTGAGCCAGGATCAAACTCTCCATGAATGTTTACCCGTAATCGGGTGCACACGCACTTAGAGCGGGACAGTCATGTCGGAATAAGACCGACCGTCCACTGCGTCCTCGCTGTGTAATTGCCTGCAAGTGTCAGGGCCGAAGCCGCGACCTCACAGGTCTTTTTCAAAGGAACCTCATCCACCGAAATGGACGGGGTATCAACTTTTTGGCGTTGATTTTTGGCACGCTGTTGAGTTCTCAAGGAACGGACGCTTCCTTTGTACTCACCCTCTCGGGCTTTCCTCCGGGCGTTTCCTTCGTTCTTGTGTCTCCGACTCTATCAGACTCTTTCGGGCCTGACTCCCAGTCAGCGGGTTTTGTCTTCCGGGCTGTTGGGCCCTTCCGACTCCCGAACTCTAGTGGATTTCCCAGGCGATTCATAATCGACCTTCAGAAATGAATTCGGGCATGCCGAATGCGTTCCCAGTGGGAGATCTTGCTGAGTTGGGTGCCGCAACGAGGCGGCGGGATTTGTTGTCTTCGGAACCTTTCGGCTCAGGGACAACTCGAAGAACCTTACGGATCCGCGGGGCCCGTGTCAACCTCAGGATCGGGGCCGGGTCGTTGGGCGGTCAGTGCGGGGACTGGAGGTCCTCTACGCGCTCCAGGAGGCGGGTGAGCATGTCACCCAGTACGCCCCGCTCCGCCGTGGAGAGGTCCTGGAGGAGGTCCTCCTCGAAGACCGTCGCCGCGCGCATCGCGTCCAGCCACTTGCTGCGACCTTCGGCGGTGAGCTCCACGATCACGCGGACGCGGTTGTTCTCGTCCCGCTCGCGCGTGACCAGCCCTTCCGCCGTCATGCGGTCGATCCGGTGGGTCATCGCCGCCGGCGTGAGGCCCAGCTGCTTCGCGAGCTCGCTCGGGCCCATCCGGTACGGGGCTCCGGAGAGGACGAGGGCCTTGAGGACCTCCCACTCCGCGTTGCTGATGCCCAGGGCCGCCGTCTGGCGGCCGTACGCGACGTTCATGCGGCGGTTCAGGCGGCTGAGGGCCGAGACGACCTTCTCGACCTGGGGGTCGAGGTCCTGGAACTCGCGCTGATAGACGGCGATCTGTTCGTCGAGGCTCGGCTCGTGGACGGGCGTAGTGCCGTCGGGGGTGTCACCCATGGTTCGAAGTATGGCACGGGGCCGTTGGCGTCTAACTCCTTCGGTGTGTAGTGTTAAGGATCAAACTTTAGGTATGAAGTCTTCAAGCTTCAGCAATCAAGGTGGTGAGAAGTGACCAAGGTGATGGGCGCTGCGATGCGGAGGATCCAGGCCGGGAACGCGTTGACCGCGTTCGGTATCGGATTCACGGTTCCGTTCCTCTACGTCTACGCGGCGAAGGTGCGAGAACTGGACCCCATGTGGGCGACGGGTACGTTCATGGCGTTCGCCCTCGGTGCGCTTCTCGCGCTGCCCTTCACCGGGCGGGTGATCGACCGGCGCGGTCCGGTCCCCGTCGTCATCGGTGCGGCCCTCGTGGCCTCGCTCGGTGCGCTGTCGCTCGGCCTCTCCACCGGCGTGGTCGCGATCCTGCTCTCCGCGCTCGCGCTGGGTGCCGGTCAGGCGGTCATGCAGCCGGCGCTGGCCACGATGATCGTGCGGTGCTCCACCCCCTCCACCCGGACCCGTGCCTTCGCGCTGCAGTTCTTCATGCAGAACCTCGGTCTGGGCATCGGCGGTCTGATCGGCGGGCTCATCGTCGACGAGACCCGGCCCGGCAGCTTCACCCTGCTCTTCGGCATCGAGGCCGTGATGTTCCTGGTGCTGGCCGGGGTCATCGCCACCGTGCGGATGCCGCAGGCGCCGACCATCAGCAACGCGCTGGCCAAGGCCGCCGCGCAGTCGGGTGGTGGCTGGAAGCGGCTGATGGAGCACAAGGCGATGGTGCAGTTCTGCGTCCTCGGCTTCGTCCTGTTCTTCGCCTGTTACGGGCAGTTCGAGTCGGGTCTCGCCGCCTTCGGCACCGAGGCCGCCGGGATCTCCCCGTCCACGCTCGGGTTCGCCCTCGCCGCCAACACCGGGGCGATCGTGCTCGCCCAGTTCGTTGTCCTCCGGCTGGTCGAGAACCACCGCCGGTCCCGGGTGATCGCGCTGGTCGGCCTGCTGTGGACCGTCGCGTGGATCATCGCCGCCTTCTCCGGGCTGGGACACGGCAGTGCCGTCATGGCAGGCGCCGCGTTCGTGACCACGTACGCCCTCTTCGGCATCGGTGAGGCGATGCTGTCGCCGACGCTGGCGCCACTGGTGGCCGATCTGGCTCCCGAGGGGTCCGTGGGCCAGTACAACTCGGCCTTCGCGCTGGTCAAGCAGATGGCCCTGGCGCTCGGGCCGCTCGGTGTGCCGCTGGCCGCCGGGGTGCCGATGCTCTACATCGGGGTCTTCGTCCTGGTGTCGCTCGGCATCGCCGGGCTGGCGCTGCGGCTCGGCAAGCACCTGACGCCGGTGCAGGACAACCCGTCCCTGGCCGGGAGCACGGTCGTGGCCGGGTCGGGGGAGCAGGTCAAGGCCTCCGGGCCCGTGGCCGCGCAGGTCTAGCGGGTATCGCGGGTAAGAGGTACGGCTGATGTGAGGAAGCCCCGGTCCTGGGACCGGGGCTTCTTCGTGTCCGGCTACTTGTCCTTGTCCGGGAGGGCGAACTCGCACCAGACGGCCTTGCCGCCGCCCGGAGTGCGGCGCGAGCCCCAGGCCGAGGCGATGGTGGCGACGATGGAGATGCCGCGGCCGGTCTCGTCGGCCGGTTCGGCGCGGCGGCGGCGCGGGAGGTGGTCGTCCCCGTCGGTGACTTCGATGATCAGCCGGCGGTCGGTGCGGCGCAGGCGCAGGCGCATGGGCGGGGTGCCGTGCTGGAGGGAGTTCGCGACGAGCTCGCTGGCGGCGAGGACGCCGAGGTCGCACAGCTCGACCGGGAAGCGCCAGGAGGCGAGGACGCCCTGGGCGAAGGCGCGGGCGCGCGGGGCGGCCTCGATGCCGCCGAGGAGTTCGAGGGCCGCGTTGTGGAAGAGCTCGGCGTCCGCGCCGGTGCGGGCGGGCTGCTGGAGGACCATCACGGCGACGTCGTCGTCGTGGTCGGCGTCGACGCCGAGGGCGCGCATCAGGCGGTCGCAGATCACGGCGGGGGTGCCCTGGGCGCCGGAGAGGGCGCGCTCCAGGGCGGCGACGCCCTCGTCGATGTCCTCGCCGCGGCGCTCGACCAGGCCGTCGGTGTAGAGGACGGCGGTGGAGCCGGGGCCGAGCGCGATGGTGCCCGAGGTGTGGAGCCAGCCGCCGGTGCCGAGCGGCGGGCCGGTGGGGTCGGCCGCGCGGCGGACGGTGCCGTCCTCGTCGCGGACGAGGATCGGGAGGTGGCCGGCGGAGGCGTACGCGAGGAGGCCCTCGTTGGGGTCGTGGACGGCGTAGACGCAGGTGGCGATCTGGCTGGCGTCGATCTCGGCCGCCAGTCCGTCGAGGAGCTGCAGGACCTCGTGGGGCGGCAGGTCGAGGCGTGCGTACGCGCGGACGGCCGTGCGGAGCTGGCCCATGACGGCGGCGGCGCGGACGCCCCGGCCCATGACGTCGCCGATGACCAGGGCCGTGCGGCCGGCGCCGAGGGTGATGACGTCGTACCAATCGCCGCCGACGGCGGCTTCGGTGCCGCCGGGCTGGTAGGTGGCGGCGACGCGCAGGTCGTCGGGCTGCTCCAGTTCCTGCGGGAGGAGGGAGCGCTGGAGGGTGACGGCGGCCTCGCGCTGGCGGCGCTCGCTGGCGCGCAGCCGCTCGACGGCCTCGGCGTGGTCGGTGACGTCGGCGAGGTGGATCAGGACGCCGGTGCCGGTGCCTTCCGCTTCGCTGTCGGGGCCGGTGCCCGCGCTCGTCTTGGGGAACTCGATCGGGGTGCACGTGACCGTGTACGAGCTGGTGCCGCCGGGCGCGGTGCGGTTCTTGGCCGTACGGGGCTTGCCGCTGCGCTGGACCTGGTCGAGGAGCGGGAGCAGGCCGAGGTCCCCGAGTTCGGGGAGGGCCACGTGCGCGGGCGCGCCGGGGGCGCGGGCGCCGAAGCCCGAGGTGTAGGCGTCGTTGACGTAGGCGACGCGGTGCTCGGGACCGTGCACGAGGGCGACGAGGGCCGGGAGGCGGTCGAGGACCTCGCGTACGGAGAGCTCTTCGAGGGACGGTGCGGGGGTTCCCGTACCGGTCGCGGCTGCTGCGGCGGAGCCGGTGCCGGGGGCGGAACCGGTGCCGCGGACCGTGGGGTCGGCGGGGCAGCCGTCCGGGCCGGTCACGGAAAGGCCGGCGGCGCCGCGGGCGGCCGGGACCGAGCCCTCGCCCCTTTTGGCCTGGGCGGCGGCGTGTTCGGACCGGGCGGCGGCGCGACGCTGCGTTCCGGGAAACCGGGCGCTCCAGCGCGTGAAGTTCACTGCTTTCAAGCCTCGTGGTGTCGCTCGTGGTCGCTGTGTCACTCGGTGGCGATCGGGTGGCACTCGGATGTCACGCTGATGTCACTCTGTGCAGGTGTGAGCCCACCTATGGTCACACGTCCAGTGTGGCCGACGGGACTGACAGCATCAGCCTTCGTTCTTCTTCGGAGGGTCCTTGGGGCCTCCGCCCGCCGCGAGTTCGAATTCTGCTCTGGGGTGTTCGAGGGATCCCAGCGAGACGATCTCACGCGTGAAGAGGCCGGAGAGCGTCCACTCGGCGAGCACGCGCGTCTTGCGGTTCAGGGTCGGGACGCGGCTGAGGTGGTAGGCGCGGTGCATGAGCCAGGCCGGGTAGCCCTTGAGCTTGCGGCCGTAGATGTGGGCGACGCCCTTGTGGAGTCCGAGGGAGGCCACGGAACCCGCGTACTTGTGGGCGTACTCGGTGAGGAGTCCGCCCCGCAGCGACGATACGAGGTTGTCGGCGAGCACCTTGGCCTGGCGGACGGCGTGCTGGGCGTTCGGGGCGCAGGGGACGCCCTTCTCCGCGGCGGTGATGTCGGGGACGGAGGCCGCGTCCCCGGCGGCCCAGGCGTGCTCGACGCCTTCGACGGTGAGGAAGGAGGTGCAGGCGAGGCGGCCGCGCTCGGTCTTGGGCAGGTCGCTGGCGGCGAGGATCGGGTGCGGTTTGACGCCGGCGGTCCAGACGACGGTGCGGGTGGGGAAGCGGGCTCCGTCGCTGAGGACCGCGATCCGGTTCTCGCAGGACTCGAGGCGGGTCTCCAGGCGCAGGTCGATGCCGCGGCGGCGCAGTTCGCGGATCGTGTACGTGCCCATCTCGGGGCCGACCTCGGGGAGGATCCGGTCGCTGGCCTCGACCAGCACCCACTTCATGTCCTCGGGCTTGATGTTGTGGTAGTAGCGGGCGGCGAAGCGGGCCATGTCCTCCAGCTCGCCGAGCGCCTCGACGCCGGCGTAGCCGCCGCCGACGAAGACGAAGGTGAGGGCGGCGTCGCGCAGGGCGGGATCGCGGGTGGAGGAGGCGATGTCCATCTGCTCGATGACGTGATTGCGCAGGCCGATGGCCTCTTCGACGGTCTTGAATCCGATGGCGTATTCGGCGAGTCCCGGAATGGGGAGCGTGCGGGAGACGGAGCCGGGGGCGAGGACCAGTTCGTCGTACTCGATCTCGACGGGGCCCCCGCCCTCCTCGTCGGTGGCGAGGGTGGTGACGGTCGCGGTCCGGGCGGCGTGGTCGATGTGCCGGGCCTCGCCGATGACGATGCGGCATTTCGGCAGGACACGGCGCAGTGGGACCACGACGTGACGCGGAGAAATGGAGCCGGCGGCCGCTTCGGGGAGGAAGGGCTGGTACGTCATGTAGGGCTCGGGGGTGACCACCGTGACCTCGGCCTCGTCGGCTCTCAGCTTTCGCTGGAGCCGGAGTGCCGTGTACATGCCTACGTAGCCGCCGCCGACGATGAGGATCCGCGTACGGGACGGGGTACCGGGGGCCGTGCCCCGGGAGTTAGCAGCCTTCACCGTCCCATGACGCAACGTGGCCGGGAGTTTGTCCACAGGCCCGACAAATTGTGTGACCGGAGGGGACGGCGGGGCGAGGTTGTCGGGGGGTGCGGATGGAAGGGTAGGTGTGCAGGTCAGACGGTACGGAATGCGTGCTTCCGGGGGCTTCGAACGGAAAATTGAGAGTGAATGCTCCGATCGGGCGGCGGTCCGTCCGGGGCTGCCTCTTCTGAATTGACTCTGGCTCAACTATGTTCGTAACTCGTCGAGGAGTAGGACCAGGGCCCTCATGACCGTGGCCCCTCTCGACACGAAGGCGGGGAGTGTCTCCGGGGGGAGACAAATGATTACCGGGGGATATACATGCACATTTCCGATTTCCATGCTTCTGCCACCGCTCTGTCCTCGGCCGCTTCCGCGACCGACAGTCACGGGCGCCTGATGGCCGGCGGCGCCACCACACACGGCGTGGGTCGCTCCACGCCGCTGCGCGTCGACGCACAGCGCAATCTCGAACACGTACTTCGCGCGGCGCGCGAGGTCTTCGGTGAGCTCGGCTACGGGGCTCCGATGGAGGACGTCGCACGCCGCGCACGGGTCGGCGTCGGCACCGTGTACCGACGGTTCCCCAGCAAGGACGTCCTGGTCCGGCGGATAGCCGAGGAGGAGACCTCGCGCCTGACCGAGCAGGCCCGTACGGCTCTCGGCCAAGAGGAGGAGCCGTGGCAGGCGCTGTCGCGCTTCCTGCGCACCTCCGTGGCCTCGGGCGCCGGCCGGCTGCTGCCTCCGCAGGTGCTGCGGGTCGGCGAGGACGGGGCTGACGGGGCGGTCGAGGAGGCCGCGCGGGTTCCGCACCAGCGTCAGGTCGTCGCGGCCGGCGGGGCGCCCGATCTGCGGGTCGTCGCCGCGCGGACCGGGCTGGACGACGAGCCCTCCGAGGACGCGGGCGCGGGCGAGCTGCTCGAGGTCGTCGGCCGCCTCGTCGACCGGGCCCGGGAGGCCGGTGCGCTGCGCGCCGATGTCACGGTGGCCGATGTACTGCTGGTGATCGCGACGGCCGCGCCCGCGCTGCCGGACGCGGCGCAGCAGGCGGCGGCTTCGGCGCGGCTGCTCGACATCCTGCTCGAAGGGCTGCGGTCCCGGACGGCGTAGGTCGGGGCGCCCGGGACGTGTGTTCGCGGACCGGGTGGCTCGGCGGGCCGGTGGGCTCGGCCGGTGGGCTCTGCGGGCGGTGGGCTCTGCGGGCGGTGGAGGGCTTGGTCTGGTGGTGGGCGTCAACCGGCTCCTTCCCGGGGGCTCTCGCTCGAACGGGTGAGGCTCCGTACGGCGATTCGTCGGGGCTTGCCCGGATGAGTGGAAGGTGTGGAGACCGGTTCGGCGCGCACCCGCCGTGTGCCACGCTGGATCGGTGTACCGGTTGAGTGTGTCGTGCGAAGGCCTCCGCGATGAGCGTTGACGGGCGGGAAGAGCCACACGGTGGCGCCGGCGGCGAGGTCGGTGCGGGCAGCCTGCCCGCACGGCAGGTCCCGGCCCAGCGCGAACCGAGTGGCCGGCACGCTGCCGGGCCGAGCGGCGAACTTCCGCCTTCCGACGGGGACTTGATCGCCCGGATGCGCGGGGGCGACGACGGGGCCTACGAGGAACTGTTCCGGCGCCACTCCGGTGCCGTGCGCCGCTATGCCCGTACCTGCTGCCGTGACGGGCACACCGCCGACGATCTGACGGCCGAGGTCTTCGCGCGGACCCTCCAGGCCGTACGGGGCGGGGCGGGTCCGGACCAGTCCGTGCGCGCCTACCTGCTGACCACCGTGCGCCGGGTCGCCGCCGCCTGGGCGAAGACGGCCAAGCGGGAGCATCTGGTCGAGGACTTCGCACTGTTCGCGGAGCAGGCCTCCGGGTCCGGCGACGGCGGGGTCGGGCTGCCCGTTCGCGCGGGGGACGACACCCTTGAACTCGGCGCCGATGTGCGGGCCATGCACGAGGCCGAGCAGACCCTCGCGATGCAGGCCTTCCGGAGCCTGCCCGAGCGGTGGCAGGCCGTGCTCTGGCACACCACCGTCGAGGAGGAGTCGCCGAGCTCCATCGCCCCGCTCTTCGGGCTGAGCGCGAACGCCACCGCGGTGCTGGCGAGCCGGGCCCGCGAGGGCCTCAAGCAGGCGTACCTCCAGGCCCATGTGAGCACCGCGCTGAGCTCCGGCGGGGACTGCGCCCGGTACGCCGACCGGCTGGGGGCGTACGCCCGTGGCGGCTTGCGGATGCGGGCCGAGCGGGGGCTGCGCAAGCACCTCGAGGAGTGCGCCCGGTGCCGGCTCGCCGCGGGTGAGCTCAAGGACGTCAACGCGGGCATTCCCGCGCTGCTGCCGGTCGCCGTCATCGGATGGTTCGCCGCCGGGTACGCGGCCAAGGCGGCAGGAGTGGTGGCCGGCGGCGCCGTCGCCGCGGGTGGTGCCGGGGCCGCTGCCGCGGCTGTGGGCGCCGGCGGGTCGACGGCCGGGGCGGGTGCAGGGGCCGCCGGAGCTGGGGCTGCCGGGGCCGCTGGTGGGGCTGCGGGTGGGGGCGGGGCCGGTGGGGCCGGCGGAGCCGCGGTTTCCGAGGGGCTGGGGCTGCCGGCCAAGGCGGCCATCGCCGCCGGGGTCGTGGTGGCCGCGGCCGCCGGTGTGGTGTTCGCGCTGGCCGGTGACGACACCGCTCCGGCCGTGCGCGCGAACCCGACGCCGGCCGTGGCCGTGCCGGTGCCGCGGAGTCCCGCCCCCGCCGCGCCGGAGCCCGGCCCGTCGCGGGCGGAGCCGCCGGCGGCACGGGGATCCGTACCGCCCCCGAAGAAGCAGACGCCCCCGCCGCCGGTGGCCGTGGCGCCGGCCGTGCCGACGCCCTCGCGGAGCCCGGAGCGGTCCTCGCCCGCTCCGAGTCCGAGCCGGGCCCCGACGCCGAAGCCGAAGCCCACGCCGAGTCCGGCGCCTCCCCCCAAGCCGACGCCTCCGAAGCCGCCGCCGCAGGCCCCTCAGGGATTCCGGCTCTCCTCACTGGGGCAGTCCGCCTTCGGGAACCACGACGGCCACGAGATCGAGACCTGGCACAGCAGTTGGGTGTGGCAGCGCTGGGCGCCGATGATCGGCGGACAGCGCTATACGCACGGGATCACCGTCAATTCCCGTTCCTCCGTGGAGATCACCCTCAACCGGAGTTGTGCCGTCTTCTCGGCACGGGCCGGTGTGGACGGCATGTCACTGCTCACGGACGGCACGGTCCGCTTCTCCGTGTACGCGGACGGGCGGCGGCTGTGGCAGTCCCGCGCGCTGGGGTACGAGGACCCGGCGGCGCATGTCTCCGTCTCCCTCACGGGGCACAAGACGCTGCGCCTGGTCGTGGAACACGCGGGGGGCGGCCGCCTGCCGACGCTGGCGACCTGGGCCGACTCCGTCATCAGCTGCCGCTGAGGGGCGAAGTCGGCCACCTCGCGTCGGCGCGGCCGGCTCCGTTGGGAGTGGTGCACGTCCATGCCGGTGGCTCCGGCCGGGGCCGCCGTCCCGGGGACCGGGCACGGTCGCCGCTCACGGCGGCGGTGTGATGGCCTCGGCGGGGCGGGGGTCCAGGCGGCCTGACCGAGGCGCCGGACGGCGGTCGGTGGAGGGCCTCCGGGGCGGCGAGGCGGGGACGGGCAGCCCTGCGGGAGCGGGCGGGCTCAGGCCCGGGGCGCCGAGACTGGGGCCAAGCCCCGGACCAGGCCCCGGACCAGGCCCCGGACCAGGACCCAGACCAGGACCCAGACCAGGACCGAGGCCGAGGCCCGGCCCGAGCCCGGCCGGTGTCAGACCGAAGCTGGACCAAGGCCAGGCACGAAGGCGTGCCGGAGTCCGGGATCTGGGTCTACGACCCGCCATGGACGGGACCGTGGCAGAACCGGGAGCAGCGGTCGGGTGTGAGGCCGGGGCCCGAGGCCGGCGCCAGCACCGAAGCCGGGCCGCTGGCAGAGCCGGACTTGGGCCGGAGCTGGGACCAAGGCCGGGCTGAGAAGTCGAAGCGGAGCAGGAGCCGGAGCGGGCCGGGGTCTGGGCCTGGGTCGGCGTCGGAGTCGGCGTCGGGGCGGCAGCGGCGTCAGCGTCACCGCCGGGGCAGCAGCGGCATCAGGGTCACCGCCGGGGCAGCAGCGGCATCAGGACAGGGCTGGGGCAGCAGCGGCATCAGGACAGGGCTGGGCGGCGGAGGGGGACGCCTGTGGGGACGGCTCTGCGGCGGGGGGTGGAGGTGCCCGTCCAACAGGTGCCGCGGCGGGCCAGGAGGCGGGTCAGCCACAGTTCCATCGAGACGAGTTCGGCGAGGCCGTCGAGCGGGACCGGGCGGCCGTCCGCCGCGTCCAGGAGTGCCTGGCGGACGACCCGGGCTTCGATCAGGCCCGCGTCCGCCAGGAGCGGGGACGTGAAGAGGGTCAGCAGGTGCGGGAGGGCCGCGCGCAGTCCCAGGCGGGTCGCCGATTCGTTCGGGGCGTGGGCCGTCGCGCCCCACCCCGCGGGGAGGTCGCGGACCCCGGCCGAGGACAGGACCCCGCGCAGGACCGCCGCCCGGGCGCCGGGCTGCACGCGCAGGGATTCGGGCAGGGCCCGGGCGGCCCGTACGACCTGGTTGTCCAGGAACGGGGCGTGCAGCCGCTGGCTGCGGACCTCCACGGCCTGCTCGAAGACCCGGTGGTCGGCGGCGTGCCGGGCCAGGACGGCGCGGGCCCGGGCCTCGCCGGGGCGCAGGGAGAGGGGCGGGCGGCCCGCGGCGGCGGAGAGGCGGATCGATACCTCGGCCAGTGCCTCGCCCGTCAGCCAGGCCGCCGCCGGGCCGGGCCGGGACCAGGTCAGGGCCGCCAGCGAGGCGTCCACCGCGGAGGAGGGGCCCGCGGCCGGGATTCCGTCGCGCAGGCGGGCCGCCGCCGCCTCCATGCCGGCGCGGTACGGCGTACGGGCCAGGCGGCGGGCCGCCGCGTACACGGTGAGGGGGACCAGGAAGGGGACGAGGAGGGAGTCGCCCTCGGAGGGGGAGGAGCGGGCCAGGGCCAGGGTGGGGCGCAGCAGGTGGCGGCGGCGCCGGTCGAGCAGGAGGTCGGCGAGCCGGGCGGGGTGGGCGTCGAGGACCTGACGGGCTCCGTGTCCGGTGAAGTGGTCCGCCGAGCCGGACGCGAGGCGGCGCCGCTCGCGGGCGGCGAAGACGAGGGAGGGGCCGGGTTCGTCGGTCAGCGGGCCGTCGAGGTCCGCGTAGGGGAGGGCCTCCTCGGCGGCGGCCACGACCACGTGGTGCAGGCGGGGGTCGGAGGCGATGGCGTGGGCGCGTTCCAGTTCGGGTTCGCGGCCCTGGGGAGTGGCCAGGTCGTTGAAGGTGACGGCGAGGAGGCGTTCCCCGGTGCGTCCGAGCAGGGCTCCGGGTGCGCCCGGGAGGCCGGCCGCGAGCAGGGCGAGGGTCGCGGAGGCGCTGCCTCCGGAGAGGTCCGCGCCGACTCCGGGGACGGGGGCGGGGGCGCCGCGCGCGGCCCGCCGGTCGGCCGGGCCCATTCCGGGGACGGGCCCGGGGTCGTAGGGCAGCGTCTCGGGAGCATGCCGCGGAGCCGTGAGCCGGGCGCGCACCGCGTCGACCAAAGCTTCCCGTACGCCCTCCACCGCGAGCTCGGGGTCGGCGGTGGGGGCGGCCACCGCGAGGGAGGCCACCGGCTCGTACCCGGTGATCTCCCGCGAGCCCTCGCGCAGGATCAGCGCGTGCCCGGGCGGGATCCGGCGTACGCCGACGTACGGTGTGCCGTCGCCCAGCGCCTCCGGGCTGTCGGGGCAGGCCAGCAGGGCGGCGAGATGGCCGATGTCGAGCTGCGCCTCGATCAGGTCGGCGAGCGGGAGGGCGGCGGTGGCGTACGCGGTCCCGCTCGCCCAGGGCGTGTAGAAGACGGGCCGGGCGCCGGCCAGGTCGCCGACGACCGTGATGCGGCGGCCGGCCTGGACGACGGCGGTGTAGCTGCCGGGCCACTGCGTGAGGTGGCGCAGCGCGCCGCCGCGGGCGGCGTAGAGCGCGCGGCGCAGTTCCTCGTCGGTGGCGCCGCAGCAGCCGAGGACCGCGAGGCGGGTGAAGGGGTCCGCGGGGTCGGCGGTGAGGGTGCGGATCTCGTCCGGGCGCCAGTCGCCGACGGCCCACAGGGGGTCGGGATCGCCCCAGAGGAGCTGGGCGCCGACGGGGACCACGGTGCGGTCCGCGTGGGCGGCGCCCGGTTCGTCGGGGTGACCCGCGTCGGCGAGGCCGCCGCGGAGCGGGCCGTCGCCCCACGCGTCCGGGCCGGAGCCGTACCCGGCGCCGTTCCCGGAGGCGTAGCCGTGGCCCGAGCCGTATGCGCCCTGGTCGGAGGCGTGCGCAGCGCCGTGCCCCGCGACCCGTCCGGCCGTGCCGAAGCTCGCGGCGATACTGCTCCAACCCACCAACCAGCGCACCGCCGCCTCCCCAGCCCGTGGGCATCCGACCGGGGTGCGACCCGCGCGGCCGGCGCTCTGGGCGCGGGCCGGAGGGACCCCGGGTGGCTCGGGGTCCATGCTGCCACGAGACAGGCGTGCGGGAGTGGGTATGGGGGCGCACGTATAAACGAACACGCCCCGGCCATGCGGTATTTGGCGTTCCGTTCCGACCGCCCCATAGGTCGCTTTCGGCCATTCTTCGGCCGTACTGAGAGCCCTGCGCGGAGCCCGGCGCGCGGCCTCGCGGGTCCACCGCACGGCCTGCCGGGCGGAGCGCGGTCCGGGGGGCGGGATCCACCCCCCGGACCGTTCCGCCACCCGCGGGGATTGAGGCAGCGGCATCCCCCGGCCCGCCCGGTCCACGCGGCGGGCCGACCCACGCACCGCACATCGAATCGCCGGGCCCCCGCAGCGGCCAGAGCGCACGGGCGGGCGCACGGCCACACGGGTGGAGCACGCGCTGACACGTGCGCCCCGGCGCCGGGCCCCCGCCCGACTGTGCATACGGACAACAATCCCGCCATACGGAACAGGGGGCCTTAACGCTTGGGAGGCGGGGAACTACGCTGGGTTTACGAAATGCCGGGCGCCTATGCCCCGGCGGCGTTGGCGATGTATGCGTTCCGCGTGTGACGAGGGGTGGCGCATGTCCAGGGAGCTCCGCGAGCCCAATGAGAAGCTCGGCGCCGTCCTCGCCCTCGCGGGCATCAGCAACGCAGGGCTGGCCCGGCGGGTCAACGACCTCGGCGCGCAGCGCGGTCTGACCCTCCGCTACGACAAGACCTCGGTGGCCCGGTGGGTGTCGAAGGGGATGGTGCCGCAGGGCGCCGCCCCGCACCTGATCGCGGCGGCCATCGGCGCGAAGCTCGGCCGGCCCGTGCCGCTGCACGAGATCGGCCTCGCGGACGCGGATCCGGCGCCCGAGGTGGGGCTGGCCTTCCCGCGCGACGTCGGCGCCGCCGTGCGCTCGGCCACCGACCTCTACCGGCTCGACCTCGCCGGCCGCCGCGGGGGTGGCGGGATCTGGCAGTCGCTCGCCGGGTCCTTCTCCGTGTCGGCGTACGCGACGCCGGCCTCGCGGTGGCTGATATCCCCCGCCGACAGCTCGGTGGCGCGCGAACCGGTGGCACGCGAAGCGGTCCCGGGCGCGGCCCCGCCGGAAGGCCTTCCGGCGCCGCCCGGCGCCCATGTCGGGGGTGTGCCCGCCCAGCCTTCGCGCGAAACGCCAGGGGCTTCGCGCACAACGTCTGCGCATGGGTCTGGGGCTGGACCGGCTGCGTCTGGTTCTGGGGCTGGACCGTCTGGTTCTGGGGCTGGGGCCGCGCGCGATGCGTCACCGCCGGCCGCCGTGCCCGACGCCGGGGGCCCGCAGCGCGTGGGCCACAGCGATGTGACCAAGCTGCGCGAGGCCGCCGAGGACGCCCGCCGCTGGGACTCCAAGTACGGGGGCGGCGACTGGCGTTCCTCAATGGTGCCCGAGTGCCTGCGGGTGGACGCGGCGCCGCTGCTGCTCGGCTCCTACACCGACGAAGTGGGCCGCGCGCTCTTCGGCGCCACCGCCGAACTGACCCGGCTGGCCGGCTGGATGGCCTTCGACACGGGGCAGCAGGAAGCGGCCCAGCGCTACTACATCCAGGCGCTGCGCCTGGCCCGCGCCGCGGCCGACGTACCGCTCGGCGGGTACGTGCTGGCGTCGATGTCCCTGCAGGCCACCTACCGGGACTTCCCCGACGAGGGCGTGGACCTCGCGCAGGCCGCCGTCGAGCGCAACCGGGGTCTGGCCACCGCGCGGACGATGAGCTTCTTCCGCCTGGTCGAGGCCCGGGCGCACGCGAAGGCGGGCGATTCGGCGGCCGCCGGGGCCGCGCTGAGGGCCTCCGAAGGCTGGCTGGAACGGGCCCGGGACGGCGACGCCGACCCGACCTGGCTGGGCTTCTACTCGTACGACCGCTTCGCCGCGGACGCCGCCGAGTGCTACAGCGACCTCAAACTCCCGCGCCAGGTAAGGCGTTTCACGGAGCAGGCACTGTCCCGGCCGACGGAGGAGTACGTACGATCACACGGGCTGCGGCTCGTCGTGAGCGCGGTGGCCGAGCTGGAGTCCGGCAACCTCGACGCGGCGTGCGCGGCGGGGACACGGGCGGTGGAGGTCGCCGGGCGGATCTCGTCGGCCCGCACGACGGAGTACGTACGGGACCTCCTGCACCGGCTGGAACCGTACGGGCACGAACCGCGCGTCGCCGAACTGCGCGAGCGGGCCAGGCCTCTGCTGGTAACCCCGGCATAGGCCCCGCGTGGCCCCGTTGTCAGTGGCGGGGTGCACTATGCAGGGGTGGGAGGTGTCAGTGTGGGCGGCGGCGTGGGCGGCATGAGCAGACCGGGCAGGCTGGACTGCGATGTGCTGGTGATCGGCGGCGGGATCGTCGGCTTGTCGACGGCGCATGCCCTCGCGGGGCTCGCTCCGGGGACCCGGGTGGCCGTCCTGGAGAAGGAGGACGGCCCGGCCCGACACCAGACGGGCCGCAACAGCGGTGTGATCCACAGCGGGATCTACTACAAGCCGGGCTCGCTCAAGGCGCGGTTCGCGGTGCGCGGTGCGGCCGAGATGGTCAAGTTCTGCGCGGAGCACGGCATCCCGCACGAGGTGACGGGCAAGCTCATCGTCGCCACCGGGCGCGACGAGCTGCCGCGGCTGCACGCGCTCGTGCAGCGGGGCCGGGAGAACGGCATCCCGGTGCGGGAGCTGGGGCCGACGCAGATCTCGGAGTACGAGCCCGAAGTGCGCGGGCTCGCGGCGATCCACGTGGGGACCACCGGGATCGTGGACTACGGGCGGGTCGCGCAGCAGCTCGCGGAGTCCTCGGGGGCGGAGATCGTCTACGGCGGCGCGGTGGATCTGATCTCGCGGCGGGCGTCGGGCGTGGCGGTGCGGACGAGCGACGGGCTCGTCGTGCGCGCGCGGGTGCTCGTGAACTGCGCGGGGCTGCAGTGCGACCGGATCGCGCGGCTGGCCGGCGACGACCCGGGGATGCGGATCGTGCCGTTCCGGGGCGAGTACTACGACCTGGCCCGGCCCGAGCTGGTGCGCGGGTTGGTCTATCCGGTGCCGGACCCGGCGTTCCCCTTCCTCGGCGTCCACCTGACCCGGGGCATCGGGGGCGGGGTCCACGTCGGACCGAACGCGGTGCCGGCGCTGGCGCGCGAGGGGTACGGCTGGGGCGTGATCCGGCCGCGCGACCTCGCGGACGAGCTGGCCTGGCCGGGATCCTGGCGGATGGCGGCGCGGCACTGGCGGTACGGAGCCGGTGAGGTGCGGCGGTCGCTGTCGAAGGCGGCGTTCGTCGAGGCGGTACGGAGACTGCTGCCGGCGGTGCGCGCGGAGGATCTGGTGCCCGCGGCGGCCGGGGTGCGGGCGCAGGCCGTACTGCGGGACGGCGGGCTGGTGGACGACTTCCTGATCCGGGAGGGGGAGCGGACGGTGCATGTGCTGAATGCGCCTTCGCCTGCGGCTACCGCTTCGCTGCCGATCGGGCGGGAGATCGCGGGGCGGGCGCTCAAGTCTCTGCGCAGCGTGTAGCCCTGCGGGGCTTCGGTTTGGCCCCGACCGGCCGGCGCCCGGATCGCCGCTGCGCGGGGCTGTCGGCTGCGCCGGAGCGTGCCTGCGGGTGTGCCGCTGCGCGGGGCGGAGTTCCCCTACCCGCCCTTCCACCGTTCCCAGGGCTCTGCCCTGACCCGGAAAGATCCTGGGGCTCCGCCCCAGACCCCGGTCCTCAAACGCCGGACGGCTGGAAAGCCCGGACCCCGGTCCTCGAACGCCGGACGGCTGGAAGAGCAGAGCCCGGCAACGGCACGCGGAACGGCCGCGTCGGCGGGGCCCGCGTAGAATCCGGGGATTGTGTCTGAGTCTCTGAGTCCCCAGAATCCCGCCGCCGAGCCCGCGCCGGAGGCGACGTCCGCCTACGTGCCTCCGAAGTGGCGCACCGAGCCCCGGTTCCCCGACGGGCCCGCGCCCGACCCGGCGGGATCGCATCACGAGCGGCGGATCCGGAGCTTCCAGCCCCGCCGCAGCCGGGTGACCACCGGGCAGGGCGAAGCCCTGAAGCGGCTCTGGCGTACCTGGGGGCTCGACATCGACGGGCATGACGTCATCGATCTCAAGGAGATGTTCGACGGGCTCCCCGTCGTACTGGAGATCGGCTTCGGCATGGGCGAGGCCACCGCGCAGATGGCCGCCGCCGACCCGGGGACCGGGATCCTGGCCGCCGACGTGCACACCCCCGGGCAGGGGAATCTGCTCGCCCTCGCCGAACGGGGCGGGATGACCAATGTCCGCGTCGCGAACGGCGACGCCATCATCCTGCTCCGCGAGATGCTGCCCCCGGACTCCCTCGCCGGGCTCCGCGTGTACTTCCCGGACCCCTGGCCCAAGGCCCGCCACCACAAGCGGCGCCTGATCCAGCCCGAGTTCCTCGCGCTGGCCGCCACCCGCATGGCGCCCGGGGCGATCCTGCACTGCGCGACCGACTGGGAGCCGTACGCCGAGCAGATGCTCGAAGTGCTGACGGCCCAGCCGGAGTTCGAGAACACGCAGGCCGACGGCGGTTACGCGCCCCGGCCCGACTTCCGGCCGCTCACCCGCTTCGAGGGTCAGGGCCTGGACAAGGGGCACGTCGTACACGATCTGCTGTTCCGGCGTACCGGTAACGCCTAGAACCGGAGACATCACTCCGCGTGTCGGGTCCGCTCGGTAGAGTCATCATGTGCCCCGAGCGACCCGGCCGTTGCAGCTGCCGCACCGCGTGCCGCGTACCGCGGGCGCGGTGCGCACGTACGTACTCGTCGTGCTGCTCGGCGCCTGCGGCATCGCGATCCTGGAGCTCGTACGCGAACAGACCGGTACGCCCGGCTTCTTCGTCGGCCTGGGCCTGGCCCTGCTGCCGGTCGCTCCGCTGCTCGCCGCGTTCCGCTGGGTGGGGCGGGCCGCGCCGCATCCGTGGGCGCAGTTGTCGTTCTGCTTCGGCTGGGGGGCGTGCGCCGCGGCGCTGATCGCCATACTGGCCAACAGTTTCGCGACCCAGTGGATAGCCGCGGCCACCGCCGATCCCTCGGACGCCGACCAGCTCGGCTCGGTGGCGATCGCCCCGGTGGTGGAGGAGAGCGCCAAGGCGGCCGCCCTGCTGCTGGTGTTCCTGTTCAGGAGACGCCAGTTCAGCGGCCCTTCCGACGGTTTCGTGATGGCCGGTTTCACCGCCACCGGCTTCGCGTTCACCGAGAACATCCTCTACCTCGGCAACGCCTTCGACGAGGACGTCGAGAACGGCACCGGGGTGCTGGACTCCGTCACGGCGGCGACGTTCTTCGTCCGTGGCGTCATGTCCCCCTTCGCGCATCCGCTGTTCACCGTGGCCACCGGTCTCGGCTTCGGCGCCGCCGCGCTCGCCGTGCGCCGTACGCGCCGGATCGGCCTGCCGCTGCTCGGCCTCGCCGCGGCCATGGGGCTGCACGCGCTGTGGAACAGCTCCTCGGACCTGGGCGAGTCCGGGTTCTACGTGGTCTACGGGTGTGTGATGGTCCCGGTGTTCGGGCTGCTGTCCTGGCTGGCCGTGTGGATACGGCGCCGCCGACTGCGGGCCGTCGCCGGGGAACTCGCCGCGTACGCGGACGCCGGCTGGCTGAACCCGGCCGAGGTCCCCGCACTGGCCTCGATGCCCGCACGCTCCCTGGCCCGCGCGCTGGCCCGGAGCACCGGGGGCCGGCCGGCGGGGCGCGCGGTCGCCCTGTACGAGGCTGATGCCGCGGCCCTGGCGCTGCTACGTCACCGGGCGCGCACCGGCGGCCCGGCCCGTGAGCCCGACTTCGCCTGGCGGGAGCGGGAGTTGCTGCGCCGACTCTGGCTGCGCCGCGCGACGGCGGGCCCGGCGCTGTCCCGGGCCGCGGTACTGGAGGACCTGCTCCCGCCCTGGTTCGACCCCTTGGGCCCGCTCGACGGGCCTTCGGCCGTGGGCCGCGTACGGGGAGGCCTCGCACCGGGCCCGATTCCGCAGGGCCGCCTACCCCGCCAAGTGCCGGCGCCTAGACGTTCAGGCCCCGTGCCCTCAGCCATGACAACGGGTCCACCGTGACGCCGCCCTGGCGGACTTCGAGGTGGAGGTGGGGGCCGGTGACGTTGCCGGTCGCGCCGACGCGGCCGATGGTGTCGCCGCCGGCGACGGAGCCGCCGGTCACCGACATCGAGGACAGGTGGCAGTACCAGATCTCGGTGCCGTCGGGCAGTTCCAGCACGATGCGGTAGCCGTACGCCCCTGACCAGCCGGCCGAGGTGATCTTGCCGGAGCCGACCGCCTTGACGGGGGTGCCGGTGGGGGCGGCGAAGTCGAGGCCGGTGTGGTGGCCGGAGGACCACATCGAGCCGGAGTCGCCGTAGTGCGAGGTGAGCGTGTAGGCCGAGGTGGGCAGGAAGAAGGAGCCGGCCGACCGGGCGGCGCTCTCCGCCTTGGCCTTGGCCTCCGCGGCCTCCTTGGCCGCCTTCGCCTGGCGCGCTTCCTCGGCCGCGGCCTTCTCGGCCGCCTCCTTCGCCGCCTTCTCCGCGGCTTCCTTGGCCGCCTGGGCGTCGCGCGCCTGCTGGGCCGCCGCCTCCTGCGCCACGCGTTCGGCTTCTTCCCGCTCCTGGGCCGCCGCGGCCTCGTGCTGGGACTCGGCCTGCTGGAGGATCCGGCTGCGCAGCAGCTCGCCCGCGTCGGAGCGGCGGTCGGCCTGCTGCGGGATGATCCCCGACCGGGCCGGCTCCGCGGCGGTGGTGGCGGAGTCCCCGGGGGACCGGTCCGCGCCGCCCAGGGCCTCCGGGAGGTCGGGCAGGGCCGGCAGGGATATGGCGACCTGGGGCCGGTCCTGCGCGGTGGCGATGCCTCCCGCGCCGACCGCGGCGATCACGCCGACGCCGAGGACGGTGGAGGAACGGGCCAGTCCTCCGCGCTGCTTCAGCACGCGGTGCTTGCCGCGCGGCGGCCGGGCCGAGTCCTCGGTGGGGTTCCACTCGCCCCAGGCTCCGGCGGTGGGCTGCTCCTGGATGTCGATGCCTTCAGGGGCAGGCGAGTTGGAGGCCACCGGGGCACACTCCTCATGGGCGAGCACGCGCACGGTGCCGTCTCTTGCGACGGCTGGGACGACCGCTCTGCGTTATCGAACGGTAATAGAGAAAGGGGAGTGATTCCAAGCAGTTGCGATTGATCGTTCACGACAATCAGCCACCGCTCGTACAACATTGGCCAGGACTTCTCGCCCCACTCAGGGATCAACTCGGGCAAAAATCAGCCCCACCCCCAACCCCTTGCGCCACATCTTCACATTGACGGTCCATCAGCTTCCTTGCCGAGCGCGCCGATCCGGTTACGCTGCGTCCCCTTTCAGGCGGTGTCCCCCCTTCGGGACCACCGGCACCGTCCGCCGCCGGCTCGGCTGCCCCGCGCCCGGTCTGGCCACCGCCAGCAGGGCCATGTCGTCCGTCGCCGCGCCGCCCGTGTGGCGGCGGACATCGGTGCCGAGCGCGCTCAGCAACTCGTCGGGCCCGGGGAAGACCCGCCCGCGCAGCCGGGCCGCCGGATCGTAGAAGGCGCCGTCCCCGTCCCGGGCCTCGGTCAGCCCGTCCGTGTACAGGAGCAGCGTCGCCCCCTCCGGGAAGGGCCACTCCTGCACCCGGTCCGGCCAGCCGCCCAACTCCCCCATGCCCAGCGGCAGCGCCGGCTCGGCGGGGGCCAGGGCGGCGAGGCCGCCGTTCGCGTACAGCAGCAGCGGTTCGGGGTGGCCGCGGTTGACGAGCCGCAGCAGGCCCGCGCCCGCCGGGATCTCGCCGAGCACGCACGTGGTGAACCCCTCCACCGCGTCCAGGCTGTCGCGCCGGTTCCCCTCCCGGGCCAGCGCCCGCTCCAGACGCTGTGCGACCCCCTCCAGGGTCGGCTCGCTCTCGGCCGCCTCCCGGAACGCCCCGAGCACCACGGCCACGGCCTCAACGGCCCCCAGCCCCTTCCCCCGTACGTCGCCCACCGCGAGGCGCACCCCGTACGGGGTGTCCTGGACGGCGTAGAGGTCGCCGCCGATGAACGCGTCGGCCTGCGCGGCCTCGTACGAGGCGGAGACCTGGAGGCCCGCGATCCGCTCGGCGGGCGTCGGCAGTACGGCGCGCTGGGCGGCCTCGGCGATCCCGCGCGCGGAGGCGAGCTGCTCCGTACCGCGCCGCACCACGATGTTGATCAGCGTGGCCAGCCCGGAGACGGTTACGACGGTGACCAGCTCGGTCATCGCCTCCACCTTGAAGGTGGTGCCGTTGTAGAGGTGCAGCACGATCACGGCGAGGGTGGCGAGGATGCCGGTGAGGACGGTGGCCCGGAGGCTGAACAGCGGGGCCGCGATGAGCGGGGCGGCGGAGAAGAAGGGCGAGCCGGTGAAGCTCGGCGGGGTCAGCACGTCGAAGAGGAAGCCGAGGACGATCAGGGTGCCCGGGAGCATCTTGACGGTCCGCCGGACCACGACGCTGCCGGCGACCGCGCCGAAGACGCGCTCGCCCCTGCCCTCCCGGCCCAGCCCCGCCACGCTGCTCTCCTGCCGCCCGGTCCCGCTTCCGCCCCCCAAGGCTGGCGGCAGGAGGGCCCGTACGGCGACCCGGGCGGGACCGTACGAGTGACGGGGACGCGCACCGCGGAAACGACGAAGACCCGGCCCCCCAAAGGGGACCGGGTCTTCGTACTGAGTAGCGGGGGCAGGATTTGAACCTACGACCTCTGGGTTATGAGCCCAGCGAGCTACCGAGCTGCTCCACCCCGCGTCGGTAAACACAACTCTACGCCATCCGGGGGGAGCCCCCCGCCAATTACCGCCGACGCCACCCTGGAACAGCACATAACCGCAGGTCAGAGCCGTAAAACCGACCGGCCGGCAGCCTTCGGCCCGCTCCGGCCCGGCCCCCTCGGCACCCCGCGGCTCCGCCCCCAGGCCCCCCTGACTCCCCCTCAGGACGCGAAAACGCCCCACCCGGCGGACCGGGTGGGGCGTTGTGAGCAGTAGGCCATGTCGGACTCGAACCGACAACCAACGGATTAAAAGTCCGCTGCTCTGCCAATTGAGCTAATGGCCCTCGTCGTGCTCACCCCAGAGCATAGCGGCAGAGCGCCGGACAACCGATCGTAAATCGGCTCCCGGGCCAACGGGTCGCCGTGGAGCGGTCCGGGAGCCGCACCCGCGAGGCCGTCTCCGCCGCAACGGACAGGGCCCCTGCGACGGCTGTCGCAGGGGCCCTGTCAGGCAATCAGTTCAGCGGCTGGTTTCAGCCGTTGCGCTTCCAGCGGGGCTTGTCGTCGCGGCGGTCGGTGCCACCGGAGCGGAAGCCACCGGTCGAACCGGAGCCGGAGGGGCGGTTGTCGTCGCGGCGGCCGTACGGGCGGTCGCCACCGGCGGCCGGACGGTCGCCACCGGAGCGGAAGCCGCCCGAGGGACGGTCGTCGCGGCGGAAGCCACCACCGGTCGGACGGTCGCCACCGGAGCGGAAGCCACCACCGGTCGGACGGTCGCCACCGGAGCGGAAGCCGCCACGGTCGCCACCGCGGTCGTCACGGTTGAAGCCACCCGAGGGACGGTCGTCACGACGGAAGCCACCACCGGTCGGACGGTCGCCGCCCGAGCGGAAGCCGCCACGGTCGCCACCGCGGTCGTCACGGTTGAAGCCACCCGAGGGACGGTCGTCACGACGGAAGCCACCACCGGACGGACGGTCGCCGCCCGAGCGGAAGCCGCCACGGTCGCCACCGCGGTCGTCACGGTTGAAGCCACCCGAGGGACGGTCGTCACGACGGAAGCCACCACCGGACGGACGGTCGCCGCCCGAGCGGAAGCCGCCGCCGGACGGACGGTCGCCACCGGAGCGGAAGCCGCCGGTCGGACGGTCGCCACCGGAGCGGAAGCCGCCACGGTCGCCACCGCGGTCACCGCGGTCGTCACGGCGGAAGCCGCCACGGTCGCCACCGCGGTCACCACGGTCGTCGCGACGGTTGTCACGGCGCTCGTAGTTGCCACGGTCGTCACGGCTCTGGAACGCGGGGCGCTCCTCGGCGACCGGCTCGGCCACGGCTGCCGCGACCTCGGCCTCGGCGGCCTCGACCACCTCGGCCACAGCGGCCTCCGGGTCCTCGCCGCGCTCACGGGCGGAGCGGGCGACCAGGCGGTCGGCCTCCTCGCGGAGCTCGACGGCGCGGCGGGAGAGGCGCTCCAGCTGCTTGGTGAGGTCGGCGACCTCGCGCTCGGCCTGCTTCGCGGCGTTGTTCGCGGAGTCGGCCTGGACCTGGGTCAGCGAACGGGCACCGGTGATCTCGGCGACCTCGGGGTCGAACGCGCCGACGCCCTGGACGATGTGGCGCGAGGCGTCGACGCCCGCGTCCTCCATCAGGCGGAAGATCTGGCGGCGCTGGTGCGGGAGCGCCAGCGACACGACGACACCGGACTTGCCGGCGCGGGCGGTACGGCCCGAGCGGTGCAGGTAGTCCTTGTGGTCGCCGGCCGGGTCCACGTTCAGGACCAGGTCGATGCCGTCGACGTGGATGCCGCGGGCGGCGACGTCGGTGGCGACGAGCGCGTTGACGTAGCCGTCCTTGAAGTCCGCGAGGACGCGGGTACGGGCACCCTGCGTCATGCCGCCGTGCAGCGCGTCGGCCTTCACGCCGGACTCGATGAGCTGCTCGGCGATGCGGTCGGCGCCCAGCTGGGTGCGGACGAAGATGATGGTGCGGCCCTTGCGGGCGGCGATGGCGGCCGTGACCGGCGCCTTGTCCTTCGGCTTCACGACGAGGACGTGGTGCGTCATGGTCGTGACGTTGCCCTGCGCGCTGTCGACCTCGTGCGTGACGGGGTTGGTCAGGTAGCGCTTGACCAGGGTGCCGATCTCGTTCTCCATGGTGGCGGAGAAGAGCATGCGCTGGCCGCCGCCGGGGATCTGGTCGAGCAGCTCGGTGACCTCGGGCAGGAAGCCCAGGTCCGCCATCTGGTCGGCCTCGTCGAGGACCGCGACCTGGACGTTCGCCAGGGAGCAGGCGCCGCGGTTGATGATGTCGCGCAGGCGGCCCGGGGTGGCGACGAGGACGTCGACACCGCGCTCCAGAGCGAAGATCTGGTTGCTCATGGAGGTACCGCCGCAGACGACCTTCATCTTGAGGCCGAGCACGTCGCCGTAGGGCTGGAGAGCGTCCGCGACCTGCATCGCGAGCTCACGCGTCGGCGTCAGGATGATCGCGCGGGGCTTCTTCTTCTCGGTGTGACCGCCGGCCAGCGAGGCCAGGGTCGGCAGACCGAAGGAGAGGGTCTTGCCGGAGCCGGTGCGGCCACGGCCGAGGATGTCCTTGCCGGCCAGGGCGTCCGGGATGGTCGCGGCCTGGATCGGGAAGGGCGCGGTGACGCCGTTCTGGGCGAGCTTGCGCACGATGCCGTCCGGCAGACCGAGGTCGCCGAAGGTCAGGGTGGGCTCGGCGTCGTCGTCGGACGCGGCGTCGTCGTCGTTGAAGTCTTCGGTGGAGTCCTCGAAGGAGTCGCTGGACTCGTCGGACTCGTGGTTCGTCACGTCGGCCTCGAGGGCCTCGATGATCTCGTCGGTGACGACGGCCTCAAGGGCCTCGGTGACCGCGAGGGTCTCGGCGTCGACGATCTCGTTGGAGTCGTTCTCGGGCATGACGGAACGGTCAGAACTGGAAATGGACATGCGAAATGCGAAACCTTCCGGAGTCTCGGCACGCGCCCAAACTCCGTGAATTCGCAAATCGACCGCCTCAATGCGGTCAGCCACGGCTGGGGAGAGTACGCGCCACGCGGCGCTCTTCGGAGTCGGCGCCGGGCAATGGGATCAAACGATCTATAACCATACGCACCCTCCCCCGGGTCTGGCAAGTCACTCCCCCGAAGAAGGCGCTGACCTGCGGAAACACCATCCGCCCGCCGGAGCTCGGCGGGCGGATCGGGCCGGGTCCGAGCCGGGAAAGGGGCTAGGGCTGGGTGCCCGGATCGGGCGACTGCTCCGGCTTCGGGGACTCCGGACCCGGTGTGGGTTCCGTCACTGGCGGCGGGGAGGCCGGCGGTTCGGAGGCCTGCGGCTCCGGGCTCGGGGAGGCGGGCTGGCCGCCGCCGGAGGCGCCGCCCGCACCCGATCCCGACCCGGAGCCGCCCGGCGGGGGCTGCTGGGGCCCCTGGCCGCCCGCTCCGCCCCCCGGACCGGCCGACGGCGAGGGGGCCCCGGGCGGACCGGCGGGCGCGCCCGGGCTGGGGGAGGCCCCGGCCGCGCCGGAGGTGGTCCCGGGCCCTCCGGCCTTGCCGTCGTGGTTGCCCGTACCGGCCTTCGAGCCGTGGCCGGCGCCCTGGGTCCCGGCGCTCTTGCCGGACGAGGAGCCGCCGCCGGACTTGCCGCCCTGGAAGCCCGTCGACGCGGAGGGCCCGGGCTTGGCGGCGTCCTCCCCGACGCTCATGCAGCCCGCGGTCGCCGCCACCGCGAGGGCGGCGACCGCGAGGCGGAGCGAGCGGGAGGGACGCAGGGAGCGGAGGGAAGCGGACAACTGGCGCACGGGGCACCTCCGGAACGCTGGCAAGGGTCCCGCGGTGAGCGGGTCAGTGTGCCCAACTACCTCCGCCCCGTAAGGGACACGCCCAAGCGCGCCCCAAACGGGCCCCGGGGGACGCCGGTGGCACGCCGTCAGGCGAACAGTTGTCCCGCCACCTGGTGGCCGAGCGTGACCCCGCCCAGCCCGACCAGCACCGAGGCCGTCACGTTCGCCGCGGCCAGGAACTTCCAGCCCCGCTCCGCGAGGCGCAGCGTCTCGTAGGAGAACGTCGAATAGGTGCTCAGCGCCCCGCACAGCCCCGTACCGAGCAGCAGGTTCAGCCGCGAGGAGGCGGCCCCGTCCAGCACCGCCCCGGTCAGCGCCCCCAGCACCAGGGAGGCGGCCGCGTTCACCACGAAGGTCCCCCAGGGGAAGACCGAGTCGTGGCGCGCCTGCACCGCGCGGTCGGTCAGGTACCGCAGGGGCGCCCCGACGGCCGCGCCCACCATGACGATCAGCCAGTTCATCCGCGCCGCACCCCTCGCCCCGCCGCTCGCCCGGCCCCTCGCCGCGGCACGTCGCCGACCGCGCGCCGGGTGATCACGGCCGCCACCCACACCGCGCCCAGCGCCCCGGCCACCGTGAGCCCGGCGTACGCCAGCGCGGTACCGGCCTCACCGGCATCGAGCAGCCGCGCGAAGTCCACGGCGTAGGTGGAGAAGGTGGTGAACCCGCCGAGGACCCCGACCCCGAGGAAGGGCCGTACGAGGGGACGCGCCGAGCGGCCGCCCTCGCTGATCAGCACCATGAGGACGCCGATGAGCGCGCAGCCCGCCACGTTGATCCAGAAGGTCCCCCACGGAAAGGCCCCGGGCGCGGCCGGCCACAGCAGCCCCACCCCGTACCGCGCGGCGGCGCCCACCGCGCCGCCGGCCGCCACGGCCGCGAGCACCCGGCGCTGCGGTTCGGCGCGCTGCGCCGGCACGTGCAGGTCGACGTCCGGGTCGATGGCCTCCGCCCCGTCGACCGGCCGGGTCATCCGCACTCCGCTTCGCGTGTCGCCACTGCTGCCACTGTTGCCACCGCGCCATTCTCGCCCGGCGGGTCCCGGCCCGCCGGGAACGAGCCGCCGCAATCGGACCGCGGCACGGGAGAATGGCCTCGTGCTGGAGATGACGCGTGACGCGTTCGAAGAGCTGGTGGCCGAGGCGCTGGACACGATCCCCGAGGAGCTGACCCGGGTCATGGACAACGTGGCCGTCTTCGTGGAGGACGAGCCGGCCCCCGACGACCCGGAACTGCTCGGCCTCTACGAGGGAACCCCGCTCACGGAGCGCGGCGAGTGGTACGCCGGGGTCCTGCCGGACCGGATCTCGATCTACATGGGGCCGACGCTGCGGATGTGCGCGAGCACGGACGAGGTGGTCCACGAGGTCGCGGTGACGGTGGTCCACGAGATCGCCCACCACTTCGGCATCGACGACGAGCGGCTCCACGAACTCGGCTGGGGCTGATCTCCCGGAACGCCCTGGAACGCGCCCGCGAGCCCGTCCGGGAACACGTCCGGACGCACCCCGGGACGCGTCCGGGAAACCGTTTTGGCGATCGCCGCCGGGATCCCATATGCTTCTCACGTCCCCGACGCGCTGGAAAGTGCCCGGCGGGCCTTTAGCCCTCATCGTCTAGTGGCCCAGGACGCCGCCCTTTCAAGGCGGTAGCACGGGTTCGAATCCCGTTGGGGGTACGCAATACCGTGTGCGAGACTTGTTCTCGCACATTGCAAGGACCTGTGGAGCAGTTGGTTAGCTCGCCACCCTGTCAAGGTGGAGGTCGCGGGTTCAAGTCCCGTCAGGTTCGCTGAAGCCGGAAACGGTTTCGTGGCTGGGTAGCTCAGTTGGTACGAGCGATCGCCTGAAAAGCGATAGGTCGCCGGTTCGACCCCGGCCCCAGCCACCAGAGAACAAGAAGGCCCCGTCCATCGGACGAGGCCTTCTTCGTCATTCCCCGCCGGCCCGCGCCGCCCGGGTCCGCCGCCGCCACTGCGCCAGGCCCACGCCCGCGGCCGCCACGGCCACCAGCCCGAGCAGCGCCCAGTCCGGAACCGCCTCCGCCACGACCTGCACCCGCTGTTCCACCGCGAAGGAGTCGTCCACGTCCAGCAGCCCCGGCAGGGCGCTCGCCCCGTCGTAGGCCAGGAACAGCGTGCCGAGCAGGACGAAGAACAGGCCCGAGGCGAGCGAGGTCGTGTGCAATTCGAAGCGGCCTACCGAGAAGGGCCGGCCGCGCAGCCAGCGCCGGCGGCCGAGGTCGAAGCGCTCCCAGAGCAGTGCGAGCACGAACAGCGGCACGGCCATGCCCAGGGCGTACACCGCCAGCAGCAGGCCTCCGTAGACCGGGCTGCCGCTGACCGCCGCCACCGTCAGGACGCTGCCGAGGATGGGCCCGGCGCAGAAGCCGGCCAGCCCGTAGACCGCGCCCAGCGCGTACACCGACAGGGCGGTGGTCGGCCGGATCCTCCCCGACAGCTCCGAGATCCGCCGCGAGGCGAAGCCGAGGCCGAGGATCTGGGCGATGCCCAGACCGATGATCAGCCAGCCGCCGAACAGCACGAGGGCCTCGCGGTTGCCGTGGAAGAACCGGCCGGCGTACGAACCGGCCGCCCCCAGCGGTACGAGGGTGCTCGCGAGGCCCGCGTAGAAGATCCCGGTGCGCGCCAGCAGCCGGGACGCGGAGTCGATGGAGTAAGCGAAGAAGGCGGGCAGGAGCAGCGCGCTGCACGGGCTGAGCAGCGCGAGGAGGCCGCCGAGCAGGGCGGCCAGGTATCCGACGTCGGTCACTTCGCGGCCGCCTGCGCCTTGGCCTTGGCGATGGCGGCCTCGAAGGCCGCCGGGGGCTGGGCGCCCGCGATGGGCTGCCCGTTGATCAGGAAGGACGGGGTGGAGGTGACCCCGATCCGGTACCCCTCCTCCTGGTCCTTCGCCAGAGCGGCGGCGGCCTGCTCGCCGGCCATGTCCTTCGCGAAGCGCTCCAGGTCCGGGACCCCGGCCTCGCGCGCCAGCTCGGTCAGCCGCTCGGCGCCGAAGCCCTTCTCCTTGGCGCCCTCGGCGTACGCGGCGGCGTGGAACTGCGCGAAGCGGTCCTGCTGCCCCGCCGCCCAGGCGGCCTTGGCGGCGGCCTCGGAGTCGGCTCCGAAGATCGGGAAGTTGCGCCACTCGATGCGCAGGGTGCCGTCCTCCACGTACTTCTTCACGAGCGCGGGCTCGGTGTCGCGGGCGAACTTTCCGCAGTAGCCGCACTTGAAGTCGGAGTACTCGATCAGGACGACGGGCGCGTCGGCCCGCCCGGCGGCGAGCTTGTCGCCGGAGTCGCGGCGGGCCAGGGCCTTGAGCTGCGCGGCGGGGTCCGTGCCGGAGCCCTCCGGGGAGGAAGCCGCGGAGGACGGGGCGGCGGTGGCGGCGGTGCCGTGATCGGGCTTGGTGGCCTGCCAGGAGACGAGGCCGAGCGTGACGGCGGCGAGGGCGACCCCGGCGGAGATCAGCAGGGGCTTGCGGGAGGAAGAAGAGGACGAAGGGGGACGGGACGCGGACAAACGGGTGCTCCAGAGAGGTGCGGGACGGGGCGGGCGGACCGGGGGGCCGGGGCGGCCGGTCCTCCTAGACCCGCATCACGGACAGCTCCAGCAGCGACGGCGCCGACTGACCGGGTCGGCGTACGAGGACCCACACGGGTATCGCCTGCGACGGGACCGCCGGCTCGGGCCCGGGCCGCGCGGGCGGCGCCTGGGCCTGGGCCTGGTCGCCCCCGGCCCGCGCCGGCAGGGCGGGTACGCCGTCCCGCCCCGGGCCCCCCGGGGCGCAGGCGGGCCCGGCCGGCCCGCCGGGGCCGAAGGCGACCGGCTCCGAAGCCGGGGCCGGAGCCGGGGCCGGGGCCGGGGCCGGGGCCGGGGCCGGAGCCACGGCCGGGGCCAGGGCCGGAGCCGGAGCCACGGCCGGACCCGGAGCCGGAGCCGGGGCCGGAGCCGGGGCCGGAGCCGGGGCCGGAGCCAAGGCCGGGGCCGGAGCCACGGCCGGGGCCAGGGCCGGAGCCGGAGCCACGGCCGGACCCGGAGCCGGAGCCACGACGACGGCCGCGGCGGCCTGGACGGCCGGGGCCCGCTGGGTCGCCGGGGCGGTCGCCGCGTGCAGGGTCCCCGCCAGTAGGGCCCAGCCCAGCAGCACCGCGCACACGCAGCGGAGACGGCGGCTGCGGGACATCGTGGGCGGCCTCTCGCCGGGACGTCACGGGGACGTCGCTGGGAACACGTCGGGGGGACACAGCGGGGTAACACTCGGGGGACTCGTCCCGAAATGGTACGGGTCGGCCCCACAAATGCGTTCGCCACCCGGTACCTACGGGTGAGATCCTCGACCAGGTATGTCTACTTCCTTCGCCGCCCTGCAGACGCTTCTCGGTGAGATCTCCCTCCGTGACGCGCACCGCCTCGGCCGCCGCCTCGAAGGCGCGCGCCGCATCCGCAAGCCCGAGGCCAAGCAGGCCGTACTCGACGAGATCCGCGCGGAGGCCGAAAAGGCCGCCGTGCGACTGGCCGGGCGCGCCTCGCGGAAGCCCGAGGTCACGTATCCCGAGAACCTGCCCGTCAGCCAGAAGAAGGACGAGATCGCCGAGGCGATACGCGACCACCAGGTCGTGATCGTCGCGGGCGAGACCGGCTCCGGCAAGACCACGCAGATCCCCAAGATCTGCATGGAGCTGGGGCGCGGGGTCCGGGGCATGATCGGGCACACCCAGCCCCGCCGGATCGCGGCCCGCACGGTCGCGGAGCGCATCGCGGAGGAGCTGAAGTCCGAGATCGGCCAGACCGTCGGCTGGAAGGTCCGGTTCACCGACCAGGTGGACCAGGACGCGACCTTCGTGAAGCTGATGACGGACGGCATCCTGCTCGCCGAGATCCAGACGGACCGCGAGCTGCGCGCGTACGACACGATCATCATCGACGAGGCCCACGAGCGGTCGCTGAACATCGACTTCCTGCTCGGCTACCTCGCCACGCTCCTGCCCAAGCGCCCCGACCTCAAGGTGATCATCACCTCGGCGACCATCGACCCGGAGCGCTTCTCCCGGCACTTCGGCGAGGCCCCGATCGTCGAGGTCAGCGGGCGGACGTATCCGGTGGAGGTGCGGTACCGCCCGCTCCTGGAGGACGACTCCGAGGACAGCGACCGCGACCAGATCACCGCGATCTGCGAGGCCGTGGACGAACTCCAGGCGGAGGGGCCGGGCGACATCCTGGTCTTCCTCTCCGGCGAGCGCGAGATCCGCGACACGGCGGACGCGCTGGAGAAGCGCAAGCTCCGCCTGACCGAGGTGCTCCCCCTCTACGCGCGCCTGTCGCACGCCGAGCAGCACCGGGTCTTCCAGCAGCACACCGGTCGGCGGATCGTGCTGGCGACCAACGTCGCCGAGACCTCCCTCACCGTGCCCGGCATCAAGTACGTAATCGACCCGGGCAGTGCCCGCATCTCCCGCTACAGCCACCGCACCAAGGTCCAGCGGCTGCCCATCGAGCGGATCTCGCAGGCCAGCGCCAACCAGCGCAAGGGCCGCTGCGGCCGTACCTCGGACGGCATCTGCATCCGGCTGTACTCGGAGGACGACTTCCTGACCCGTCCGGAGTTCACGGACGCCGAGATCCTGCGCACCAACCTCGCCTCCGTCATCCTCCAGATGACCGCGGCCGGCCTCGGCGAGATCGAGAAGTTCCCCTTCATCGATCCGCCGGACCACCGCAACATCCGCGACGGCGTGCAGCTCCTCCAGGAGCTGGGCGCGCTCGAGCAGGACGAGAAGTCCGCCCAAGGGGGCAAGAAGGGGCAGCGGCTCACGCCGATGGGCCGCCAGCTCTCCCAGCTGCCCGTGGACCCGCGCCTCGCCCGCATGGTGGTGGAGGCGGACAAGAACAACTGCGTCCGCGAGGTCATGGTCATCGCGGCGGCCCTGTCCATCCAGGACCCGCGCGAGCGGCCCTCGGACAAGCAGACGCAGGCGGACCAGAACCACGCCCGGTTCAAGGACGAGACGAGCGACTTCCTCTCGTTCCTGAACATGTGGCGCTACGTCCGGGAGCAGCAGAAGGAGCGCGGCTCGTCCTCCTTCCGCCGGATGTGCAAGCAGGAGTACCTGAACTTCCTGCGGATCCGCGAATGGCAGGACATCTATTCGCAGCTGCGTACGGTCGCCAAGTCCATGGGCATCCACGTCAACGAGGCCGACGCCCCCGAGACGAGCGTGCACATCTCGCTGCTGGCCGGCCTGCTGTCGCACATCGGGCTCAAGGACACCGACAAGAACGAGTACCTCGGCGCCCGGTCCGCCAAGTTCGCGATCTTCCCGGGTTCCTCGCTGTTCAAGAAGCAGCCCAAGTTCCTGATGTCCGCCGAGCTGGTGGAGACCTCGCGGCTGTGGGCCCGGGTGAACGCCAAGGTCGAGCCGGAGTGGGTGGAGCCGCTCGCCCAGCACCTGATCAAGCGCACGTACAGCGAGCCGCACTGGGAGAAGGACCAGGCGGCGGTGATGGCCTTCGAGAAGGTCACGCTGTACGGCGTGCCGATCGTCGCGCAGCGGAAGATCAACTACGGCAAGATCGACGCCGAGGTCTCGCGCGACCTGTTCATTCGCAACGCCCTGGTCGAGGGCGACTGGCGGACCCACCACAAGTTCTACGCCGACAACCGCAAGCTCCTCACCGAGGTGGAGGAGCTGGAGAACCGGGCCCGGCGCCGGGACATCGTGGTCGACGACGAGACGCTCTTCGACTTCTACGACCAGCGGATCCCCGAACATGTGGTCTCGGGCGCCCACTTCGACTCGTGGTGGAAGCACAAGAAGCGCGACGAGCCCGAACTGCTCGACTTCGAGCGCGAGATGCTCCTGACGGAGAAGGCGGCCGGGGTCACCAAGGCCGACTATCCGGACTCCTGGATGCAGGGCCGGCTGAAGTTCCGGGTGACCTACCAGTTCGAGCCGGGCGCGGACGCGGACGGCGTGACCGTCCACATCCCGCTCCAGGTGCTGAACCAAGTCACCGACGAGGGCTTCGACTGGCAGATCCCGGGTCTGCGCGAGGAAGTGGTCACGGAGCTGATCCGGTCCCTGCCGAAGCCGATCCGTCGGCACTACGTGCCCGCGCCGAACTACGCGACCCGCTTCCTGGCGACCTCTCACCCCCTCCAGGAGCCCCTGCACGTGACGCTGGCCCGGGAGCTCCAGCGGATGGTCGGGGTCCCGGTCAGCGCCGAGGACTTCGACCTGACCCGCATCCCGGACCACCTGAAGATCACTTTCCGGATCGTCGACGAGCGCCGCAAGAACCTCGCCGAGGCCAAGGACCTGGAGGCCTTGCGGCTCCAGCTCAAGCCGAAGGCCCGCCAGGCCCTCTCGCAGGCCGCCGCGGCCAGCGCCGAGCGCGAGGGCGGGGAGTCGGTGGAGAAGACCGGGCTGACGGACTGGACGATCGGGACGCTGACCAAGGTCTTCGAGACCCGCCGGGCCGGCCAGCCCGTGAAGGCGTACCCGGCGCTCGTGGACGCCGGTACGAGCGTCTCCGTACGCCTCTTCGACACCGAGGCCGAGCAGCAGCAGGCGATGCGGCTCGGGACCCGGCGGCTGATCCTGCTCAACATCACGGTGAACCCGGCGAAGTTCGCCTCGGACCACCTGAGCAACCAGCAGAAGCTGGCGCTGTCGCGCAATCCGCACGGCTCCATCCAGGCGCTGTTCGACGACTGCGCGACCGCGGCGGCCGACCACCTGATCGGGCGGCACGGCGGCCCGGCGTGGGACGAGGCGGGCTTCCGCAAGCTCTACGAGGCCGTGCGGACCGACCTGGTGGACACGACCGTACGGACGATCACGCAGGTGCAGCAGGTGCTGGCGGCCTGGCAGGCCTGCGAACGGCGCCTGAAGACCACGGCCAGCCTCGCCCTGGTGGCCAACGTCCAGGACGTCAAGACGCAGCTCGCGGCCCTCATGCCGGCCGGCTTCGTCACGCTGACCGGACTGCGGCGGCTGCCGGACCTGATGCGCTACCTGGTGGCCATCGACCGGCGGCTCCAGCAGATGCCCACGGGCGTCCAGCGCGACACCACGCGCATGGAGAAGGTCCACGAGATGCGGGACGAGTACCTGTGGCTCCTGGAGCAGTTGCCGAAGGGCAGGCCCGTCCCGGCGGAGGTCACCGAGATCCGCTGGATGATCGAGGAACTGCGGGTCAGCTACTTCGCGCACGCCCTCGGAACGGCCTATCCGATCTCCGACAAACGCATCGTGAAGGCGGTGGATGCGGCGGCCCCGGGACCCGCTCGGTGATCGAGTTCGACTACACCCCCTGAGCTGCGGTACAGTCTGATTCGCAGCCGCCCAGCGGCCGCAAATCAAGGACCTGTGGAGCAGTTGGTTAGCTCGCCACCCTGTCAAGGTGGAGGTCGCGGGTTCAAGTCCCGTCAGGTTCGCAAGATCAGTAGGGCCCACATCCTCAGGATGTGGGCCCTACTGCGTTTCCCCGGCCCGACGGCGCCGGAGTGCCGGCCGGAGGGCCACCAGCCCGCCTCACGGCCCCGATTGGGCTCATCCGCCCAGAACCCTCACCAGCCCCTCCACGGCTCGCTGGAGGGCGCCTGGAGCCCCCGCGGGGGCCGGCGGGGAAGCTCGGACCGCCTCGCCTCGCCCCCGCCGCGCCGCCACCTCGCCGTGGGCCCCGGGACCCCTCCGGCCCCACCGCCCCGCCGCCCCGCCGCGGCGGCAAAACCGCCCGTCCGGATGATGCGCTCTGCACGACACATCCCTTTACGGGGTGCATTGGCTGATCCACAAGAGTGATCATCTGTGACGGGAGTCACCCCATGTGTTTTTGAGACGCACGCTTTTATGGCGCCCCTACGCCCGCTCGATTTTATATGTGCAATTGCACCTACCCCGGCCGGCTCCGCACATCAGCTCGATAATCCCCTGACCGGGGCATAAAAAAGATCGCGCTGGACCCGGCGGAGTCCAGCGCGATCGAACGACTGATGAACCTGTTGGGGCAGGTCCGGCCGTTTGAAGCTATGTGGGGCTCATCGGATTGGGGGACCCGATATAGACCCGGCAATAAGTGGTGCTGCGGAACCTCAGGCCTCGCTGCGCTGCTGCGGAATTCCCGCAAGCAGTGCGCGGACCTCAGCCTCGCGGTAACGGCGGTGTCCACCCAGGGTGCGGATGGACGTGAGCTTGCCAGCCTTGGCCCAACGGGTGACCGTCTTCGGGTCCACGCGGAACATCGTGGCAACCTCAGCCGGGGTCAGCAGCGGCTCGGCATCAGGGGTGCGAGCGGTCATGAGCGGCCTCCTCGGGAGAACCGAACCATCTCGGTTCTTTCCTCTAAATTCTGCACCTTGGCCCACGTTGCCCGAAATGGACATACGTGGGCCGAGTCGGTTATAGGACGAACGGCTTGTCCTCGGCACTACAACTACACCATCCGTCCAGCCTCGACGGCCAAACCGATGGAATTGCCCTCCGAGGTGTTCATCAGCGGCGGAAGCCGATGGACCGTCCCATAACGGACAGTCACCCCACTGTGACGATCAGTCACAGAGCGATCGGGAGTCGTCAGACCCCCCGTAGAGTGCAATACCGAGCATTCCGCCCTTAGTTGGACGGAAGGAACCCTCCCCGGACTCCTTGTCCTATTTTGGCACGAGGGTAGGGGAAGGGCGCAAGGGTGTAGAAAGTGCGGTCCGTCACGCTTGGGCCAATGGCCCGTATCGGGACGAAGGTCCCGGAACAAAGACCCAAAAGAGGGCATCACGGCCTTGAGCTGGCCGTTCTCTTCCGTGCTCGGCCGATCGGCGGATGGACAAGCGCGCCCGGAGTCGCTACTCGGGTCACGCGGGTCACCCGGCCCTCAATTGGCGAAGAGTCTCTCCCGGACCGCACGCCACCGCTCCGCCAGGGCCCCGTACGTCCGGGCCGCCCCGTCCCGGTCCCCGGCGCGCAGCGCCGCGAGCCCCGCCGCCAGGTCCGCGGCCGAGCGGTCGGCATCGAGCCGGTCCGCCGGCAGGGCGTGCACCAGCCCCCCGTAGTCCAGCTCCACCATCGAGCGGGGGTGGAACTCCTCCAGCCAGCTCCCGACCTCCACCAGCCCCTCGGCGAGCATCTCGTACCCCTCCGCCTCCCGCAGGGTCCGCAGCCCCCGCGCGAGCCGGCGCCGGGCCTGCACCATCGGCGTCCGGTAGCGCAGCCCCTCGCCCGGCACGTGCTCCCGCTCCTCGTCGGACACCAGCACGAACCAGCGCAGGGGCACCTGCCACACCCCCGTACGGATCCACGGCCGCGCGTCGGGATTGCGCCCGCGCCAGGCCTCGTACTCCTCGGCCGCGCGGCGGCGGGCGGCCGCGGGCAGGGCGGCGTCGAGCACCGGGAGCGGGAACTCGGCCACCAGCTCCTCCAGCGCGAGCCAGCCGCGCAGCCTCGTCCGCCAGGGGCAGACCAGCAGGACCCCGCCGACCTCGGCGGTGAAGGCGTCCGCGCTCTCGTGCGCCGGGACACCGACCACGGGCACCCGCACCAGATCCACCAGCGACCGGCGCAGTTCGTCCTGGGCGGTCGGGGTGGCCCCGCGCCGGGCGTAGTCGGCCCAGTGGGTGCGCTCGGGCTCCGGGAAGGCCGTCAGCGGCTCGTAGACGCGCAGGTAGGAGGCGTAGGGGACGACGGGGGCCGAGCGGGCGGACGGCAGCCGGGGATCGGGGGATTCGCTCACGCTCTCGTACTCCCCCACCCCGCCCGGCGCTACTCCGACGGACGGCTCCCCGCCCCGTTCCGACCCGTGAGTGTCCCGATCTACGGACCTGGAGGAGCGCGGGGCTCCGGAGGTCTTACGCTGCTCCCAGCACGCCCTCCCCCACCCGCAGGGCGGGCGTCTTTCCCGCCGCATCTCTTCCATGGGAGTCACCACAGTGACCGAAATGACCGACGGCGTCCTGCACACCCTGTTCCGCAGCGAACAGGGCGGCCACGAGCAAGTCGTGCTGTGCCAGGACCGAGCCTCCGGCCTGAAGGCCGTCATCGCGATCCACTCCACCGCCCTGGGCCCCGCCCTCGGCGGTACGCGGTTCCACGCGTACGCCTCGGACGAGGAGGCCGTCCTCGACGCGCTGAACCTCTCGCGCGGCATGTCGTACAAGAACGCGCTCGCCGGGCTCGACCTGGGCGGCGGCAAGGCCGTGATCATCGGTGACCCGGACGTACTGAAGTCCGAGGAACTGCTGCTGGCCTACGGCCGGTTCGTGGAGTCCCTCGGCGGCCGCTACGTGACCGCCTGCGACGTCGGCACCTACGTGGCCGACATGGACGTCGTGGCCCGCGAGACCCGCTGGGCGACCGGCCGCTCCCCCGAGAACGGCGGCGCCGGCGACTCCTCGGTCCTCACCGCCTTCGGCGTCTTCCAGGGCATGCGCGCCAGCGCCCAGCACCTGTGGGGCGACCCGACCCTGCGCGGCCGCAAGGTCGCCGTCGCGGGCGTCGGCAAGGTCGGACACCACCTGGTGGAGCACCTGCTGGAGGACGCCGCCGAGGTCGTCATCACGGACGTGCGCGCCGAGTCGGTGCAGAGGATCCTCGACAAGCACCCGGGCAAGGTGACCGCCGTCGCCGACACCGAGGCGCTGATCCGCGTGGAGGGCCTGGACATCTACGCCCCCTGCGCGCTCGGCGGGGCCCTGAACGACGCCTCCGTGCCGGTCCTGACCGCGAAGGTGGTGTGCGGTGCCGCGAACAACCAGCTCGCGCACCCGGGCGTGGAGAAGGACCTCGCGGACCGCGGGATCCTCTACGCGCCGGACTACGTGGTCAACGCGGGCGGGGTCATCCAGGTCGCCGACGAGCTGCGCGGATTCGACTTCGACCGCTGCAAGGCCAAGGCCACGAAGATCTTCGACACCACGCTGGAGATCTTCGCACGTGCGAAGGCTGACGGGATTCCGCCGGCCGCGGCGGCCGACCGCATCGCCGAGCAGCGGATGGCGGACGCCCGCAGCGCGGCACGCGCGGTCTGACCCTCCCGATCCTCACGGGGCCCTTGTGGGGCTTCTGGGCGGCCCGTCGGGGCGCAGCGAGACGGAACTCACTGCGCTTCGGCGGGTCGCTCGTCAGGAAACGGCTAAAATCGCAGCTGACCAGCGAGGACGGGGCGCCTTGCTGGTACTGCACCGGGGCGCGTCATGCGGGCGGCGTACCGTATGGCCGCGGAAGCAGGTACCGTTAAACCCCTACGGACGGTCTCTCCACGGAGAGCCCGCTCCGAACCATGAACGCGTGTCAGACTCTGGGGCCGTCGAGCCCCGTCACCGAGGGGGTCGAGCCATGGGGCGCGGCCGGGCAAAGGCCAAGCAGACGAAGGTCGCCCGCCAGCTGAAGTACAGCAGCGGCGGGACTGACTTGTCGCGTCTGGCCAATGAGCTGGGCGCATCGCACACGGAACCGCTGCCTGTCAGCGAGCCGGTCGTCGATGACGAGCTTGATGATGATGACGAGGACGACCCGTACGCCAAGTACGCGGAGCGCTACAACAGCGATGACGACGACGAGGACGAAGAGTCCGGTCCGTCCGTCTACCGTCGCGGTGCTTGACGCGCCCGTCGGCGTCGAACTCGCGGTGCGCTGAGTGCGCTGATCCTTAAGCGCGGCACACAGCTTCACATGTGCGGAAACCCGGTCCAGGGCATTGCCCCGGGCCGGGTTTCCGTGCTGTTCGCGCAGGTGGGAGCCGGTGGTGGCCGGCTCCCCCGAGCCCGTCAGACCGCGTAGTCGCCGGTCATCGTCGCACCCTCGGTGTGGTCGCCGCGGTCCAGGATCTCGCCCGCGACCCAGGCCTCGACACCCCGGTCGGACAGGGCGGTCAGGGCCACGTCCACCGACTCCTGCGGGACCACGGCCATCATGCCGACGCCCATGTTCAGGGTCTTCTCCAGCTCCAGGCGCTCCACCTGCCCGGCCTTGCCGACCAGGTCGAAGATCGCGCCCGGGGTCCAGGTCGAGCGGTCGACCGTGGCGTGCAGGTGGTCCGGGATCACCCGGGCGAGGTTGGCCGCGAGGCCGCCGCCGGTGATGTGGGAGTACGCGTGCACGTCGGCCGCGTTCGTGAGGGCCATGCAGTCCAGCGAGTAGATCTTGGTGGGCTCCAGCAGCTCCTCGCCGAGGGTCCGGCCGAGCTCCTCGACGTGGCCCTCGAGGGACATTCCGGCCCTGTCGAAGAGGACATGGCGGACCAGCGAGTACCCGTTCGAGTGAAGACCGGAGGACGCCATCGCGATGACGGCGTCGCCCGTACGGATGCGGTCCGCGCCCAGCAGGCGGTCGTACTCGACGACGCCGGTGCCCGCGCCCGCGACGTCGAAGTCGTCCGGACCCAGCAGACCGGGGTGCTCGGCCGTCTCGCCGCCCACCAGGGCGCAGCCGGCCAGGACGCAGCCCTCGGCGATGCCCTTGACGATGGCCGCGACACGCTCGGGATGCACCTTGCCGACGCAGATGTAGTCGGTCATGAAGAGCGGCTCGGCGCCGCAGACGACGATGTCGTCCATGACCATCGCCACGAGGTCGTGGCCGATGGTGTCGTACACGCCCATGCGGCGGGCGATGTCCACCTTGGTGCCGACCCCGTCGGTGGCCGAGGCGAGCAGGGGGCGCTCGTAGCGCTTGAGGGCGGAGGCGTCGAAGAGGCCGGCGAAACCGCCGAGGCCGCCCAGGACCTCGGGGCGCTGCGTCTTCTTCACCCACTCCTTCATCAGCTCGACGGCGCGGTCTCCCGCGTCGATGTCCACGCCCGCGGCTGCGTAGCTGGCACCGGTGGTCTTCTCTGTCATGACAGGAGAGAGCTTTCGTGTCGTTGCTGCGTGTGGTGCGAGGCCCTGGAAAAGCCTGAAAGGAAGGCCCCGCGCAGGTTGAGCAGGAGGTGGGGGAAGGAGGGGCCCGGTCCGCGGGCTCGGGCGAGCCCGCGGACCGTCGGCCTCGGGCCCTACGGGCGCCGGAGGGCGTCGGCGGCGTCCGTGCCGCCGGCCAGCTCCGATTCGAGGAGCTGCTTGCCCAGGAGCTGCGGGTCGGGCAGCGCCATGGGGTACTCGCCGTCGAAGCAGGCACGGCAGAGGTTGGGCTTCTGGATGGTCGTCGCCTCGATCATCGAGTCGAGCGAGATGTACGAGAGCGAGTCCGCGCCCATCGACGTGGCGATCTCGTCGACCGTCATGCCGTTGGCGATCAGCTCGGCCCGGGTGGCGAAGTCGATGCCGAAGAAGCACGGCCACTTCACCGGCGGCGAGGAGATCCGGATGTGGACCTCCGCCGCGCCGGCCTCGCGGAGCATCTTGACCAGCGCGCGCTGGGTGTTGCCGCGGACGATCGAGTCGTCCACGACCACCAGGCGCTTGCCCCGGATGACTTCCTTGAGGGGGTTGAGCTTGAGGCGGATGCCCAGCTGGCGGATCGTCTGCGAGGGCTGGATGAAGGTCCGGCCCACGTAGGCGTTCTTGACCAGGCCGACGCCGTACGGGATCCCGCTGGCCTCGGCGTAGCCGACGGCGGCGGGCGTGCCCGATTCCGGTGTCGATATCACCAGGTCGGCCTCGGCAGGGGCTTCCTTGGCCAGGCGCCGGCCCATCTCGACACGCGAGAGGTAGACGTTCCGGCCGGCGATGTCGGTGTCCGGGCGCGCCAGGTAGACGTACTCGAAGACACAGCCCTTGGGCTTTGCTTCCGCGAAGCGAGAGGTCCGCAGACCGTTCTCGTCGATCGCGATGAGCTCGCCCGGCTCGACCTCGCGGACGAAGCTGGCGCCGCAGATGTCCAGGGCGGCGGTCTCGCTCGCCACCACCCAGCCGCGCTCCAGGCGGCCGAGGACCAGCGGGCGGATGCCCTGCGGGTCACGGGCGGTGTAGAGCGTTCCCTCGTCCATAAAGACGAGCGAGAAGGCGCCCTTCACCTTCGGGAGGACCTTGGTGGCCGACTCCTCGATGGTCAGGGGCTTGCCGTCGTCGTCCGTCTGGCCGGCCAGCAGGGCGGTGACCAGGTCGGTGTCGTTGGTGGCCGCCACCTGGGTGGCACGGCCGTCCTGACGGGGGAGGTCGGCGACCATTTCGGCGAGCTCGGCGGTGTTCACCAAGTTGCCGTTGTGACCCAGGGCAATGGAGCCGTGGGCGGTCGCACGGAAGGTCGGCTGAGCGTTCTCCCAGACGGAGGCGCCAGTGGTCGAGTAGCGGGCGTGACCGACCGCGATATGACCCTGGAGCGAGCCGAGAGAGGTTTCGTCGAAGACTTGGGAAACGAGGCCCATGTCCTTGAAGACGAGGATCTGGGAACCGTTGCTCACAGCGATACCCGCGGACTCTTGTCCACGGTGCTGCAGTGCATACAGTCCGAAGTAGGTGAGCTTGGCGACCTCTTCACCCGGAGCCCAGACACCGAAGACGCCGCAAGCGTCCTGGGGGCCCTTTTCGCCGGGGAGCAGGTCGTGGTTGAGTCGTCCATCACCACGAGGCACGCCCCCGAGTGTAGGCGAGATCGACCACTGGTCCGAATTGGGGACGCCCGGGAAATGTCACAGCACGCAGGGTGACGGGACCTGTTCGGAAGCCGGTCGTCTCAATATCCGGATTGCCCTGGTTGACAGTCGCCTGTCGTTTCGTACAAGCTCCGGGCCATGCAGCCTCTCGGTGACCGCACCGTCACCCTCGTCGCGCGCCGACACGTGGACCTCGTCCGTGTCGCCAGCGCCATCTGTCGCTGTTCTGCGTAGCTCGCGCGCTTTTCCTTTTCCTTTTTCTCCTTTCCCCGCCGCTTTCCGCTCGAGTCCGCTCCGCCGTGCCCTGCGCCGTCCCGCGCCGCCCGGAGCCGGCCCGCGCCGGAAGGCCTGCGGGCCCTGCTCTGGAGTACCCGTGACCTCGTACGAATCCAACCTGTCCCGGCGCGCCTTCGGCGGCGCGGTCGGCGCGACCGCGGCCGCCGCGGCGGTGGGGGTGGGCGTCGCCGCCCCGGCCCAGGCGGCTCCCGTGGCGGAAGCACAGCACGCGAGCCCGCAGGAGCGGGAGTTCCGGGCCGAGCGGGGACGCCGCTCCCGGCGCCCGAACTTCCTGTTCATCCTGGGGGACGACCTCGGCTGGGCCGACCTGTCCTCCTACGGCTCCCCGCACATCAAGACCCCGAACCTGGACCGGCTCGCCCGCCAGGGCGTCCGCTTCACCGACGCCTACTCGGGCTCGGCGACCTGCTCCCCGACGCGCTTCAGCCTGTACACCGGCCGCTACCCGGGCCGCGCCAAGGGCGGGCTCGCCGAGCCCATCGCCGACAAGACGGCGGGCCTGGAGCCGACCCACCCCACGCTGGCCTCGCTGCTGCGCGGCTCCGGGTACGCGACCGCGCTCATAGGCAAGTGGCACTGCGGCTCCCTGCCCGACTACAGCCCGACCAAGTCGGGCTGGGACGAGTTCTTCGGGAACTTCAGCGGAGCGCTGGAGTACTACTCCAAGCTGTCCGGCGACGGCAGTTACGACCTCTACGAGGGCGACGCCGAGTACAAGGACCTGCGCTACTACACGCGGATCCTGACCGAGCGGGCCAGCGAGTACGTCTCCCGCGACCACGGCGACAAGCCGTGGCTGCTGAACCTCAACTTCACCACCCCGCACTGGCCGTGGATCGCCGACGGGGACACCGAGGCGAGCTCCGAGGTCACCCGCCGGATCAAGGCCGGCGACCGGCGGGCCCTGTGGCACGAGGACGGCGGGTCCATCGAGAAGTACAAGCGGATGGTGGAGGACCTCGACCGCTCCATCGGCGAGGTGCTGAAGGCGCTGAAGCGCTCCGGGCAGGAGGAGGACACCCTGGTCTTCTTCTCCAGCGACAACGGCGGCGAGCGCTTCTCCCACAACTGGCCGCTCTCCGGCAACAAGGCCTCCCTCCAGGAGGGCGGCATCCGCGTCCCGAACATCGTGCGCTGGCCCGCACGGCTCGACGGCGGCCAGGTCAGCCACGTGCCGGTCTTCACCCCGGACTGGACGGCCACCCTGCTGGAACTGGCCGGCGCCCGCGCGAACCCGGCGTACCCGCTGGACGGGGTCAGCCTGGCCGGATACCTGCTGCGCGGCGAGAAGGTCGCCGAGCGCGACCTCTTCTGGCGGGTGCGCGGGGAGCGGGCGCTGCGCCGCGGCGACTGGAAGTACTACCGCGGCAAGGCGGGCCGCGACCAGCTCTTCAACCTCGCCGGGGACATCCGCGAGCAGGCCGACAAGGCGGCGCTGGAGCCGGCCCGGCTGGCCGAACTGCGGGCGGCCTGGGAGAAGACGGACGCGGGGCTGCTGCCGTACCCGGGCTGATCATCCGTACCGTCACCCGTCCCCTCACCCGTCCCCGGGGGCGGTGACGTGGTCCACAGCCTGTGGAAGGCTGTGGATCATGACGGACCCGATACCTGAACCCAGTGAGTACGTACGCCGGTTGCCGATCGGCGAACAGATCCCCTTCTCCTCCGAGGGCATCCCGATGTGGGACACCTTCCCGTTCGGGGGCGAGCTGCGGGTCAGGCCGCTGGAGGAGCCCGTCCTGCCCGAGCCGCCCCGCAACGGGGAGGCCGGGCCGGAAGGGTGCGAGGGCTGCGAGCCGGCGGACTCCGACTTCCTGTGGACGGACGAGCACTGGCGGCTGAAGGGCCTGCACGGCTCGCTGCCGGCCATCCTCATGCTGATGCCGCGCGGCCATCACGATCTGCTGGACCTGCCGGCCGAGCGGGCCGCCGAGCTGGGCGGAATGGCGCAGCGGATCGAGCGGGCCATCCGCAGGCTCGGAGGGATCGGCCGCGTGCACGTCAGCAAGGTCGGCGACGGCGGCCCACCTGCACCTCTTCCTGATGGCCCGCCCCCAGGGGATGCTGCAGCTGCGCGGCTCCTGCCTGCCGCTGTGGGACGACGTGCTGCCGAGGCTCCCCGACGAGGTGTGGGCCGAGTCCGCGCGTCGGATCGCCGCGGCGATGGCGAAGGACGGCGGGACCGCGCACGTCTGAGGCCGGGGCCCTCGACGGCCGGGATCACTCGACGGCCGAGGCGGCCTTCGCGGTGAGGCCGGTGCCCGGGCCGGTCGCGGTGAGGGTGAGGGTGTCGCCCTGGATCTTCCAGACGAGCGGGCTGCCGCCGAACAGCTCGGTGAGGGCCCGCTCGACCTCTCCGGAGGCGCCCTCGCAGGCCATCCGGGTGCTGGTGAGGGGGCCGACGGTGATGCGGTTCCCCTCGACGGCGGCCGACGCGTTGAAGCGGTTGCAGCCGAGGTTGCCGCTGATGTTCCCGTCCGCGGCCACGGTGAAGCGGGCCCGGCCCTCGGCGCCGGCCGGGACCGAGGAGGCGCTCTCGCCCTTGACGAGGGAGTCGACGGTCCACTGCGTGGCGACGAGCGGGGCGTTGGGGGCCGGGGGCTTCGAGTTCAGGGCGATCGTGTTCCCGTCCGGGGCCTTCAAGGTGATCGTCTCCCCGCTCCGTTCCACGGTGAGCTCGCCGCGGAACAGCTTGCGGTAGGCCGTCTCGAACGGCAGGTCGGCGCAGGCCAGCTCGGTCGTCGCGCCCGGGGTCACGGTCATGGTGGACGGCGAGTCGAAGACCACCGCGGAGGTGAAGCCGTTGCAGCCGTAGTTGCCGGTGGCCACGGCCTCGTCGCCCTTGCCGCGCTCCACGCTCAGCCGGGCGGCGGAGGCGGGGGCCGGCAGCTTCTTTCCGTCGACGGTCAGGCTCTCGACCGACCAGGAGCCGGAGAACACGACGAGGGGGCGCGTCCCCTGCGCGCCACCGCCGTCACCACAGGCGGTGGCGGTGGCGGACAGCGCGAGTACGGCGACCAGGGCGGCGGGGAGGAGCGGCAGCGTACGCATGCCGGTGGGACGCGGCCGGCCGCGAACCGGTTCCCGGATCAGCCCATCAGGGGGAGCAGCCCCGAGAGGTCGGCGCGCTCGCCGCTGGCCCTGACCTGGGCCCCGTCCAGCGCCTCGGCCCAGCTCGTACGGCCGGTGGCGAGCCGGATCCAGGTCAGCGGGTCGGTCTCCACCACGTTCGGCGGGGTGCCGCGGGAGTGCCGGGGCCCCTCGACGCACTGCACCACCGCGAACGGCGGGACCCGGAACTCCACCGCCCCGCCCGGTGCCTTCAGCGCGAGGGCGTCGGAGAGCAGCCGGGTGCATGCGGCCAGGGCCTGGCGGTCCACGGGGATGTCCAGTCCGGTGGCGCGGCGCAGGTCGTCGGTGTGGACGACGAGCTCGACGGTGCGGGTGACCAGGAAGTCGGCGAGGGTCATCGCCCCGATCCACAGGTCCAGTACGCGGCTGCCCGGATTCGCGTCGAGCGCCTCGGCCAGGCGGATGCCGGCCCGGTCGTGGAGCTCGACGAGCGGGGCGCCCTCCAGCGTCTCCTTGGCCGCTTCCGCGATCTTCCCCGCGAGCGAGGCCGTCGCGAACGGCCACTCGGCGGCGGACAGTTCGGGGACGGCGGCGGGCGGCCGGGTGAGGGCGCCGGCCAGCGAGTCGGCGATCCAGGCGATGTGCGCGGCCAGTTCGGCGACGGACCAGTGCCCGACCCCGCTGGGCCGGGCGAGCTGATCGGCGTCCAACTCCCGTACTGCGTCGCGTACATGACCGAACTGCGCGAGGACGGCCGTGCGGATCTTGGCCTGGTCGTACGTACGCGGCTTCTTCTTGGCGGGCGGCATGGGCCGACCCTACGCGGCCCTGGCCGGGGGCGGGCCGCCACGTGGCCGACACCGGGCCGGGCCGCGCCGCATGCCGTCAGATCTTCGGGGCCTCCGGCAGGCTGGTCTCGCAGCCCGCTCTCGCCGCCGCCCGCAGGGCCGCCTCGCGGGTCAGCTCGGGCAGGAACCCCGGCTTGCCCCGGGTGGCGGCGTCGGTCTCGATCCTGGCGGTCACCTGGAAGGAGAGCACTCCGGCGGACCGTGCCGGGCCGGCGCACCGCGCGATGACCGTGACGCTGCGGGCGTCCCACTCGAACCGGCTCGCACCGGGTTCCGCGTCCTTGGAGGCCGTCACGACGAGGGACAGGTACTCCTGCGGGCGCTCCTGGCCCTCGAAGGTCACCTCACGCCACAGCGAGCACTGGTTCTTTCCCGGGGTACTGGCTGTGATCCTGCGCCCGAGCCCTCCGGCCCGCATCACCGCATCGGGGTCGACCAGTCCCTGACAGGCCTCGGCGATCTCCGCCCGGCTCCGCGCGGGGGCCCCGTACCAGTCGTAGACGTACCAGCCACCCAGCCCCACGGCCACCAGCACCACCGGCAGCGCCACCCCGGGAAGCCATCGGCCCCGACTCCGCGCCATCTGCGTCCCCTTCCCCGCGGACCCCGCCACCGCCGTCGGCGCGGGCTCCTTGCCGGAACGGACGAGCCCCCGCCCGGAACGGTTCCGGACGGGGGCTGCGCGGTTCGTACGGACCGGCCGCTCAGGCGAGCAGCGCCGGGATCGTCCCCTCGTGGGCGGTACGGAGCTCCGCCAGCGGGAGCGTGAACTCGCCCTGGATCTCGATCTCCTCGCCGTCGACCACACCGATCCGGGCCGCGGGCAGGCCCCGCGCACCGCACATGTCGGTGAAGCGGAGCTCCTCGCTGCGCGGGACGGCCACGATGGCCCGGCCCGCGGACTCGGAGAACAGGAAGGTGAAGGCGTCGAGCGCCTCGGGCACCACGATCCGCGCACCGTTGCCGCCGCGCAGGCAGGACTCGGTGAGCGCCTGGATCACGCCGCCGTCGGACAGGTCGTGTGCGGCGTCGATCATGCCGTCGCGCGAGGCCGAGATGAGGATCTCCGCGAGGAGCTTCTCGCGGCCCAGGTCCACCTTGGGCGGCATGCCGCCGAGGTGCTGGTGGACCACCTCGGACCAGGCCGAGCCGCCGAACTCCTCGGCGGTGTCGCCGAGCAGGTACAGCAGCTGGCCGGCCTCCGCGAACGCCATCGGCGTACGGCGGTTGACGTCGTCGATCACACCGAGCACCGCCACGACCGGGGTCGGGTGGATCGCGATGTCGCCCGTCTGGTTGTAGAGGGAGACGTTGCCGCCGGTCACCGGGGTGCCCAGCTCCAGACAGCCGTCCGCGAGACCACGGGTGGCCTCGGCGAACTGCCACATGACGTCCGGGTCCTCGGGGGAGCCGAAGTTCAGGCAGTCGGAGATCGCGAGGGGCTTGGCGCCGGTCGCGGCCACGTTGCGGTAGGACTCCGCCAGCGCGAGCTGCGCACCCGTGTAGGGGTCGAGCTTGGCGTAGCGGCCGTTGCCGTCCGTGGACATGGCCACGCCGAGGTTGGTCTCCTCGTCGATGCGGACCATGCCGGCGTCCTCGGGCTGCGAGAGCACCGTGTTGCCCTGGACGAAGCGGTCGTACTGGTCGGTGATCCAGGACTTCGAGGCCTGGTTCGGCGACGAGACCAGGGCCAGGACCTGCGCGCGGAGCTCCTCGGAGGTCTGCGGGCGGGGCAGCTTGCCCGCGTCGTCGGCCTGCAGCGCGTCCTGCCAGGAGGGGCGCGCGTACGGGCGGTGGTAGGTCGGGCCCTCGTGCGCGACGGTGCCCGGGGGCACGTCCACGATGAGCTCGCCGTGCCAGAAGATCTCCAGGTGGTCGCCCTCGGTCACCTCACCGATGACGGTGGCGATGACGTCCCACTTCTCGCAGATCTCCATGAAGCGGTCCACGTACTGCGGTTCGACGATCGCGCACATGCGCTCCTGCGACTCGCTCATGAGGATTTCCTCGGGCGAGAGCGTCGCGTCGCGCAGCGGGACGGTGTCGAGGTCCACGCGCATGCCGCCGGTGCCGGCGGAGGCCAGCTCGCTCGTGGCGCAGGAGAGCCCGGCGCCGCCGAGGTCCTGGATGCCCGCGACCAGCTTCTCCTTGAAGATCTCCAGGGTGCACTCGATGAGGAGCTTCTCCTGGAAGGGGTCGCCGACCTGCACCGCGGGGCGCTTGGTGGGCTTGGTGTCGTCGAAGGTCTCCGAGGCGAGGACGGAGACGCCGCCGATGCCGTCGCCGCCCGTGCGGGCGCCGTAGAGGATGACCTTGTTGCCCGGGCCGGAGGCCTTGGCGAGGTGGATGTCCTCGTGCTTCATGACGCCGATGCAGCCGGCGTTGACGAGGGGGTTGCCCTGGTAGCAGGCGTCGAAGACGACCTCGCCGCCGATGTTCGGCAGGCCGAGGCAGTTTCCGTAGCCGCCGATGCCCGCGACGACGCCCGGCAGGACGCGCTTGGTGTCGGGGTGGTCGGCCGCACCGAAGCGGAGCGGGTCGACGACGGCGATCGGGCGGGCGCCCATGGCGAGGATGTCGCGGACGATGCCGCCGATGCCGGTGGCCGCGCCCTGGTAGGGCTCGATGTACGACGGGTGGTTGTGCGACTCGACCTTGAAGGTGACCGCGTACCCCTGGCCGACGTCGACGACTCCGGCGTTCTCGCCGATGCCGACGAGCATGGCGTCGTTCTGCGGGACCTTCTCGCCGAACTGCTTCAGGTGGACCTTGCTGCTCTTATATGAGCAGTGCTCGGACCACATGACGGAGTACATGGCGAGCTCGGCGCCGGTGGGACGGCGCTCCAGGATCTCGCGGATCCGGGCGTACTCGTCCTCCTTGAGGCCGAGTTCCTTCCAGGGCTGGGAGGCGTCCGGGGTCTCGGTGGCGTTCTTGACGGTGTCGAGGCTCATGCGCTGACCAGCTTCTTCAGGACCGAGGTGAAGAACGGGAGGCCGTCGGTGCGGCCCGTCCCGATCAGCGGCTCGACCGCGTGCTCGGGGTGCGGCATGAGGCCGACGACGTTGCCCGCGGCGTTGGTGATGCCAGCGATGTCGCGCAGCGAGCCGTTCGGGTTGACGTCCATGTAGCGGAAGGCCACTCGGCCTTCGGCCTCCAGTTCGTCCAGCACCCGCTCGTCGGCCACGTAGCGGCCGTCCATGTTCTTGAGCGGTACGGAGATCTCCTCGCCGGCGGTGTAGTCGCCGGTCCAGGCGGTCTCCGTGTTCTCCACGCGCAGCTTCTGGTCGCGGCAGATGAAGTGCAGGTGGTTGTTGCGGAGCATCGCCCCCGGCAGCAGGTGGGCCTCGGTGAGGATCTGGAAGCCGTTGCAGATGCCGAGGACGGGCATGCCGCCCTTGGCCTGCTCGATGATGCTCTCCATCACCGGCGAGAAGCGGGAGATGGCTCCGGCGCGCAGGTAGTCCCCGTAGGAGAAGCCGCCCGCGAGGACGACCGCGTCGACCTGGTGCAGGTCCTTGTCGCGGTGCCAGAGCGATACGGGCTCGGCTCCCGCGAGGCGCACGGCGCGCAGCGAGTCACGGTCGTCGAGCGTTCCGGGGAACGTGACGACTCCGATGCGAGTGGTCACCGTCAGGCCTCGACCTTCACGGTGAAGTCTTCGATGACGGTGTTGGCGAGGAAGGTTTCGGCCATCTTGTGGATGCGGTCGAGGGCGGCCTGGTCGACCGGTCCCTCCACCTCCAGTTCGAAGCGCTTCCCCTGACGGACGTCGGCGATCCCTTCGAAGCCCAGGCGCGGCAGTGCACGCTGCACCGCCTGGCCCTGGGGGTCGAGGATCTCCGGCTTGAGCATGACGTCGACTACGACGCGTGCCACTGGCACTCCCGATGAGGTGGTTGGTGCGAAGGCGGTTCCCTCAGCGTACCTGGAGGAAATTTCTACGCGGGTAGATATCTCTCTTGTATGATCCTCCACGCCGTTTCGGCTTCACCAACGCTTCGCAAAATCCACCGGAAAACCACGTACCCGGGATTGCGGCGAGACACGCGGAGATAATTAACTGGGCTTCGCAATGCAATGAGAATCGGGGTACAAAGGAATCCTCCGGCGCGCCGGTATTTTCCGGTGCACGGCGATGCCAGAAAGATGCATTCCTCCGATACATCCACACAGGCGACATCACCGCTCCGTCCGCGCACATCAGCGGGAGCGGCGTCGCGCGAAGGGACCGATATCCGTGGCGCAGCGCGTAGTAGTCACGATCTCCGACGACATCGATGGCGGAGATGCATCGGAAACGGTCGTCTTCGGGCTGGACGGTAAGTCGTACGAGATCGACCTCAATGTGGCCAACGCAAAGAAACTGCGGAAGAGCCTCGCCCCCTTCGTGGCCGCCGGCCGCCGGCAGGCCCGCTCCGGCAAGACCTTCAAGCACACCTCCATCGCCCCCGACCCCGCGGTCGTCCGGGCCTGGGCCCGCTCCAACCAGCTCGACGTCCCCCCGCGCGGGCGGATCCCCAAGAAGGTCTACGAGGAGTACAACGCGGCTCACTGAGAGCCGATTTGCCATCCACCCCTACCGGTCCGCTAAGGTGTGGATCACGCCAAGGGGCGAGGCCGCAGGTCAGACCCCGAAGTCGTGCGGGTGTAGTTCAGTAGCAGAACATCCTCCTTCCAGGGGGAAGGCGCAGTGTGCGATCCCTGTCACCCGCTCTGCTCGCTTTACCGACCACGGTTGTGGATCAGGTAGAGTGATGCACGCATCGCACGGCATTTTTGTCGTGGGAAGCATGCGGACGTAGCTCAGTTGGTAGAGCACCACCTTGCCAAGGTGGATGTCGCGCGTTCGAGTCGCGTCGTCCGCTCAGCGTATGAAGGCCCCGGTCATTGACCGGGGCCTTTGTCGTATGTCCGGTCGCGGCTATTCGCCGGGTCCGAGATCCATGACAGGTGTCATGGCCACCCCGGCCCGGAGCCCGCGAGACTGGGGCCATGAAACTCAGCGGCTGGTGGAAGAACCGCAGCAGCGCGGGGAAGGTCGAGCTGTACACGCGCTGGTCGTTCCACTTCTTCGTGGTCATCGAGATCGTGTCGATCGGACTGGTCGCACTGGGATCGATGGTCGAGAAGACCGCCCCGGCGCTCGCGGTCACGCTCTTCCTGATGGTGTGCGCGCAGTCCGTGCTCGTCGGCTTCCTCTCCTCCCGGTCGATCGACTGGATCCTGGGCCGGCGCGAGCGCCCGGTGCGGCTCGCGGTCGCCGTCACCGCCGTGACCGCCGCCGCCTCCCTGGGCGTCCTCGGCGCGCGCGCGGCGGGCCTCGTCACCGGCCCGAGCGTGGCCCCGACCCTGGTGGTCGGCATGACCTGCTTCACCAGCGGCACGCTCGTCCTGTGCCTGCGCAAGGTCCGGCACATGCGCTACGTGGCTCCGGCCGCCGCGGCCTTCGTCGGCCTGGCGTCCCTCGCCTTCGGTGTTTCGGCGGGCGAATCCGCCGGTCTGGCCGTCGGGGTGGTGCTGACCAGCGCCTTCCTCTGCTTCGCCTGCGGGTTCTCCGGCTGGCTGCTCGACACGGTGTACGAGCTGGACCGGGCCCGCGAGGTCCAGGCGCAGCTCGCGGTGGCCGAGGAGCGGCTGCGGTTCGGCCGGGACCTGCACGACGTGATGGGCCGCAACCTGGCGGTGATCGCCCTCAAGAGCGAGCTTGCCGTACAGCTCGCGCGGCGCGAACGCCCCGAGGCCGTCGACCAGATGATCGAGGTGCAGCGGATCGCCCGGGAGTCCCAGAAGGAGGTCCGCGACGTGGTCCGCGGCTACCGCGAGGCGAACCTCGCGGTGGAGCTGGAGGGTGCGCGCGGGGTCCTGCACGCGGCCGGGATGGAGTGCCTGGTCGAGTACGAACGGGGCCACGAGCTGCCCGCCGAGGCCCAGTCGGCGCTCGGCTGGGTGGTGCGCGAGGCGACGACGAACGTGCTGCGGCACGGCGACGCCCGCAGTTGCGCGATCCGGCTGACGGCGGGTCCCTCGGGCGCGCTCACGCTGGTGGTGGAGAACGACGGTGCCCCCAAGGCCCCGGCCGGGCCGCCGGGCTCGGGGCTAGCGGGGCTGCGGGAACGGCTCGCGGTGCTGGACGGCACGCTGGAGGCCGGGCCGGTGGAAGGCGGCCGGTTCCGGCTGATGGCGCAGATCCCCGGCCCGGCGGCCGGTCCGATCCGAGAACTGGAGGCGCGGGCATGACCCCCGTACGCGTACTGCTGGCCGACGACGAGCACCTGATCCGGGGCGCGCTCGCCGCGCTGCTGGGACTGGAGGACGACCTGCTGGTCGTCGCCGAGGCCGCCTCGGGGCCGGAGGCGCTCGCGATGGCGCGGGCCCACCGGCCGGACGTGGCGGTGCTGGACCTGCAGATGCCGGGGGCCGACGGTGTGAGCGTGGCCACATCCCTGCGGGCCGAACTCCCCGACTGCAAGACCATGATCGTGACCAGCCACGGCCGGCCCGGGCACCTGAAGCGGGCCCTGGCCGCCGGCGTACGGGCCTTCGCGCCGAAGACCGTATCGGCGCAGCGGCTGGCCGAGCTGATCCGGACCGTGCACGCCGGAGGCCGTTATGTGGACCCGGAGTTGGCTGCCGACGCGATCAGCGCGGGCGACTCCCCGCTGACCGCCCGCGAGGCCGAGGTGCTGGAACTGGCCGGGGACGGGGCGCCGATCGCGGAGATCGCGGAGCGGGCCTCGTTGTCCCCGGGGACGGTACGGAACTACCTGTCCTCGGCGGCCACCAAGCTGGGGGCCGAGAACCGGCACACGGCGGTGCGTCTCGCACGGGCCCGGGGTTGGGTATAGTAGTTCTCGCGCTACGGCGCACCTGCGGACATAGCTCAGTTGGTAGAGCACCACCTTGCCAAGGTGGATGTCGCGCGTTCGAGTCGCGTTGTCCGCTCAGTAGTGAAGAAGTCCCGGTCCTCGGACCGGGACTTCTTTCGTTTCCGGACCCGGGCCGCACGGTGAAGGGGCCCCGTTTCCGGGGCCCCTTCACCGTTTTCGCCTCAGGCCCAGGTCTGGCCGGTGAGGCGCTCGTAGGCCTCGACGTAGCGGGAGCGGGTCTGCTCCACGACCTCCTGCGGGAGGGCGGGCGGCGGGAGTTCGCCCTTGGAGTCCCAGCCGGAGGCGGGGGAGGACAGCCAGTCGCGGACGTACTGCTTGTCGAAGGACGGCTGGCTGTGGCCCGGCTCCCATAGGTCGGCCGGCCAGAAGCGGGAGGAGTCCGGGGTCAGCACCTCGTCGGCGGCGACCAGGCTGCCGTCCTTGTCGAAGCCGAACTCGAACTTGGTGTCCGCCAGGATGATCCCGCGGTCGCGGGCGATGTCCCGGGCCCGGCCGTAGACGGCGAGGGTGGTCTGGCGCAGCAGGGCGGCCGTCTCGGCGCCCTGGGTACGGGCGACCTCCTCGTAGGAGACGTTCTCGTCGTGCTCGCCGACCTCGGCCTTGGCGGCCGGAGTGAAGATCGGGCCGGGCAGCTCGGAGCCGTCGACCAGGCCCTCGGGCAGGCCCAGTCCGCAGACCGTACGGGTCTTCTCGTACTCGGCGAGGCCCGAGCCGGTCAGGTAGCCGCGGGCCACGCACTCGACGGGGACCATGTCGAGGTTCCGGCAGACCAGGGCGCGGCCGGCCCAGTCGGCGGGGGCGCCGGCGGGCAGCTCGGTGCTGATGACGTGGTTCGGGACGAGGTCCGCGAGCTGGTCGAACCACCACAGGGAGAGCTGGGTCAGGATCCGGCCCTTGTCCGGGATCTCGGTGGGCAGCACCCAGTCGGCGGCGGAGATGCGGTCGCTGGCGACCATGACTAGATGGCCGTCCTCGTCGCGGTAGAGGTCGCGGACCTTGCCGGTGTGGAGGTGGACGAGGCCGGGCACCTGCACCGGCTCGGGCTTTTCGACGAATCCGGGCACGGAGTCTCCCTGTGGTTCTGTACGAGCGCGCGGCCCATTCTCCCGTACCGGTTCGCGAACAGGGACAACGGGTCCGGTCAGTCCCGCTTGCAGATCCGGTCGAGGAGATTGGCGGTGGCCCGCTGGACCCGCTCGTCCACGTGCCCGGGGCGGTCGAGGGCCGGGGACCAGGCGAAGGTTCCGGACGCGAAGACGAGCGCGCCGCTGGGGGCCCGGTAGAGGGAGGTCTCCTGGTGGCGGCGGTGGCCCTCGCCGTCCTCGTACGGGGAGTGCGCGAGCAGGATCCGGCTCTGGTGCTCGGGGAGCTGCGTGCGCGGGAAGTACCGGTCGGCCTCGCCCGCGACCAGGCCGGGGAGCTCGTCGTTCTCGGCGGCGCCGGTGGAGTCCCAGAGCCAGTGCGTGGAGTTGCGCACGATGAGCGGCGCGGGCTCGGGGACCCGTCCCGCGTACTGGATGCCCAGCAGTTGCTGCTCCGGGCGGTCCACCTCGCGCCAGAGGCTGGGGCGGCCGGGGCCGCGGCGTTTTCGGCACGTGAGGAGCCGGTCGTCGACCCCGGAGGGCGAGGGGGAGAGCTCGACCTGCCAGTACATGGTGTTGGCCGAGAGGAAGACGAGCGAGGTGCCGTGGTCGCGGGCGCGCTCGACGGTGCGGCGCATGGGGCCGGACCAGTACTCGTCGTGGCCGGGGAAGACCAGGCCGCGGTAGCGGGTGGGGTCGACGCGGCCGGCGTGCAGGTCGCGGGCGTCGGCGTAGGCGAGGTCGTAGCCGTAGCGCTCGGCCCAGCGGATGAAGTCGTAGGCGTGGCCCACGTGCAGGGGCAGGCCCGCGCCGGCGTAGGGGCGGTCGAAGGAGACCGTGATGGCGGCGTCGCGCTCGCCGAGCAGCCGGCCCTCCTCGTCCCAGGCGTGGTAGAGGCTCGCGCCCGTTCTGCCGTCCTCCGGGTAGAGGTTGTAGGCCTGCCAGGTGATGTCGGGCAGCAGGAGCAGCAGATCGGCCGGGTGGTCGTCGCGCACCGTGAAGGGGATGTGCGAGCGGTATCCGTCGGCGGTCGTCAGCACCGCCACGTAGGCGCCGACGCTCCAGTACGAGGGGACCTGGAGCCGCCAGGAGAGCCACCAGTGGTGGCAGGAGACGGTGCGGTCGGCGGTCAGGGGCGCCGGCTGGACGATGCCGGAGAGCCGGGGACTGGTGGTGATCTTGGAGGCGCCGTCGCCGCCGTAGTGCCCGATGCGGTAGACGTCCACGGAGAACTGCTGGGGCGGGTCCACGGTGATGTGGAAGTCGATGGCCTCACCGGGCGCGACGGCTCCGGTGGAGGCGAACCCCTTGATCTGCCGGTGCACGTCGTCGGCGGTGCGGGGGCCGCCCGCGCCCCGGGCGCGGGGGATCTGCTGCCCCGGCCCGGCGGCGACCGCCGGGTCCACGTACCAGGGCACGACCTGGCCGTTGTCGTCGTAGTAGAGCTCGCTCCCCCGGAACCACGGCAGGGGGCCCTGGCCGAAGGGATCGGTCACCGCGTGCGCGAGCGCACCCGACTCCCAACGCCTGATCTGCTCCGCACCCATACCGCTGCTCCCCTCCCTCGCTCCCCCGAACGCCGCGACCGGCCCCCAGCACATCACATAACGCACGCACTCCGTCACCCTTCGTCGCGAAAACTTCAACGGGGATCCCGGATGGGCCCGGCCCTGGGACCAGGGGTGCCAGGGGTACCGGACGGCCCAAAGGCCTAGACCAGGCGGACCGGCTTCTCGGGGCGTACGCCGACCTCCGCGAGCCAGTCCCGGAGCGGGCCGGGGTCGCGGTCCTCCACGAGCGACAGCACCGGTCCGGCGAGATCGGCCCGCCGCACCCCGGCGACCAGCAGGACCGGACCGTCCAGCCAGTCCAGCCCGGGCTCGCCTCCCGCGGAGTCGACCGCGGCGCAGCACACCAGCGCCACGACGTGGTCCGCCAGCAGGTCCCGGCCGCTGCGCGGGGCCTCCAGCGGGAACAGCGGCAGCGCGTCGGCCCCGCGGCCCGCGGCGGCCGCCAGGGCGGGCACGGCCTCCCGCGCCAGGTCACCGCTGAGCCGGCCCGCCAGGGCGTCGGCATCGGCGTCCGCGAGGTGGATCAGGACCCGCTCCACCGTGGAGGCGGCGGGCCCCGGCGAAGCCGACAGCGCGTCCAGGGCGGCCAGCAGGCGGGCCGCCTCCGTGCGCCATTTGCGGTCGACGACCTCTTCGGGATAGGCCGCCCAGTCCACCGGCGACCAGTCCGGCCCGGCCTCGGCGGGGCCGCCGTGGAACAGCCGCGCGGCCAGCAGCGAGGCGGCCTCGTCCACCGCGCCCGGCTGGTCCAGCAGATCGCACGCCGGGCGCTCGCCCAGCCGGGAGGCGAACCCGTCGGCCAGCCGGTCGCGCCGGGACAGCTCGGTCAGCGCGGAGACGACGCCCGCGTCCAGGTGCGCGGGCCAGCGGCCCATCCGCCAGGCGGGCAGGGCGACGCGGGTCAGCAGCCGGTCCCAGCCGGCGTACGCCAGCCCGACCTGCTCCTGGGCGACGATGCGCAGCGCGTAGTCCACACCCTGTGCACGGTCCGAGGCGGCGGCGGCGACCCCGCGCTCCATCTCGGCGGCGTCCACCCGGCACAGCCGCAGCAGCAGCCGCGCGGGGGCGGCGATCCAGCCGAGGAAGGGCCGGCCGCCCACGTCCACGGCGGCGTCCAGGCCCCGTACGAATCCGCGCGCATCGGCTATGTCCGGGTGCGCGGAGGGTCCCGTACCGGCGACGACGGGCGCGAGGACGGCGCGGAGTTCGGCGACCCTCATCCACCACAGGAACGGCGAACCGATCACCAGCACCGGGGCGGCGCCGGGCTCGCACTCCGGGCCACCGGCCGTACCGGATATGCGGGTGCCGGTCCGGCGGTGCGCCGGGTGCGTGCGGTCCTCCAGCCAGCTGTCGCAGTCGGGGGTCAGGGCTATCGCGGAGGGCGCCGGAACGTCCATCCGGTCCGCCAGGTCCCGCACGAGCCGGTAGAGATCGGGGGCGGCGGATTCCGACAGCGGCACGGTCGGGGTCATGGCGGGGCTGGCCCGCAGCACGACGGCGGCGAAGATCCCGCCGACGAGCAGGACGAACGCGGCGACGGCGCACACCGCGAGGGTCACGGCCGGCCAGGGGTCACCGGCGAGCCGGCCCGTCATGCGGGCGCTCACCAGCACCACGGCCACGGCGGCGGGCAGCAGCCCGACGGCCAGTGCCCTGCTGCGCACACGCAGCACGGCCAAGGCACGGGAACGCGCGGACGGCGTACCCACTTCAGCGATCGAACTGGTTCCGGACACGGCCGGACCTCACCCCCTCTGCCATGCGGCGGCGTTGCTCACTCCCCCACTGTGACACCAGCCACTGACATCGCAATGCCGGTGGGCCATGTGCCGGAATGAGAGCCGGAATGCTTGCGCCGCACCATAGTTGGGGCGCGGGCGGACGTCAGGCAGACCGGGTGACGATCACCCGATGGAATGGCTTTGGGTAAAGCTGGGTGCGTTCGAACGCGGCTGGATGCACTCGCACGCGAGCATGCGCGCGGGCCCGGCCGCACCGAGTGCGCACCGGGCCCGCTTGCGTCGAATCGCGCTGAACGCCGCCGGTCAGCGGGATTCCGCGGCCTTCGCCGCGATGTCCGTGCGGTACTGCGAGCCGTCGAGCCCGATCCGCGCGACCGCCTTATACGCCCTGTCCCGGGCCTCCGCCAGATCGGAACCGGTCGCGGTCACCGACAGCACGCGGCCGCCCGCGCTGACCACGGCGTCGCCCTCGGTGCGGGTCCCGGCGTGCAGGACGTACGCGTACGGGGCGTCCTGCTCGGCCACCTCGGCCAGGCCCGTGATGGGGTCCCCGGTGCGCGGGGTCTCTGGGTAGTTGTGGGAGGCGATGACCACGGTGACGGCCGCGTCCTCGCGCCAGCTGAGCGGGGGCAGGGTGTCCAGGGTGCCGTTGGCGGAGTTCAGCAGCACGCCGGCGAGCGGGGTGCGCAGCCGGGCCAGGACCACCTGGGTCTCGGGGTCGCCGAAGCGGGCGTTGAACTCGATGACCCGCACGCCGCGCGAGGTGATCGCCAGGCCCGCGTAGAGCAGCCCGGAGAAGGGGGTGCCGCGGCGGCGCAGCTCGTCCACGGTCGGCTGCAGGACGGAGGCCATGACCTCGTCGACGAGCTTCGGGTCCGCCCAGGGGAGTGGCGAGTACGCGCCCATGCCGCCGGTGTTGGGACCCGCGTCGCCGTCGAGCGCGCGCTTGAAGTCCTGCGCGGGCTGGAGCGGCAGCACGGTGACGCCGTCGGTGATGGCGAAGAGGGAGACCTCGGGGCCGTCGAGGAACTCCTCGATGACCACGCGGTCGCAGCCCAGCGCGTGGGCGCGGGCGGCGGCCCGGTCGTCGGTGACCACGACGCCCTTGCCGGCGGCGAGGCCGTCGTCCTTGACCACGTACGGGGCGCCGAAGGCGTCGAGGGCCTCGTCGACCTCTTCCGGGGTGGTGCACACGTAGCTGCGGGCCGTCGGGACGCCGGCGGAGGCCATCACGTCCTTGGCGAAGGCCTTGGAACCCTCCAGCTGCGCTGCCTCGCCGGACGGGCCGAAGACGGGGATGCCGACCGCGCGCACGGCGTCGGCGACCCCGGCGACGAGCGGGGCCTCCGGACCGACGACGACCAGGTCGGCGTGGAGCTCGGTGGCCAGGCGGGCGACGGCTTCGCCGTCGAGCGGGTCGACGGGGCGGAGCTCGGCCACCTCGGCGATGCCGGCGTTGCCGGGAGCGCAGTACAGCGCGTTGACGTCGGAATCGAGGGACAGAGAGCGGCACAGGGCATGTTCGCGGGCGCCGCCGCCGATGACGAGGACCTTCACGCCATGAAGACTAGCCCGCGCACCCGGGTGCCCTTCGTGCGGGCACCCAAGTCGGACCCCCTAGTCGTTCGTGTATTCCTCTACAACGGTGGCCCCGAGCTCGCGCACGATCAGGTCGTGTCCACTCAGTGCGGTGTCCACCAGGTCCGGGTCGTCGGCCTCCGCGACGTCGTCCTCGGGGGCGACCGGCGGGGGCGCCTGGTGGGTGGGCTGCTGGTGCTGCTGGGGCTGGTGCTGCTGGTACGACTGCTGCGGCTGCTGGGATTGCTGCGGCTGCTGCGGCTGCTGCTGGTACGACTGCTGGGGCTGCTGCGACTGCTGGGGCTGCTGGTACGACTGCTGCGGGGCCTGCTGGGCCGGCGGCTGGTTGTAGGCGGGCGCGGGCGGAGCTCCGTAGGAGGACGCGGAGACGGGGGCCATGGGCTGGGCCCCGCCGCCGACCACGGCCTCGATCTTCCAGCTGACCTGGAACTGCTCGGCGAGCACCGCCTTGAGGACGTCCTCGCTGCCGCTGCTCGCGAAGTTGTCGCGGGCTCCGGCATTGGGGAAGCCCAGCTGGAGGGTGGTGCCGTCGAAGCCGGCGACCTGGGCGTTCTGGCTGAGCAGGATCCAGGTGAAGCGGCGGCGGTTCTTGACCGCGTCCAGGACGGCCGGCCACATGGCCTGGATCTGCCCGGCGCCGGCGGCCATGCCGGGGTCCGGCACGGCGTGCGCGGCAGCGGTCGGGGCCGCGGGGGCCTGGGCAGGTGCCACCGGCGCGGCTGCGGGAGCCGTCGGGGCGCCGGGCGTGGCCGCGCCGGGCCAGGCACCGGGGGCGCCGCCACCGGGCTGCGCGGCACCGGGCCAGGCACCGGCGGCCGGAGCCGGGGCCGCGGGGGCGCCGGGGGTGGCCGCGCCGGGCCAGGCACCGGGAGCGGGGGCCGCGGCCGGAGGAGCGGCGGCCGGGGCCACGGGCTCGGGCGGAGCCACGGGGGCGGAGGCGGGGGCCTGGTGCGCGGGAGCCTGGTGCACCGGAGCCGGCTGCACGGGGGGCCGTACCGCCGCGGGGGCCATGGCGTGGGCCTCCGGCCCGGGTACGTAGCCCATGGCGGGGGCGGCCGGGGCCGCGGCGAAGGCGGCCGCGGCGGCGGAGGCCGCACCACCGCGCTCCAGCCGGTCGAGCCGCGCCTGCACGGAACGCTCGTCGTCGAAGGCGGCGGGCAGCAGCACGCGGGCGCAGATCAGCTCCAGCTGCAGCCGGGGCGAGGTGGCTCCGCGCATCTCCGTGAGCCCCGTGTTGACCAGGTCGGCGGCCCGGGACAGCTCGGCGGCCCCGAAGACGGAGGCCTGGGCCTGCATCCGCTCGACCACGTCGTTCGGGGCGTCGATGAGCCCCTTCTCCCGGGCGTCGGGCACGGCGGCCAGGATCACCAGGTCGCGCAGCCGCTCCAGCAGGTCGGCGACGAAGCGGCGCGGGTCGTTGCCGCCCTCCACCACCCGGTCCACGATCTCGAAGGCGGCGGCCCCGTCCCCGGCGGCGAACGCGTCCACGACTGCGTCCAGAAGGGTCCCGTCGGTGTACCCGAGGAGCGAGGTGGCCATGGCGTACGTCACACCCTGGTCGGCGGCGCCGGCCAGGAGCTGGTCCATGACGGACATGGAGTCACGGACGGATCCGGCGCCGGCCCGCACGACGAGCGGCAGCACGCCCTCCTCGACGTGGGCGCCCTCGCGGCCGCAGACCTCGCCGAGGTAGTCCCGCAGGGTGCCGGGGGGCACGAGCCGGAAGGGGTAGTGGTGCGTCCGGGACCGGATGGTCCCGATGACCTTCTCGGGCTCGGTCGTGGCGAAGATGAACTTGAGGTGCTCCGGCGGCTCCTCGACCACCTTCAGCAGGGCGTTGAAGCCCGCCGGGGTGACCATGTGCGCCTCATCGATGATGTAGATCTTGTACCGGCTGGAGGCGGGCCCGAAGAAGGCCTTCTCGCGCAGGTCACGGGCGTCGTCCACACCACCGTGCGAGGCGGCGTCGATCTCGATGACGTCGATCGACCCCGGCCCGTTGCGCGCGAGGTCCTTGCAGGACTGGCACTCACCGCAGGGCGTGGGCGTGGGGCCCTGCTCACAGTTCAGGCAGCGGGCGAGGATGCGCGCGCTGGTGGTCTTGCCACAGCCTCGCGGCCCGCTGAACAGGTACGCGTGATTGACCCGGTTGTTGCGCAGGGCCTGCATCAGCGGGTCAGTGACATGCTCCTGCCCGATGACCTCGGCGAACGACTCGGGGCGGTAGCGGCGGTACAGCGCAAGGGACGACACGTATACGAGGTTATCCGGGCCCACCGACAACGGTGGCCCGCAGACCCGCCAGGTCCGCCGTGGGCGCCAAGTCCGCCGTGAGCGCCCGGTCCACCGTGAGCGGCCACTCCGCCGTGAGCGCCCGGTTTCCCGCGGTCCTCTGGCTAAGCGGCCCGGCCGGCCCGACCCGTCCCGGAACGCAAAGCGCCCCCCACGCACCCGCCAGAGCCCACTTACCCTTGCTGCCTTCCGGCCCTGGGGGAGTTGGGTGAGATAGCGCCACGTGAGGGGCTGGGCCCCACCCTAGCGGATGCGGGGCCCCGGAATCGACCCGCACCCCGACCCGGACCCCGACTCAGACCCCGACCCGGATCCCCGCCGGAGTCCCCCGACGATCACGTTCGCGAGCACCCCTCAACGTCTTGTATTGTTTGCCCCGGAGGATTCGCCTAGTGGCCTAGGGCGCACGCTTGGAAAGCGTGTTGGGGGCAACCCCTCACGAGTTCGAATCTCGTATCCTCCGCCATTGCTCTCACCGGGCAATACGTTGAAGAGCCCCACCGCTTGCGGTGGGGCTCTTTGCGTTCCATGGTCTCAGTTCCAGTCTCATTTATTTGCCGCATAGCCGGGCGATCCACCAGATCCCGGCCTCGATGGCCTATCCCTCGTACTCCCATGGGTTCAGCAGGAGTGCGCCTGATCGCGCCAGATGCTTGATGTTCCGGCTCACCAGCGTCCAGCCGTTCGCCAGGGCGGTGGCAGCGATCAGCGCATCGGGAGGATCGATGCTGGTCCCGGCACTCTTGAGCCTCCGGTGAAGAGCGAGGTAGGCGAGTGCCTCCCGCTCTCCAACGGCGGCGATCCGGTCGCGGTACTGATCACGGATGTCCATGAGCGCCAGCTCGAAAACGGTACGCCGCACCGGATCAGGTGTTCCCTCAATGCCCGCTTCGATCTCCGCGACCATGATGACGCTCAGGTAGAGGGCAGGAGCCGGAACCGACCGAGCCCAGGCGACAACAGCCGGGGCAGGCTTCGGCCGGGTGGTGATCTCTGCGACCACGTTGGTGTCGAGTAGATAGATCACCCGCCGTCCGCCTCGTCGTCGTAGGACCGCTGCCCGAACTCCAACCCCTCGAACGGAGCCTCCGTGAGCCGATCGAGAAACCCGTCGCTGCCCAGGGTCGCCCAGCGGTGAAGCATGTCGGGCAGGGCATCGATGTCGGTGTCGGCGAGCTCGGCATCGAAGTGTCCGAGCTGCCGCTCGGGCAGAGACTCCCGGATCTCCCGGATCGTCCGGAGCGGATGAGGCTCCTCAGGTCTGCGCGGCGGGAGCGGCAGATTCGGGGCAGTGCTCATAATCGGCTCCTCCACGCTGTGGTCCACGGGCCCATGCCTGAAGACCACCCTAGGCCGGACAACCCTGGAGAGGGCCGAAAACGACCCGAATCCGAGCTTTGACCGAACGCATCCGCCGGGTCGCCGCCGGCTGTGTCCGGCAGTCGCAGTCAGCCTGCGACAGCGATGGCCCCTTTGGTCGCGAACCAGCTAGACGAAGCTGTCGGGCTGGACGCAACGGGGAGCGCCACCCCGTAGCCAGCTAAGTGACACGTCGCGAGCACCGCGCCAGTGGTACGTCGTGAAGATCAGCCGTGTTCATGGCAGCACAGGCAACAGCCAGGCTGCGCCCGCAGCGGTTGACACAGCCATGCGCGAAGCGGGGCTGGTTCCGATGGACCGTCATGCCCTTTAACGCAAGGTCGACATGCGGCCGCCTGAGGCCGAGGATCCCACCCTGCCGCAGGCAGAGCGCCACCTGTCGAGTGCCGCCACTCACACCTCGCATATCACCATGCCGCCAAACATTGTTCACTCGATGGGGCTGGATTCCAGCAGGAATCCCCGAAGCGCAACGACCGCGCCCCATGTTTTTCCTCAGGCCCGATCTAGCGGCGCGAGAGGAAACATGCGCGATATCTTCACCCTAATCACTGAACGAGTTCAGCGTGACTGCAACGGGGAACCCATCTGCACACATGTCGGCGATGTTCAAGCGTGCGCGATCAAGAGCCATCCCACATATCCGGTGTTGCGCGAGAAGGCTCGACTTGGCCGAACGAAGTCCGTAGCAAGCTTGCGCCTCTGGGAATCGGTGGGCACTTTGGCGAGAGAAAGCGACCAACAGGAGAGGGAGAAAGTGGCCGATGATCCTACTGGATCTACTGACCCCATATTTTGGAGGATGGTCGAAAGAGTTGGCGCGAAAATGGCGTTACGAGGTTTCCGACATCACCAGCGATGATAGAAGGGGCCTTGGAGGTATGGTTTTCCGCGGCAGGTGACATGCCATCCAAGAAACTCCTGGACACAATGATGACCCGTGCGTTCACCGGCGCTCGCGGCCTGCTGGAGGCCGGAAGCTCGGAAACGTGTGCGGCAAGTGCGGAGCATCTGATTGCCGATGCCGTGCGTGAGGAGGATTCCACGCTGTGCGCATCGTCATCATTGACGCCAGCATGGTGCAGGATCCGGATGCCGATGAGAGAATTCGTGGCGAACGCACGGGAGCCCTGCTGCAACGAATGGGAGTCATGAGCCGCGTCAAGGTTCTCCATGAGAAACTCCGCAGCGGTTGCCGTGATGAGGCAGATACTCCCGCCATTACTCCCGCACAGATGGGGCGATCCTGGGTGGACGGGATCTCTACTATCGAGTTTCCGATCTATTGCCACAACACATCGGCTTCAGCGAGGCGGCCAAGATTGTTGGCCTTTCAGAATCGCAAGCATCAAAGATGGCCGGGAAGGGATCCCTCTCCTTCAGGGTGCTCTGGATTGGCAATAGCCGAGTCGTGTCGGTCAAGTCACTTATGCGCATCTTGGGCATCCAGGACTCCCTCGTGCATCCCGACGATGTGGAGAATGGAGCTTCTCATGTCGGCGGAGAATAGAAAATCGATGCCGACTGGCCCGAGTAGTCGCCAATCGGGAGGACTCCTCCTCCGCGGACCGCGCTCGTTGGAGGACCTGTCACCCTGACGAACCCGCCCGGCGTCAGGGTGGGCAGGGCGTCCGCGGCTCGATGTCACCCGTGGGCGGGGATCTTTCACCCTGCGAGACGTCCACACCCACCGGATGGGCCATCCTTGAGCCCGGTGCCGGACTGGCCGAGGTCCGGCCACGGCCCGTTTCCTGGCCGGAGGAGAGGTTTCGATGGCGTCCGGATCAACGCTGACAGCCTGGCTGAGCGGTCTCGACGGCCCGCGCCTGGCACGTGTGCTCGCGACACGGAACGACACCGCGTCCCCTCCGGAGCCCCGCTCGGTAGGGGAGCTGGCGGACCGACTTCAGCGGCCGGGGTCGGTGGCACTAGCGCTGCCCCTGCTCACCCTGCCCGACTTGCAGGTGGCCGAGGCCGTGGCGGCGCTCGGGACGACCGCGTCGCGCAAGGCCCTGGCGAAGCTGCTGGGAGCGACGGCAGGCGAGGCCGGTCTCGCACTGGGAGCGGTCCTGGAGACTCTGGCCGAGCACGCGCTGGTTTGGCCGGACCACAACGGAAGGCTCCACACGGCGGCACCGTTGCGGGCGGCATGGGACGCGCCGCTCGGCCTGGACGCACCAATTGCGGAGCTGCTGGCGGACATGACCTCCGACGAGCTGCGCGGCATGTTGGCGGCGCTGGGCATCAAGCCGCCCGGCACCAAGCAGCAGCGTATGGCGGCGCTCGTCGCGCACCACAGCGACCCCGAAGTCATTGCCGAAGTGGTGGCACGAGCGCCCGCGGTCACACAGAAGCTGCTGTCCCACCGGGCAGGGTCTGCGCCGAGGCAGCCGCAGGCCATCGTGTTCGGGACCCCTGGCCCCGTCCTCGAACCGGGGGCGCGGTGGGCACTCGACCGGGGCCTGCTGATCCAGGACCGCCGCCGATACGATCCCGCGCGTATGCCGGTCGAAGTCGCGCTGGCGTTGCGCGGGCCCACTTGGCGCGCCCCCTTCACCCCGCTTCCACCGTCCCCTCAGCTGGTGTCCATCACCCCCGCCGAGGTGGAGCGGGAGGCCGCAGCCTCGGCTGCGGCGTTGTTGACCCAGGCCGCCTCGGTCCTCTCGGCCTGTTCCGCGGCTCCGCCCGCCAGACTCAAGTCCGGTGGGATCGGCGCGCGTGAGCTGGCCCGAATCGGCAAGGCCGCCCATGCCGGCGATGCCGTGGTCCGCATCACCCTGGAGGTCGCGTACGCGGCCGGGCTGCTGGCCCGGGTCGGCGACCGCGTGGCACCGACCGAGGCCTATGACGTCTGGGCGGAACAGGAGCCCGCGGAGCGGCTTGCCACGCTGCTCCAGGCATGGCGCGAACTGCCGCTCACTCCCACCCGGGCACGCGACGAGGACAACAAGGCGCTACCAGCCCTCGCGGGAGCGCCGCCCTGTAACGGCTGCCGGCAGGCCCGCGACGGGCTGTTTGCCGCAGCGGCACGGCTCCCGGCCGGTCAGGGTGTGAAGGACGTTTCCGATCTCGGACCGACGGTGGCCTGGCACCGCCCGCTCGCCGACACCTCACCTACGGACATCACCCCGTTCGCCACGGTGATCCGCGAGGCCGAAATGTTCGGAGTGATCGCCCGAGGCGCCCTGTCGGCTCTGGGCGTCCATCTGCTCGCCTACGACGCGGAAGGACTGACCGCCACCTGCCGACGACTGCTGCCCCCGGCCGCCGAAACCGCCCGGATCGGCGGCGACCTCACCGCCGTCGTCGCCGGCACACCGGCCGCGCGGGTCGCCGTGGTCCTCGATGCCACCGCTGACCGGGAAACCAGTGGCACGGCCTCGGTGTGGCGGTTCAGCTCCGGCAGCATCCGACGGGCCCTGGACGCCGGCCGCGCCCCGAGGGACATCGCAGCCGATCTGGCCGCCATCGCAGCCGGGCCCCTGCCCCAGCCGCTGTCCTATCTCATCGCCGACACCGCGCGGGGCCACGGACGCGTGCACATCGCCCCGGCCGCCTGCGTCCTCCACGGCGAGGAGCCGGCGCTCCTGGCCGAACTCGCCGCCCACCGGGGGCTCTCCAAGCTCGGCCTGCGCCAGCTCGCGCCAACTGTTCTGGTCAGTCGTAGCTCGCTCGACACAACCCTCGCAGCGCTCCGCGCCGAGGGCTACGCCCCCGTCGCCGAAACGGCCGGGGGAACCGTACGCGTCGAGAAGATCCGGCCCCAGCGGGCGGCCGCTCCTGTTCCGGCCCCTCGGCAGACCAACGACAAGCGTGGCACCCGAAGCGGCGCGGCCATTCGTACGTCGAAGGTCCCGGGCGGCGCCGACCTCGATGAGCTAGCTGTCCGGCTGCTGGCCGCACCACCGACCGTGCCGGAACCCGACCCCTTCGGCAGCGGAGTCCCCTTCGGGACGGACACCGAAGAAATCGTCGCCAGATACGCGAAGCACCTTGCGTACAGCGATGTCCGCCAGCTCGCCCGAGCCATCGACGCCGGCACCGCCATCACCGTCGAGTACGTCGCGGCCTCGGGCAGTCGCACCGTCCGCACCCTGAGCAGCCTGGAACTCGACCCGCCCTACCTGGAAGCCTGGTGCCACCTGCGCGAAGCCGAACGCGTCTTCACGCTCTCCCGCATCCACGGCGTCATGCCCCAGTAGGCCGAACGGGCTCAGGGACCGGAGACCGGTCTCAGTTCCGGTCTCATTCGTACCCGTCCAGGGCCATCCGGCGAACCCTCTGGGTCAGGTTCCGGCCCAGGTCAGAACGGATACGACCCTCTCCGGACGGGCGTACGAACATTTGGAAAGCGTGTTGGGGGCAACCCCTCACGAGTTCGAATCTCGTATCCTCCGCCATTGCTCTCACCGGGCAATACGTCGAAGAGCCCCGCTGCTTGCAGCGGGGCTCTTCGACTTTCCCCCCGCATACGGTCCGCAGGCGAGGAACCGCATGGTCGTCCACACCGCCGTCCCGCTCCCGCTCGGCGTCGATGCCCCGGCGGTTCACGGCCGGGTCTGGTACGCCTCGTACGGGTCCAACATGCACAGGGACCGGCTGACCGCCTACATCGCCGGAGGGACGCCGCCCGGCGCGGCGCGCTCGTATCCCGGGTGCCGGGACCGGCGGGCGCCGGAGCGGTCGATCGCCGTCCGGCTCGCCGGATGCCTCTGCTTCGCCACGGAGTCCCCGGTGTGGACGGGCGGGAGGGGCTTCTACGATCCTTCGGCGCCGGGTCGCCTGCTGGGGCGCGCCCACCTGGTGACCGTGGGCCAGGTGTCGGACATCGCCGCGCAGGAGATGTACCGGGAACCGGGACCGGATCTCGACCTCGCCAAGGTGCTGCGCGACGGCCGCGACGAGTCGGGCGGCGGCCGCTACGGGACCTTGGTCTGCCCGGGGGCGGTCGAGGGCATCCCGGTGCTGACGTTCACCGCCCCCTGGTCCCTGCGGGACATCGAGCCGCTCGCGCCGTCCGCCGCGTACCTGCGGTACCTGGCGGGCGGCCTGCTGGAGTCGGGGCCGTGGGGGGAGCGGGAGATCGCCGACTACCTGTCCGCCTGCCCGGGCGCGGCCGGGCACTGGACACCGCGGCAGGTGCTCGGCCTGCTCACGGGGCCGCCTGCCGGGGGGCCGCCGGGGGCCCGCGCTTAGCGTGGTGCCATGGACACGGCACAGGAGTTCGAGGCCCACCGACCCCGTCTGTTCTCGCTGGCGTACCGGATGCTCGGCTCGGCCGCCGAGGCCGAGGACGCCGTGCAGGACGCGTACCTGCGCTGGCACGGCGCCGAGCCCGGCCAAGTGGCGGCGCCCGGCCCCTGGCTGGCCAAGGTGGTCACCAACCTGTGCCTGAACCGGCTCACCTCCGCCCGGGTGCGGCGCGAGGAGTACTTCGGGCCCTGGATCCCCGAGCCGGTGGGGACCGGCGACGGGGTGCTGGGGCCGATGGAGACGGCGGAGCAGCGGGACTCGGTGTCGTTCGCCGTGCTGACGCTGATGGAGCGGCTGTCGCCGCCCGAGCGGGCCGCCGTGGTGCTGCGCGACGCCTTCGGCTACAGCCACCGGGACATCGCGGGCGTCCTGGACTGCTCGGAGGCGAACGCGCGCCAGCTCCACGGCCGGGCCAGGCAGCACCTGGCCGACGGCCGGCCCCGGTTCACCAGCTCGCGGGAGCAGGACGACGAACTGCTCGCCCGGTTCCTGGCCGCCGCGTCCGAGGGTGCGATGGACGGGCTGGAGCGGTTGCTCTCCGAGCAGGTGGTCGTCTGGTCGGACGGCGGCGGCAAGGCGAGCGCCGCGAGCCGGCCGGTGGCCGGGCGGGACAAGGCGGCCCGATTCCTGGTCGGTCTCTTCTCCCGGTGGGTCAACGCCGCGGAGATCTCCTTCGCCGAGGTGAACGGCGTTCCGGCGGTGGTCGGCTGGGCGGACGGCGAGCTGACCGCGTTCGGGGCGCTGGAGCTCGGCGAGGGCGGGATCACCGGCGTCCGGCTCGTGCTGAACCCGGACAAACTCGGCTTCCTCGCGACTCAGCTCCGAAACCTGTCACAGAACGCCTGACCCGTCGGTTCTTCATCGGTGACGGCGGCGACAGCGGCCGTGACGGCGGCTTCGAAAGGCTGGGACCGATGGAGAACGACACGATCATGGTGACCGGGGCGACGGGCATGCTCGGCCGCGAGGTGCTGGAGCGGGTCCGCCGCACCGGACGCCCGATCCGCGCGCTCACGCGCCGGACGGACCTGCCGGACGACGCCGGGGTGGACTGGTACACCGGCGACCTGACCGCCGGCGCCGGACTGGACGAGGCGCTCGCGGGCGTCCGTACGGTCATCCACTGCGCGAGCGACCTCCGGCACTTCAAGAACGACGTCCCCGCCCTCCGGCACCTGCTGGAAGCCGGGAAGCGGGCCGGCGTCGAGCACGTCGTCAACATCTCGATCGTCGGCGTCGACCGGATCCCCTACCCCTACTACCGGGTGAAGCTGGAGTGCGAGCGTCTGCTGGCCGCCTCGGACACCGGCTGGACCAGCATCCGGGCCACCCAGTTCCCCGCACTGCTCGACCTCGCCCTCGGGGCCCTGTCCAAGCTCCCGGTGGTCCTCGTACCGTCCGGCACCGACTGCCAGCCGGCCGACCCGGGCGAGGTGGCGGACCGGCTGGTCGAGCTGGCCCTCGGCGACCCGGCCGGCCGGGTGCCCGATTTCGCCGGACCGGCCGTGTACCGGGCCGCCGATCTCGCCAGGGGCTGGCTGCGCGCGACGGGCAAGCGCCGCGCCGTCCTTCCCGTCCGGATCCCCGGAAAGGTCGGGGCCGCCTGGCGCGCCGGCCACCTGACCGCCCCCGACCACGCGTTCGGCAGGCGCACCTGGGAGCAGTACCTCGCCGAGCGGGTCACCGGCTGACCCGCTCGGGCGGCAGCGGTTTCTGGACGTGCGGGCGGACATACCCGCACATACCGTTGCCCGAGACGGCCGAGGAGGCGCGGGAGGAGGCAGGGATGGACTGGCTCAGGAAGGAGATCTTCCAGCCCTACCCCGAGCTGCTGATCTTCCTGACCATCGCCGTCGGCTTCCTGCTCGGCCGCGTCCGGTACAAGTCGATCGCGCTGGGCGCCGTCACCGGATGCCTCGTCGCCGGCCTGGTCATCGGCTCCCAGGCCAAGGTCGAGATCGACGGTCCGATCAAGTCCGTCTTCTTCCTCATGTTCCTCTTCGCCCTCGGCTACGACGTCGGCCCGCAGTTCTTCCGCGCCCTGCGCAAGGACGGCCTCCCCCAGGTCGTCCTGGCCCTCATCGTCTGCGTCACCGGACTCGCCACCGCCTGGGCCTGCGCCACGCTCGCCGGGTACGGCACAGGCCTGTCCGCCGGTCTGCTCGGCGGCGGCCTCACCCAGTCCGCCGTCATCGGCGTCGGCTCCGACGCCATCGCCCATCTGCCCGGCGTCAGCGCGGCCGAGGCCCGGGACCAGTCGCATCTGATCGCCGTCGCCTACGCGGTCACGTACCCCCTCGGTACGGTCCTGCCCGCGCTGCTCCTCGCCGGGATCCTGCCCAGGATCCTGCGCCGGGACCTGGCGGTCGAGAGCGCCGTGCTCGCCGCCGACCTGGAGGCCTCGGACGACGACCCCGACGCCGGGGAGGGCTACTACAAGCACGTGCTGCGCGCGTACGCCGTCGACGTGGCGGCCTTCGCGGGGCGCACGATCGGGGACTTCGAGGCGGAGCAGAAGGCCGCCGGGCGGCGGCTCTACATCACCCGGCTGCGCCGCGCCGGGGAGATCCTGGAGCACACCGCGGAAACCCGGGTGGAGCTGGGCGACATCCTGGCCGTCAGCGCCGTCCGCGGCGACCTGGTCGCGTACGACGCGCGCACCCACATCGGGATGGAGACGGACGACTTCGAGCTGCTCGCCTACCGCACCGAGTCCCTGCACGTGGTCATCACCGACCGGAACCTCAGCGGCCGCACGATCCGCACCCTGCGCCACGAGGAGTTCATGCCGGGCGTCTTCGTGGACGAGCACTGGCGGGCCGGCGCCGACCTGCGGGTCCGGCTCGACAGCACCGTGGAGCGGGGCGACACCCTGGTCCTCACGGGGCCGCGCAGCCGGGTGGAGGCGGCCGCGGCGGAGCTGGGCAAGCCGGTGCCGACCAGCTTCGCCACGGACATGGTGTGGATCGCGCTCGGGCTCTTCCTCGGCGGCTGCCTCGGCATTCCGGCGCTGCACGCGGCCGGCGCCCCGCTGTCGCTGTCCACCTCCACCGGGGCGCTGCTGATGGGGCTGGTCTTCGGCTGGATCCGGAGCAAGTACCCCACGTACGGGAACCTGCCGTCGGCGGCGCAGTGGCTGATGGGCACGCTCGGGCTGTGCGTGTTCGTCACGGTCGTCGGCCTCAACGCCGGCCCGAGCTTCGTCCCGGGCCTGCGCGAAGCCGGCTGGCCGCTGCTGCTCTGGGGCGCGGCCGTGACGACCGTGCCGCTGCTGGCCGGATTCGTCTACGGGCACTTCGTGCAGCGCCTCCCCCTCCCGATCCTGCTCGGCGCCCTGGCCGGAGCCCAGACCACGACGGCCGCGCTGGGCGCCCTGACGGAACGCGCGCGCAGCCAGATCCCGGCCCTGGGGACGACGGTGCCGTACGCCCTGGGCAACGTACTGCTGACGATGTGGGGTTCGGTGATCGTGCTGCTGCGGCGGTAGGGGCCGCCCGTAAAGGTTCCCCGGAAGATCCTTCGAAGATATAATCGGCATCCGAGTTGATATCAACGGAGGTGCCTCGTGAGTAGAACCGTGATCGATCTCGACGATGAGCTGCTCGCCGACGTCGCCCAAGCCCTTGGCACCAGCACCAAGAGGGACACCGTCAACACCGCCTTGCGCGAGGTGCTGGAGACCCGGCGCCGAGCTCTCGCACTGACACGTCTCCGTGCGGCCGCCGCCGATGGCGCCGTCGAACTGGATCTTTTTGACGACAAGGGGAACTACCGGCGGTGAGCGCTGCCCAATTCCTCATCGACACGAGCGCGTTGGCCCGACTCATGCGGGGCGACGCCGAACAGTACGGCTGGGACCAGGCGGCGGCAGCCGGGCTCATCGCCACCTGCCCGATCACCGAGCTGGAGTTCTTCTACAGCGCCAGGTCCGCAGAGGACCGGATCCGGGGGATCGAGGACATGCGGCTGGTGTTCGGCTGGGTGCCGGTCGACGACCGCGCCTACGACCGGGCCTGGCACGTGCAGGACCTGCTGACCCGGCGGGGGCAGCACCGCAGCACCGGCGCGGTGGACCTCGTCGTCGCCGCGACCGCGGAACTGCAGGGGCTGACCCTCCTGCACCGCGACCGCGACTTCGAGTGCATCGCGGCCGTCACCGGCCAGGCCCTCCAGTGGTACGGCCCGGCGGGTGACAAGTAGGGCCTAGCCGTGGGGGATCAGGGCCACCGGGCTGTGGGCGTGGTGGGACACCGCGTGGTCCGTGGGGCCCATGCCGTGCAGGGGGCGGTGGTGGCGACGGCCCACGACCAGGAGGTCGGCCTCGTCGAACTGGTCGAGCAGGAGCTTCGCCGGGTCGCCGGGGCGGGTCACGCACTCGGCCCGGACCTGCGGGTGGCGCGTGCCGGCCGCGGCCACGGCGGCTTCGAGCGGCTCCGGGTCCACCGGCCCCGTGGACACCGCGTGCACCGCGCACAGCAGGAGGCCGTGCCGCGCCGCCCAGGCGAACGCGAAGTCGAGCACCGCGCCGTGGTCGCCCGTCGGGTCCACCCCGACGACGACCCCGCGTCCGTGCGGTGCGCGCGCGGCGGACTCCCGTACGAGGACGACCGGGATCTCGGCGCGGCCCGCGACGTGCAGCGCGGTGGAGCCGAGCTGCGGAACCATGTGGCGGTCCTCGCCGCTCGCACCGAGCACGATCAGCCCCGTATCCGTCCGGCCGGCCTCCCGCGGGATCTCGTTGCCGGGGCCGCCCTCGGCCGTGGCCGTCTCGACGGTCAGGCCCCGGTGGGCGGCGCGGAGCTCCTCGGCGAGGGCCGACATCGCGGTCCTGGCGACGTGCTCGCTCGCGCCGAGCACGGGCTGGAACTCCACGGAGATCGGCTGGACCTTCGGCCAGGCCTGACCCACGTGGAGCAGCCGGAGCGGCGCCCCGGCCGCCACGGCCTCGCGGGCGGCCCACTGGGCGGCGGCGAGGCTCCGGGGCGACCCGTCGAACCCGACGAGGAGGGGGAGTGCGGGCGGGGTGGGCGGGACAGGCGGGACGGACATCGGCGGCACCCTTCTTTCACGTTTCCGGTCGCTCCTACGACGCTACGCCCCTTGACCTCTTTGCCCCGTTAGATGAATTTTGCACCCACCCGGACGGGCCCGCCGGGCCCGGGCGCGCCACTAGGCTGCGCGCGTGCCTTCGTACTCGATGGGGCAGGCCGCCGGCCTGCTGTGCGTGAGCCCCGAAACCGTCCGCCGCTGGGCCGACGGGGAGCGGCTGCCCGCCCTGCGAGCGCCCGACGGGGGGCGGACCGTCGACGGGGTGGCCCTCGCCGCCTTCGCCAAGGAGCGGGCCGCCGGGCTGCATCCGGTGCCGGAGAAGGCCCCCGCCACCTCCGTGCGCAACTCCTTCGCCGGGATCGTCACCGCCGTCCGGGTCGACGAGGTCGCGGCCCGGGTCGAGATCCAGTCGGGCCCGCACCGCTTGGTCTCCGTGGTGACCCGGGAGTCGGTCGAGGAGCTCGGCATCGCGGTCGGGGTCATCGTGACGGCCCGGGTGAAGTCCACGGACGTGCACATCGACCTGGCGTTCTAGACCCCGCCCGGCGGGCCGGCCCTAGCAGCGCAGGGCCGCGTACAGGTCCAGCTTGTGGTCGAGGCGGGACAGGTCGCGGCCGGTCAGGGCCTCCACGCGCTCGATCCGGTAGTGGACCGTGTTCACGTGCAGGTGCAGCGCCTCCGCCGTACGCGTCCACGAGCAGTTGTTCGCGAGGAACACCTCCAGCGTCTCGCGCAGCATCCCGTCCCCGAGCGAGCCCAGCGTCCGCGCCCCGAACACGCCGCGGACCTCCGGCGGGACCCCCGACAGCAGTTCGGCCAGGGTGTCCAGCTGCTCGACCCCGCGGACCGCGACCTGCGCGTCCGCGGCTGTCAGCGCGAAGCGCGCCTGGCACAGTGACGCGCCCAGCCCCTCGGCCGAGGCCGTCCGCGCGCCCACGCCGAGCCGCAGGTCGCTCCCCGGTTCGGCGCACGCCTGGAGCAGCGGCCACACCGCGCGCAGCCGGTCGGCGAGATCGTCGGTGGCGGCCGCCGCCTCGGGGGAGGCGGCCCCGTCCGGGCCCTCGTAGAGCACCGCCCCGCCCGGACCCGCCGCCCACCGGGCGCCCTCCAGGTGCCCCAGCGCCTCCGCCAGCGCGTCCCCGTCGGTCGCCGTCACCACGCGGTACGGGCCCCCGGCGGGCAGTCCGGCCACCTGGAGGGCGGCGCCGACGAGATCCGGTTCGGCACCGTCCGCCACCAGGGCGAGCAGGTCCCGGCCGGCGGCCCGGCGCGCGGCCACCCGGCGGGCCCGGCCGTCGCGGTACTGCGCGAACACCTCGGCGATCTCGTGGAGCACCCGCGGCGGCGCCGCGTCGGCGTCCGGGACGTGCAGCAGCCAGGCGTCGTACGGGGAGCTCTCGCTCTCGACTCCCAGCGAGACCCCGCCCTTCGCGGCGGAGGCGGCCCGCCGCGCCGGGATCGGGGGCGCCGAGGGGGTACGGGCCACCGTGCGGCCGCTCGCGGTCAGCAGGTAGCAGGGCAGTCGGCCCAGGTGCGCGCACGCCCGGTCCAGCAGCTCCGCCGGCCCGGCCCCGCCCTCCAGGAGCCGGCTGAGCTCGCTGCGCACGTTCTCGGGGAGCGCGAAGTGCCGGGTGGGGCGCCTGCTGAGATCGCCCCACTGGCGCAGGTACACCGCTTCGGTGACGGCCCGGAAGCTGGTCTGCGCGGGCACCGCCACGAGCGGCATCCGGTGGGCCCGGCAGGCGGCGACGAGCTCCTCGGGCACCCCTCCGTGGGTCTCCTCGCCGGCCAGCAGCGCCCGCGCTCCGGCGTCGGCGAGGGCCGCGACGAACCGGTCGGTCCTGGCGGCGGCCGACGCCCCCGGACGCCACCACACGAGGCCGCTGAGCACGAGCTCCCCGGGACCCAGGAACCGGCCCGGGTCCTCCAGGTCGGTGGCGGTCACCCCGCTGACCTCCTGGCCGAGAAGGGACTGCTCGCCCCACAGCAGGGTGAGGCCGAGGTTGTCGGACTGGAGTAGGTCGAGGACGTGCATGGCGGGGACTCCTTGCGGCGGGTGGCAGCCCACAATCGCGAGGCGAATATGAGAGTTACCATGGTAAATGCAAGGGCAACACCTCGAACAACCTCTTGGATGATCCACCAGGGACGCCCCGTCGGCCCTGGTGTTTTTCCGTGCCGGGGACCAGTCGTCCCGGTGCCCGGCCCGTTGTTTCACTGGCTGGAGTACGAGACGACGACGGAAGGATGGCGGGAAATGGATCTCAATACGGTGCTCGACGTACGCGACGCACGCCGCCGCGAACCCTGGCGACCGGGTGACGCCTGGCTCGGTGGCGGGACGTACCTCTTCTCCGAGCCCCAGCCCCACGTCCGCCGTCTCGTCGACCTCTCCCGGATGGGCTGGCCGCCCCTGTCCTGGCAGCCCGACGGCTCCCTGGACATCGCCGCCACCTGCACCGTCACCGAGCTGTCCCGCTTCGGCCGGACCCTGCCCGCCACGGCCGCGCCGCTGTTCGAACAGTGCTGCCGGGCCTTCCTCGCCAGCTTCAAGATCTGGAACATGGCGACCGTCGGCGGCAACCTCTGCAACGGCCTGCCCGCCGGCCCGATGATCTCCCTCACCGCCGCCCTCGACGGCACCGTCCTCCTCCAGGGCCAGGACGGCGCCACCCGCCGCGTGCCCGTCACCGACTTCATCCGCGGAGCCGGCGTCAAGGACCTGCGCGACGGCGAGCTGCTGCGCTCGGTGCGGCTGCCCGCCCGCGCCCTGGACTCCCGTACGGCCTTCCGGCAGGCCTCCCTCTACGGTCTCGGCCGCTCCGGCGCCCTCGTCATCGGCGCCCACGACCCCCAGGACGGCTCGCTCGCCGTCACGGTCTCGGCGGCCACCACCCGCCCCTTCCGCTTCTGGTTCGCGCTGCCGCCGACGGCGGACGGGCTGCGCCGGGCGATCGACGACACGGTCCGGCCCGACGAGTGGTACGACGACATCCACGGACTGCCCGCCTGGCGGCGCCACATGGGCCTGCTCCTGGCGGAAGAGGTCCGCCGCGAACTGACGGGCGAGGACGCTCCGGAGGAACTGCGATGACCATCAGCGGCAGCGACAACGCCGGCGCCAGCGGCTACGAGATCGACATCAACCAACAGCGTTTCACCGAGGAGCCCCGCGCCGGCCAGTGCCTGCGCACCTACCTCCGCGAGCGCGGCTGGTTCGGCGTGAAGAAGGGCTGCGACCAGGGCGACTGCGGCGCCTGCACCGTCCACGTCGACGGGCAGCCCGTCCACAGCTGCCTCTACCCGGCCGTCCGCGCCGAGGGCCGCTCCGTCACCACCGTCGAGGGACTGTGCTCGCCCGGCGGCGAACTGCATTCCGTCCAGCAGCAGTTCCTCGATGCCCAGGGCTTCCAGTGCGGCTTCTGCACCGCCGGATTCCTGATGACCACCTCCGCCCTCCGGGCCGAGCAGGGCACCGCGCACGACGACGGCAAGCTCGACGACCTGCCCCGCGCCTTCAAGGGCAACATCTGCCGCTGTACGGGCTACCGCGCCATCGAGGACGCCGTGCGCGGCGTGAAGCACGTCGAAACCCCCGAGGCGGGCCAGGCCGTGGGCAAGTCCCTCGGCGCGCCGGCCGGCCCGCAGGTGGTCACGGGCACGGCCCGCTACACCTTCGACGTCGAGGTGCCCGGGCTGCTCCACATGAAGCTGCTGCGCTCCCCGCACCCGCACGCCCGGATCGTCTCCATCGACACCACCGACGCCCTCCAGGTCCCCGGTGTGCACGCGGTCCTCACCCACCACGACGCCCCCGACCGCCTGTACTCGAGCGCCCGCCACGAGCACCCGGCCGAGGACCCGATGGACACCCGGGTCCTGGACGACGTGGTCCGCTTCGTCGGCCAGCGCGTGGCGGCCGTCGTCGCCGACTCCGAGCAGGCCGCCGAGGAGGGCTGCCGCCGCGTGGTGGTCACGTACGAGGAACTCCCGTACGTCATCGACCCGGAGGAGGCGATGCTGCCCGGCGCGCCCGTCCTCCACCCCAAGGGACCCGAGTCGGGCATCTTCCGCGCCGAGAACAACGTGTGCGGCGAGGTCCACAACACCCTTGGAGACATGGAGAAGGGGTACGCGGAGGCGGACGTGGTCTACGAGGAGACCTTCCGGACGCAGCGCGTGCAGCACGCCAGCCTGGAGACCCACGGCAGCGTCGCGTACTTCGAGCCGAAGGAGGAGGGGGACGGCGAGCGCATCACCGTCCGCTCCTCCACCCAGGCGCCGTTCCTGACCCGGCGGGCGCTGTGCGCCCTCTACGACCTGAACGAGGACGAGGTCCGCGTGGTAGCGGGCCGGGTGGGCGGCGGGTTCGGCGGCAAGCAGGAGATGCTGACCGAGGACATCGTGGTCCTCGCCGCCCTGAAGCTGCGCCGCCCGGTGAAACTCGAATTCACCCGGGCCGAGCAGTTCTACGGCACCACCACCCGCCACCCCTTCAAGATCACCGTCAAGATCGGGGCCAAGGCCGACGGCACCCTCACCGCGCTGCGCATCCGCGTGGTCTCCAACACCGGCGCCTACGGCAACCACGGCCCGGCCGTCATGTTCCACAGCGTCGGCGAGTCCTTCGCGGTGTACAAGGCGCCGAACAAGGAGGTCGAGGCGTACTCCGTCTACACCAACGGCGTGCCCGCGGGCGCCTTCCGCGGCTACGGGCTGGGGCAGGTCCTCTTCGCCGTCGAATCCGTCATGGACGAGCTCGCCGTCCGGCTCGGCATGGACCCGCTCGAACTGCGCGAGAAGAACGTCATCGGCCCGGGCGACCACATGGTGACCCCGATCGGCCACGAGGAGGACCTCTTCATCGCCTCGTACGGGATGAAGCAGTGCATGGACGTCGTCCGCAAGGCCATCGCCGAGGACCGCAGCCACGAGGACGTTCCCGAGGGCTGGCTCACCGGCACGGGCACGGCGGTCGCCATGATCGCGACCGGTCCGCCCGGCGGCCACTACGCCGACGCCCGGATCAGCCTGCTGCGGGACGGCACGTACGACATCGCGGTGGGCACGGCCGAGTTCGGCAACGGCACCACCACCGTCCACAAGCAGATCACCGCCGGCGCGCTGAACACCACGGTCGACCGGATCGCGGTCCGCCAGTCGGACACGGACGTGGTCCGCCACGACACCGGAGCCTTCGGCTCGGCCGGCACGGTGGTGGCGGGCAAGGCCGTGATGCTGGCCGCCGACTCCCTCGCGGAGCGCCTCAAGAGCTTCGCGGCCCGCCACACCGGCGTGGCGCGGCACCTGTGCACGCCGGGGGCCGAGGCCTTCGACTGCGCGGGCCGGACCGTCACCCTCAAGGAGCTGTACGAGGCCGCGTACGACAAGGGCAGGCTCGACGAGATCGCCGCCGACGGCCACTGGGGCGGCTCCCCGCGCTCGGTGGCCTTCAACGCCCAGTGGTTCCGCCTCGCGGTCGACCCCGGCACGGGCGAGATGAAGATCCTGCGCAGCGTCCACGCGGCGGACGCGGGCAAGGTCATGAACCCGATGCAGTGCCGCGGCCAGGTCGAGGGCGGCGTGGCCCAGGCCCTGGGAGCCACCCTCTTCGAGACCGTACGGGTGGACGAGCGCGGGGAGGTCACCACGGCCGCCTTCCGCCGCTACCGCCTCCCGCAGTACGCGGACGTCCCGCGCACGGAGGTCCACTTCATGGAGACCTCCGACTCGATCGGCCCCCTCGGCGCCAAGTCCATGTCCGAGAGCCCCTTCAACCCGGTGGGCCCCGCCTTCGCCAACGCGCTCCGGGACGCGACGGGGATCCGTTTCACGGAACTGCCGGTGACGCGGGACGTGGTCTGGCAGAAGATCGACGAGGCCCGGGGCCGACGCCCCTGACGCTCGCTCCATCTGCCAGGCAGATACGACCAAAATCGGCATAGTTGCGGCTCATATCATGGCACCAACCTTGCAGATGAGGTTCTGGCGGGCATCGCGCCGGGCATGAGTGAGCCATGGCCGAACTCATGCTGCACAGAGACCTGGACCACCCGGCGACGCTCAGCGTCGCGGACCTGCGGGACTGGGCACAGCACCGTGCCGCGGTCACCTTCGACTGCGCGACGAACGGTCCGCAGCACCACGTGTTCGAGGGCCCGCTGCTCCGGGAGGTCGTCTCGGACGCCGGCCCGGCCTTCGACGCCCGCCGCCGCAAGGACCGTTCGCGGTTCCTGCTCGCCGTGACCGGCGGGGACGGACACCATTCGATGCTGTCCTGGGCCGAGCTGGACGCCGACTTCGGCGCGAGCCCGGTGCTGCTGGCGACCCGCCTCGACGGTGAGGACCTCGACCGGGCGGGTGCGCAGCTGGTGGTCCCTTCGGACCGGTGCGGGGCGCGCTACGTCAGCGCGGTCACGCACGTGTGGTTCGGCGCGCTGGCGCCGCCGAGCCTGGGCCTGGGCAGGGGCCTGGGTGTGCGGGTGGGTGTGTAGATCTCCAGGTTCCTGTCACACCCGTGCGGCGGCGCGGGTCAGTGCCTGGTCCTCTACTACACCGGCGCGGTGGTCACCGTGGCCCGGGCCCGGGCCTATGCCCACACCCCCTTCCCGGTGATCCACCTGGCCCCGGTCGTCGCCGCCTTCGCACTCGGCTTCGCCGCCTGAGGGTCCGTACGCCCGTCAGGCGAACTTCGGCATCTCGCCGACCGTCTTCGCCACGTCGATCACGGCGAAGGCGGCGCCCTGCGGGTCCGTCACGGCCGCGAAGCGCCCGAAGGGGCTGTCCATCGGGCCGAAGTGCAGCTTGCCGCCGTGGGCCTGGGTCTTCGCGACCGCCTCGTCGCAGTCCGGGACGGCGAAGTACACCTGGACGTACGAGGGGATCTCGGGCGGGAAGTCGGTGCCCATGTTCATCCGGCCCAGCACCGGGTTCTCCGGGCCGCCCAGGCTGAAGACCTTGAAGTCCATCCCGGCCATCTCGGGGTCGTCGCCGGCGTCCATCTGCTTGCCTTCGTACGGGAAGACCTGCGGGAGGAACGCGTCCGGCTTGGCCACGTCGCGCGAGAAGAACTCGGCCCAGCAGTACGCGCCCGGCTCGCCGGTCTTCTCGAAGCCCTTGTGGTCGCCGGGCTGCCAGACGCCGAAGACGGCGCCGCTCGGCTCCTTGGCGATGGCCATCGTGCCGAAGGAGCCGACCTGCATCGGCTCCATCAGGACCTCGCCGCCGGCCGCCTTGATCTTCGCGGCCGTGGCCGTCGCATCGGGCGAGGCGAGGTAGAGACACCACTGCGACTGGCCCTCCGCCCCCGGCATCGGCGGCACCACGGCCGCGACGGCCTTGCCGTCGGAGTAGGCCTGCGTGTAGTTCCCGTACTCGCTGCTGGACTCCCCGAAGGTCCAGCCCAGCACATCGGCGTAGAAGGTCTTCGCGCCCTCCAGATCGGAGAACATCGCGTCCACCCAGCAGGGCGCGCCTTCCGTGAACTCAGCCATGATCGATCGACTCCTGTGTCGTGTACGACGTGACCCGTCTCGGTACTCACGCTAGGCGCGGGCTCTGACAACCGCGCGGGGAGCACGGCCGCGCGGCACCCTGGGGTCATGGACGACAAGAACGAGGTCGACAAGAACACGGTCGGCAAGAACAAGAGCGTCACCATCCGGCTCGCCCAGCAGCCGGAGGCGGACGAGCTGCTCGGGCGCAGCCCGCTCGCCGCGCTGGTCGGGATGCTGCTGGACCAGCAGGTACCCATGGAATGGGCGTTCTCGGGGCCCTGGACGATCGCCCGGCGCCTGGGCTCCGACGACCTGGACGCGCACGCGATCGCCGCCTACGACCCGGAGGCCTTCGCCGCACTGCTCTCCGAGAAGCCGGCCGTGCACCGCTACCCGGGGTCGATGGCGAAGCGGGTGCAGCAGCTGTGCGCGTACCTGGTGGAGCACTACGGAGGGGACGCGGCGGCGGTGTGGGCCGACGCGGGTACCGGCGCCGAGCTGCTGGCCCGGCTGCGGGCGCTGCCCGGATTCGGGGAGCAGAAGGCGCAGATCTTCCTGGCGCTGCTCGGCAAGCGGTTCGGGGTGCGGCCGCGCGGCTGGCGCGAGGCGGCCGGCGGGTACGGGCCGGCGAACGTCTACCGGTCGGCGGCCGACATCACCGGCCCGGAATCGCTGGCCAAGGTGCGGGCCCACAAGCAGGAGGCGAAGGCCGCCGCGAAGGCCGGGAAGGCGGCCGGCGCGAAGGCCTGAAAAGCGGCCACCAGCGGTTCCAGGAAACGGAATTGACGATTCGGGCGAGTGCCGCGCCGGTTGTCAGACCCTGCCCCTAAGCTCGTGATCATGACTGAGAACCTGACGCGCGCCGCTTCCGCCGAGATCATCTCCGACGGTCCCGGCAGCCTGATCACGCTGCTCACCGACACCGCCGAGCTCACCTGCAACACGGCCACCTTCGAGGTCGGCGCGGCGGGCGCCCCGGTGCACTTCCACACCAAGGCGACCGAGTTCTTCCACGTGACGGACGGCACGCTCGACGTCCTGCTCGGCGACGAGATACACACCCTGACCAAGGGCGACTTCCTCGCCGTGCCCCCCGGCGTGAAGCACGCCTTCGCGCCGGCCGCCGACAGCACCGCCGAGGTGTTCGTCGGCTTCACCCCCGGCATGGGCCGCTTCGACTACTACCGGCTGCTCGGCCGGGTCCGGGCCGGCGAGGCCACGGTGCAGGACATCATCGACAGCCAGCCCGTCTACGACAACCACTACGCGGAGAGCGACGCCTGGGCCGGCCGCCTGAAGCGCAGCGCCGAAGCGTAGATCTCGTCGGCGTCGAGCCGTCGCAGTTCCTCCGCTATCAGCTCGGCACTGCTGCGGATCTTCAGCGCCACCTTGCGGTCGGGGCTGCCCGGCAGGAGCAGGGTGGCCAGGACCCCGTCCGGGCGGTCCACGCGGATCTCCCCGGCCGAGGTCGTCAGCCGGACCCGGGTGATGACCGGGCCCCCGGTCGCCACGCGTTCCACGGGCACGCCGAGCCGGTCCTCCAGCCAGCGGGCCAGCAGCTCGGAGCTGGCGTTGCCGGGCTCGCTCTCCACCGAGGCGCCCGTCACCGGGAGCGGCTTCTGGTCCAGGGCGGCGGCCAGCAGCGAACGCCACGGAGTGAGCCGGGTCCAGGCCAGATCGGTGTCCCCGGGCACGTAGGCGCCGGCCCGGGCGTCGAGCGCGGCGACCGGGTCGGCGGCCGCCTCGGCATCCGTGATCCGGCGCTGCGCGAGCGCGCCCAGCGGATCCCGGGCGGGCGCGTCCGGGGCGTCGGCGGGCCACCAGGCCACCACGGGCGCGTCCGGCACCAGCAGCGGGAGCACCACGGAGCCCGCGTGCTCGGTGAGCGCCCCGTGCAGCCGGAGCAGCACGATCTCCCCGGACCCGGCGTCCGCGCCGACCCGCAGCTCGGCGTCGAGCCGGTGCTGACGCAGCCGGTGCGAGCCCCGTGCGGTGCGCTTGATCACCGCGATGATCCGGCAGGGGTGCTCGCGCGAGGCCTCGGAGGCCGCGCGGACGGCGTCGTAGGCGTTCTCCTCGTCCGTGACGACGAGGAGGTTGAGCACGAGCCCCATCGTGGGGCTCCCGACGGCCCGTCGCGCGTCGAGCAGGGCCCGGTTGACCTTGCTGGAGGTCGTATCGGTGAGTTCGGTCCGCATGCTCCGAGTCTCGCAGGCCCGACGGGGCCTCAGGTACGGATCCCCCGTGCGGGGTCAGCGGCGCCGCCTGGCCGTGCCGAAGATGGACCGGGAGATCTCGCGGCCCAGTTGGGTACCGATCGACCGGGCCAGCGAGCGGAAGAGCCCGCTGCCCACCACCTGCTCCGCCAGCGAGGGATCTGGCTTCGGCGCGGCCTTCGCGGCCGCCTTCGCCTGCTTCTCCGCCTCCGCCGCGGCCGCCGCCGCCTCGGCTTCCGCCTCCGCCGCCGCCTGCTCGGCGGAGATCTTCTCGTACGCCGATTCCCGGTCGATGGGCTCCGCGTACCGCGAGTAGAGCAGCGAGGACTTCACCGCCTGGTCGAGCGCGGCCGCGTCGATCGGCCCCATCAGCGACTGCGGGGCCCGCAGCCGGGTCGCCGCGACCGGTGTCGGCGCGCCGTTCTCGCTGAGCACCGTGATCACGGCCTCGCCCGTGCCCAGCTGGGTCAGCAGCTCCTCCAGGTCGTAGGCGGAGTTCGGGAAGGTCTTCACCGTCGCCTTCAGCGCCTTCGCGTCGTCCGGGGTGAAGGCGCGCAGCGCGTGCTGCACCCGGTTGCCGAGCTGCGCCAGCACGTCGGCCGGCACGTCCTTGGGGGTTTGGGTGACGAAGAAGACGCCGATGCCCTTGGAACGGATCAGCCGGACCGTCTGCGTGATGGCTTCGAGGAAGGCCTTCGAGGCCCCGTTGAACAGCAGGTGCGCCTCGTCGAAGAAGAAGACCAGCTTGGGCTTCTCCAGATCGCCGACTTCCGGAAGATCGGTGTACAGGTCCGCAAGCAGCCACATCAGGAAGGTGGAGAAGAGCTGCGGTTTGTCCTGCACCGCCGGGAGCTCCAGTACGGAGACCAGGCCGCGCCCGTCCGCCGCCGTCCGCAGGAATTCGCTGGTGTCGAATTCGGGCTCGCCGAAGAATTCCGCCGCCCCCTGCTGTTCGAAGGCGGTGAGCGCCCGAAGAATCACTCCGGCGGTCACCGTGGAGAGTCCGCCGATGCCCTTGAGCTCGGGCTTCCCCTTGTCCGAGACGAGGAAGGCGACGACGGCCCGCAGGTCCTTGAGGTCGATCAGCTCCAGGCCCTTGGTATCGGCGTAGTGGAAGATCAGCCCCAGCGACTGCTCCTGCGTCTGGTTGAGCTGGAGCACCTTGGACATCAGCACCGGGCCGAAGCTCGTCACGGTGGACCGGAGGGGGATTCCGGGTCCGATCCCGCCCAGCGAGTAGAACTCGCTGGGAAATCCTGCGCCCTCCCATTCCTGGGCCACGTCCTTGGCGCGTTCGCCGATCTTCTCGTTGGCCGTGCCGGGCGCGGAGATCCCCGAGACATCGCCCTTGATGTCCGCGAGGAAGACCGGAACGCCGTTGGCCGACAGCTGCTCGGCGATCAGCTGCAGCGTCTTGGTCTTGCCGGTCCCGGTGGCGCCCGCGACCAGTCCGTGCCGGTTGAGCATCGACAGCGGGATCCGGATCTGGTGCTCCGGCAGGCAGGCCCCGTCCCAGAGCAGGGCTCCCAGATCGAGCGCGGGTCCGGTGAAGGCGTACCCCGTGGCGATCTGGCCGGCGGGGGACGCGGCAGGGGATGCGGAGTCGGTGCTCTGGCTCATATATCACTCCCGAATTAGCACTATCTGCCACCTTTGCACCGTCATCGCAAGGCTGCGCCCCTGGGCCCTTGCCCGGTAGGCTTTCCGTGTGATCTTCAAGCGCATCGGAAATAGGCGGCCGTACCCCGACCACGGCAGGGAAACCACCCGGCAGTGGTCGGATGTCGCCCCGCGCCCGGTCCGGCTCGACCAGCTTGTGACCACCAAGGGCCAGCTCGACCTCGAAACGCTGCTCGCCGAGGATTCGACCTTCTACGGGGACCTCTTCGCCCACGTCGTGAAGTGGCAGGGCGACCTGTACCTGGAGGACGGTCTGCACCGCGCCGTCCGCGCCGCGCTCCAGCAGCGCCAGGTCCTGCACGCGCGCGTCCTCGAACTGGGCTGACGGGCTGGGCTGACGGGCCCCTCCCGGTTGTCTGATAGGTCCCGGTTGCGCCTTTCGGGTCAGGCTTGCCCTATGAACAGATGATTCAGTGGGCATCGGCAGCGCTCGGCATTACGCTGCGCACATGAGCATGCTCACTCCCCCTGGCATGGGCGGAAAGTACAAGGTCACGGGAGCGGCTTACCCCCGCATGACCCGCCCTCGACGCCGTCGCCGGATCGTCCTCGTGGTGCTCGGATCGATCATCGGGCTCGCCCTGATCGCTTACGGGGCCGTGCAGCTCATCGACGTGTTCGGCGGTGACGCGGACAAACGCAAGACCGCCGCCGCGGCCAAGGACTGCGCCACCCCCGCCCCCAAGGCGGGCTCCACCGCCTCCGCCGCGCCGCAGGTCGTGCTCCCGCCGCCCGCAGGCATCACGGTCAACGTCTACAACGCGACCCCGCGCGCGGGCCTGGCCAAGGCCGTGGGTGATGAGCTCAAGAGCCGCGGCTTCGCCATCGGCAAGGTCGGCAACGCCCCCGCCCACTTCGACAAGAAGGTCCCGGGCGCCGGGATACTGGTCGGCTCGCCGCAGACGGACAAGGCCGCCTTCTCCGTCCTGGGCACCAACCTCGCCGGCGCCACCCAGCAGACCGACGCCCGCGAGAGCGCGGACATCGACCTGATCCTGGGCGACGCCTTCAAGGAGCTCACGCCGAAGGCCGACGCGGACAAGGCCCTCGCCGTCCTGGCCAACCCCCGGCCCGCGCCCGCCAAGAAGTGCTGACCTGGCGACCTGCTGACCTGCTGACCTCATGAAGAAGCCCGGCCTCCCCCAAGGGGGGCCGGGCTTCCTCGCGGTCGCGCCGCTACTCCGCCGAGCCGTACATGCGGTCGCCCGCGTCGCCCAGTCCCGGCACGATGTAGCCCTGCTCGTTGAGCCGCTCGTCCACCGCGGCCGTCACCACCGTCACCGGCGTGCCCGCCAGCTCGCGCTCCATGACCTCGACGCCCTCGGGCGCGGCCAGCAGCACCACCGCGGTCACGTCGTCCGCACCGCGCTTGATGAGCTCCCTGATCGCCGCGACCAGCGTGCCGCCGGTGGCGAGCATCGGGTCCACCACGTAGACCTGGCGGCCCGAGAGGTCCTCCGGCATGCGCGTCGCGTACGTGGAGGCCTCCAGGGTCTCCTCGTTGCGGACCATGCCGAGGAAGCCCACCTCGGCGGTCGGCAGCAGCCGCACCATGCCGTCGAGCATGCCGAGACCGGCGCGCAGGATCGGTACGACCAGCGGCCGCGGGTAGGAGAGCTTCACGCCGGTGGTCGGGCCGACCGGGGTGACGATGTCGGCCTGCTCGGTGCGCACGTCCCGGGTGGCCTCGTACGCGAGCAGGGTCACCAGCTCGTCGGCGAGGCGCCGGAAGGTGGGGGAGTCGGTGCGCTTGTCGCGCAGAGTGGTGAGTTTGTGCGCCACCAAGGGGTGATCCACGACCAGCAAACGCACAACATCCTCCAAGACTCGGCTGCCGCAGCGAAAGCTGCGACCTGCGACGCCGCTACCTGCGAAAACGGCCGCAAACGCGCGACCCACACCCAAAAGGCTACGCGCTGCGCCCACCGCTTCGCGCCCGATGCGGCGACCGCGCCCGGGAAACCCCTGGAGATGCGGCCCGCCCGGACCCCCAGCACGCTGGACTGATGACCCACGCAATGGTGATCGCCGCCGTAGACGGATCCGAACACAGCCTCAAGGCCCTCGAGTGGGCAAGGGCTGCGGCAGTGCGCCACGGCACCGGGCTCGTCGTCGCCCACGTCCTGTCCGACAGCGTCCAGCTGTACGCGGCACGCCGTTCCTCCCTCCAGGACCGCACCGAGCCCGAAGAGGTCGAGGACCCCGTCAGCGGACGCATACGGGCCCACCTGGCGGCCGGGGGCAAGCTGCCCTCCGAGGTCCGCTACGAGTCCCTGGAGGGCTCCGTCCCGGAGGCCCTGCGGGACATCGGGGAGGGCGCCCGGATGCTGGTGATGGGCTCCCGGGGCCGCGGCGGCTTCGCCGCGCTGCTGCTCGGCTCGAACAGCCGCGCCGTGGCCACCAGTGCCGCCTGCCCGGTGGTCGTGGTCGCGCACGAGGCGCGCGGAGTGGACGCGGCCTCCCAGGCCTCGGCCGGGCGGGTCGTGGTGGGGCTGCACGCCGCGGAGACGCCCGACAACGTACTGGACTTCGCGTTCACCGAGGCCGCCGCGCGGGGCACCACCCTCCAGGTGGTCTCGGCGTACAGCATCCCGCCCTCGCCGACGATGGTGATCGACAGCCCGTTCGCGGTGATCCCGCCGGAGGCGCTGGTGGGGGAGGACGAGAACGCGGTGCCGGCCGAGCGGGAGATGCTCCGCTCCCAGACGGAGCGGCTCGCACCGTTCCGGGCGAAGTACCCGACGGTGCCCGTCGAGCAGGCCGCGGTGCCCGGGGACGCGGCCGGGCGCCTCGTCGACACCTCGAACTCGGCGGCACTTGTCGTGGTGGGCCGCCACCACCCGCGCCGGCACATCCGGTCCCTGATGATCGGCTCGGTCGCGAACGCCGTGCTGCAGCACGCGCACGGGCCGGTGGCGATCGTCCCGACGCTGTCGGAGGCCGAGGAGTCGGGTTTGTCGGAATCTGACTGAATTCCTGCGGAGTCGTAGCAGAAGGTGGCATCAAACGGCCGGTCCGAGGGAAGGTGGGGGTTCGGGGGGACGGACCGGACCGGACCAGCCAGGGGCGGTGACCCATGCCCGAAGACGATCACGAGCCACTGGAGACGACGGCGCAGCGCAGAGCCCGGCGCGCGCAGTTCCTCCGCGACCTGAACGAGGCCCGCGAACTGCGCGACCGGGTCCAGCCCAGGCGTGCCCGCGCCGCCCGCATGCGCCAGCAGATGCGCATGCGCACCTTCCGCTGGTGAGCCCCGCCGACGGCCCCGGCGAGCTCCCTTCCGGCCGCCGCGCGGCCCCCGCCCCGCCGCCCTCCCGGCCCCGGCACGAGGCCCCGTACAACACGCGCGGCCAGCGCCACGGCGCGGAAGACCTCTCGCATCGGCTCCGTTTCTGCCACGATGCCGACTGGGCGGGGTACGAAACGGCGAGCACGGCGGCCGTTCCACCCCCCACCCACCTCCGGCCGGGGGGAACTCCAACCGGCACGCCTATGACCAGTGGGAGAGTCACGGTGTATTTCGCCGCACTGCTCGCGCGCACCGAAGACGGGTGGGAAGCGAGCGACATGGAACTCGACGATGTCGAGTCTCTGAGTGATCTGATCGATCTCACCCGCTCCGCCTCTGTCGACGACGACACGGTGGTAGCCCTCATCGAACAGGAGGACACCTGGTTCGGGGTCGTCCGGGTGGACGGCGAGGAGGACCCGCGCTACTTCGTGTCCAACGCCGCCGCCGCCTCCCGCAGCTCCTACGGCTCGATGCTGACCGATGAGCTGCTCGGCAAGGACGAGGAGGACGACGAACTCGACGAGCTGGACCTCGACGGCACCGAGGACGGCGAGGACGAGGTCATCGCCTCCTACTCGGACGGCGGATCCGCCGACGGAGACCAGGAGGACGAGGACGAGGACGACCACGACGACGTCCGGGCCGGTGCCGAACCCGCACCGGCCGGCCCGCTCGGCGACCCCCGGCTGCTCGACGACCTCGGGGTGAGCCACAAACAACTGATGACCCTGGACGGGGACGCCCTCTCGGAGATCGCCGATTCCCTCGGCGCCACCGAGGTCCTGGAGGCCGTCCGCTAGTGATCCCCGCGCACCACCACACCCCGCGGCCCACCCCGTACACGCCCGATCCCGTACGGGACCCGTGGCAGGACTCCATGCGCCTGGCGCTCCGGGAGGCCGCCCGGGCGGTGCCGGCCGGCGACGTGCCGGTCGGCGCCGTGGTGCTCGGCCCGGACGGCACGCTCCTCGCCTCCGGGCACAACGAGCGGGAGGCGACCGGCGACCCGACGGCGCACGCCGAGGTACTGGCGCTGCGCCGGGCGGCCACCGCCCTCGGGGAATGGCGGCTCCCGGGGTGCACCCTCGTGGTGACCCTGGAGCCGTGCGTGATGTGCGCGGGCGCCCTCGTGCAGTCACGCGTGGCCCGGGTCGTCTACGGGGCGCCCGACGAGAAGGCGGGCGCCGCCGGGTCGCTGTGGGACCTCGTACGGGACCGCCGGCTCAACCACCGGCCCGAGGTGATCTCGGGCGTGCTCGCGGGGGAGTGCGCGCGGCAGCTCACGGACTTCTTCCGCGACCTCTGAACCAATGGATTTCAGAGCACGGGTCTCCTTGGGCTAAGCTCTCTCTCGGTAGCGTGTCCGAGCGGCCGAAGGAGCACGCCTCGAAAGCGTGTGATGGTGCAAGCTATCCGTGGGTTCAAATCCCACCGCTACCGCTCTGATCGAGAGCCCCGCCCCGCAAGGGTCGGGGCTCTCGTCGTTTTCCCGGTACAGGGGCACCTGGGGTGCGCGGCTTCCGGCGTCCGGGGGACATCCGCGTGACCGCCCGCGCCCTGGGCCGTTGTCACGGCATGACCAAGACCCAGCGCATCCTCGCCGCCATCGCCCTCGCGGGGGCCGCCGCGGGCCTCGCGGCTCCCGCCTCCTCCGCCGCCCCGATCTCCCCCCTCACCCTCCCGGACCTGCCGGCTCCGCAGGGCATGCCCGAGGGTGCGAGCCCGTCCTCGGTGCAGGAGATCGGCGGACAGGTCAGCGGCGGCCTGAACCAGCTCAACCAGCTGATGGAGCTGCCGAACCACCTCGCCCCCGTGATCGCCCCGGTCCAGCCGATCGCCGACCTGGCCGGCGGGCTGGAGTAGGCGCGCGAAGCCCCCCCCCCCCCCCCGAGAGGCCGGGAACGCGAAGAAGGCCCCGACCTGAGTCGGGACCTTCAACGGTTGGGACGGGGGAAGTGGCATCGGGGGGACAAGCCACTTCCCCCGATGAGGACGGAACCTGCCAGTCCAAGCCGCAGTCAGGGGGGAAGCTTGCGGCTCGGACCCCGCAGTGAGGTCCTGTCCCTCGCTCACCGATTTCCTGCCAGAACCGGTGGGCTTGTGTTCAATCCTGCGCCTTCCGGGGCCGGAGACACACCGGCAAAGGGCCTGCGTCGCCAGGTCATTGGTCCTTAAAGGTCAGGTGAGTGTTCGAACGCGACGGGCTAGACTCTGCCGACCTTGCAGGACCGGTTGGGGAGGCCGACAGCGCACGTGGAAACCAAGAAGCTGATCTCGGGCGCCCTTGTCGTCTTCGTCCTCTTCGTCATCATCACTCAGCCCAAAAAAGCCGCCGATATGGTGCAAATAGGCTTCCAGGGGATCTCGGATGCCGCAACGGCGATCGGCGAGTTCATGACCGAACTGGTGCGCTGAACCCGTACGCTGAAGCGGTTTCCGGACTTCCCGGCCCCCCACTCCGACGGGTGGGGGGCTTTTCGCGTTCCCGCACACGGGGCAAGATGCCCTGTTATGCCCAACTTACTACCAACACGGCGTTATACGGTGCTTGCACACAGTGCACATGTCTTGTGATGCTATGACCGCTTTTGACGGATGAGTTGATGACGTGAAGTGAAGGGGTGGCGTGACCGTGCCGGCCAGTACTGCGCCCGAGGTGCCGCCCCAGCAGGACCCGCAACAGGAGCAGCCCCACCATCCGCACGAACCACACCGGGACTGCGCCCAGGCCCCGCACCAGGGCCCGCACCGGGACTCCCCGCAGGCGCCGCACCAGGCCCCGCACCAGGCGCACCCGGACTCCCCGCAGCCCCCGCCGCAGGAGGCCCACGTACCGCCCCAGCAGGAGGCTGTCGAGGAGCCTGCGGTCGCCCCCAGGCCGCAGAGCCGGGGGGCCGACACCCGGGCCCTCACCCAGGTGCTGTTCGGGCAGCTGAAGGACCTGGAGCCGGGCACCAGCGAGCACTCCCGGGTCCGCGGGGCCCTCATCGAGGCCAACATCCCGCTCGTCCGGTACGCGGCGGCCCGCTTCCGCAGCCGCAACGAGCCGATGGAGGACGTGATCCAGGTCGGCACGATCGGCCTGATCAACGCGATCGACCGGTTCGACCCCGAGCGCGGAGTGCAGTTCCCGACCTTCGCGATGCCGACCGTGGTGGGCGAGATCAAGCGGTACTTCCGCGACAACGTCCGCACCGTCCACGTCCCGCGCCGCCTCCACGAGCTGTGGGTCCAGGTCAACGCCGCCACCGAGGACCTCACCACCCTGCACGGCCGCACCCCGACCACCCCCGAGATCGCCGAGCGGCTGCGCATCGGCGAGGACGAGGTGCTCTCGTGCATCGAGGCCGGCCGCAGCTACCACGCGACCTCCCTGGAGGCCGCCCAGGAGGGCGACGGGCTCCCCGGCCTGCTCGACCGCCTCGGCTACGAGGACCCCGAGCTGGCCGGCGTGGAACACCGCGACCTGGTCCGCCACCTCCTCGTACAACTGCCCGAGCGCGAGCAGCGGATCCTCCTCCTGCGGTACTACAACAATCTGACCCAGTCGCAGATCAGCGCCGAGCTCGGTGTCTCCCAGATGCACGTCTCCCGACTCCTCGCCCGGAGCTTCGCCCGGCTGAGATCCGCAAACAGGATCGAGGCCTAACCGGATCGAGTGGAGATCATTCTCCGCGTTTCCTGACAGAGCGGCAGATTCCCGCCCTAGAGCAGGCCTATCGTGTTCTGTCGCTGGAGATACTTGTCGACATGGCGCTACAGCGTGTTGCCGACATGTGACATTCTGCTGGAACCGCGTTTGCCGCAGCCCCGCCTCCGGTATTCAGGTGGAGGCTGCGTTCCTCCGACGGGCGCGCAGATGAAGCGCGACCGTCCGCGACCTCAAGGGGGTGGCATGTCCGTAGACCAGGGCAGCTCACAGGTGCTCACGCTCGTCAAGCAGCGTGAAGTGCCGGCAGTGTCCCACCGCTCGGAAGCCATCGACACCCGGATCGACACCCGCACGCTCTCCCGCTCCCTCTTCAAGCGCCTCGCCGGCCTCGATGCGGACAGTCCCGAGCGGACGTACGTGCGCGACACCCTGATCGAGCTGAACCTCCCCCTAGTGCGCTACGCCGCGGCCCGCTTCCGCAGCCGCAACGAGCCCATGGAGGACATCGTCCAGGTCGGCACGATCGGGCTGATCAAGGCGATCGACCGGTTCGACTGCGAACGCGGGGTGGAGTTCCCGACCTTCGCCATGCCGACGGTCGTCGGTGAGATCAAACGGTTCTTCCGGGACACCTCCTGGTCCGTGCGCGTCCCGCGCCGGCTCCAGGAGCTGCGACTCGCCCTCACCAAGGCCAGTGACGAGCTCGCCCAGAAGCTCGACCGCTCGCCGACCGTGCCGGAGCTCGCGGCCGTGCTCGGGGTCTCGGAGGAGGACGTCGTCGACGGCCTCGCCGTGGGCAACGCGTACACCGCCTCCTCGCTCGACTCGCCCTCCCCCGAGGACGAGGGCGGCGAGGGCTCGCTCGCGGACCGCCTCGGGTACGAGGACACCGCACTGGAGGGCGTCGAGTACCGCGAGTCGCTCAAGCCCCTGCTGGCCAAGCTCCCGCCGCGGGAACGGCAGATCATCATGCTGCGGTTCTTCGCGAACATGACCCAGTCGCAGATCGGCGAAGAGGTCGGCATCTCCCAGATGCACGTCTCCCGGCTGCTCACGCGCACGCTCGCGCAGCTCCGCGTCGGCCTGATCGGCGAATAGCCTGCGCGGGCACCGGAGTACCGCCTCGGGCCCGCCCGGGCAATCCTCAGCACCCGCTTCACAATTGACGGCACGTCAGTAAAACTGCCGGGATGCGAAAGGTATCCCGGCAGGCCGCCGTCCTCGTCCTGGGCGTCACGGCCGCCACCGCCGCCCTGACCGGTTGCGGCGGCCCCGCGCGCGAGGGCTACGTGGCCGTGGGCGCGGCCGCTCCCGGCCCGGAGCGGGGCGCCGGGGAGAACGTCGCACCCAAGGCCGGGGTCGAGCTCCAGTCGCTCCCGCAAGGCCCTCCCGGATCCTCCGCGTCCGGCGCAGGCACCTCCGGCAGCGCCTCGGCGGACATTCCGGCCGACGCCCCGGGCGCCACGCCCGGCGGCAGCTCGGGCGGGGTCGCTGGTGGAGCCTCGGGCGGGGCCCCCGGCGGTACACCGCCCGGCGACCCGGGATCGCGGCCCCCGGCCGGCTCCACCTCGGGCGGCGGCACGGCCACGCCCCCCGGCGGCTCCGGGAACCCGCCCGGCACCGCACCCGGCACCACGCTCCCGACCGCCCCGGGCGGCAAGCCCGGGACACCGTCCGGCCCGCCCCCGAAGCCCGGGCCGTCCACCCCGGCGCCGCCTCTGGCCACGCCGGCGAAGCTGAGCATCGGCGCGCCGACCCGTACCGCGACGGCGGAACGCTGGTGCGAGCAGGTCACGGTGGCCTTCACCAACACCGGAGGCACCGCTGCCCGTTCCGGCACCGTCAGCTTCGCGACGCACATCATCGGCGCCCTGGGCGTCGACTGGAACACCATCAACTCGACCCAGCCGCTGCCCGCCCCGATCGCGGGCGGCACGGCGAAGACGCAGACCTACCGGATCTGCGTCGAGGCCTGGCGCGTCCCCCTGGGCATGCACGTGGAGACCCAGCGGGTCACGGCCACCTGGAACTGAGGCCCGTCAGAGCGCCAGCCAGGCCACCACGGCGATCAGGACCACCGCGGCGACGCCGACGCCGATCCACAGAGCCGCGCCCGGGCCCGACTTGCGCGCGGCGCGGTTCTGCATGCGCGAACCGGGGACGGCGGGAGCCGGTGCCGGCTCCTCGACGAACGCCCGGAACATCTGGGTGCTGCCCGCGGGGTCGTAGTCACCCTCGGGAGCCTGTGAGTTGTGGTTCGAGTCGTGATTCGCAGCCATGCGCAGGACCCTAGCCGGTTTTCCGATTCCTTTACCGCCCGGGCCTCCGATTCATTTGCCTGTAGCAACCATCTGCTTCTATGGTTGCCCGAAGCAACGACATTTGGAGGGGGGTCCCGATGACCACAGCGCCCGCAGCACACGCAGCTCCTGTGGCTCCCGCAGCTCCTGTGACTCCCGTGGCTCCCGTGGCTCTCGCCGCGCCGACACCCGCCACGCGTTACGCCGAGCTGGCCCGTCAGCTCACCGGCATCGGCGCCGTCAAGCGCGACCTCGCCCGTCTCCTGCCCTCCGACTGCCCGCCCGGCTCGGCGGCCGTGCTCACCGTGCTCGACCGCCACGGCGAGATGCGGCTCGGCCGCCTCTCCGAGTACCTGGCCATCGACATCTCCGTGACCAGCCGGCACGTCGCGCACACCGCCGACCGCGGCTGGATCACCCGCGACACCGACCCCGTCGACGCCCGCTGCCGGATCCTGCGCCTGACCCCGGCCGGCCGCGCGCTCCTCACCGAGCTCGGCGACCGCCACACCACCGCCTTGGCGAAGGCCCTGGCCGACTGGTCCGACGCGGACGTCGACCACCTCAACATCCTGCTGGCCCGGCTCCGGTCGGGCTTCACGCTTCCAGACAGCTAGACCGAAGGAAACACATGGCTACGACCACACCCACCGGTGTGCGGGGAGGCGGCCGGCCGGAGACCACGTCCGACAGCGCGCCCATGACCCACCCGCAGATCATGAAGGCGCTCTCCGGGCTGATGCTCGGCATGTTCGTGGCGATCCTGTCGTCCACGATCGTCTCCAACGCCCTGCCCCAGATCATCGGCGACCTCGGCGGCACCCAGTCCTCCTACACCTGGGTGGTCACGGCCGCCCTGCTCTCGATGACGGCGGCGACCCCGCTGTGGGGCAAGCTGTCCGACCTCTTCAGCAAGAAGCTGCTCGTCCAGATATCCCTGGTGATCTACGTCCTCGGCTCGATGGTCGCGGGCATGTCCCAGAACACCGGCATGCTCATCGCCTGCCGCGTGGTCCAGGGCATCGGCGTCGGCGGGCTCTCCGCCCTCGCCCAGATCGTGATGGCCGCGATGATCTCCCCGCGCGAGCGCGGCCGGTACAGCGGCTACCTCGGCGCGGTCTTCGCCGTCGCCACCGTCGGCGGTCCGCTGCTCGGCGGGGTCATCACCGACACGAGCTGGCTCGGCTGGCGCTGGTGCTTCTACGTCGGCATCCCCTTCGCCGTCATCGCCCTGATCGTGCTCCAGCGGACCCTGCACCTGCCCGTCGTCCGGCGCGACGTCAAGGTCGACTGGCTCGGCGCCTTCCTGATCAGCGGCGCCGTCTCGGCCCTGCTGATCTGGGTGACGCAGGCCGGCACCTCGTACGACTGGATGTCCTGGCAGACCGCGGCGATGACCGGCGGCGCGCTCGCGCTCGGCCTGCTCTTCGTCCTCGTCGAGTCCAGGGCGAGCGACCCGATCATTCCCCTGCGGCTCTTCCGCAACAAGACCATCAGCCTCGCCTCGGCCGCCTCGCTCTTCGTCGGCATCGCGATGTTCTCGGGCACCGTGTTTTTCAGCCAGTTCTTCCAGTTGGCCCGCGGTGAGTCCCCCACGATGTCCGGAATCCTCACGATTCCCATGATCGGCGGGCTCTTCGTCTCCTCCACCGTTTCCGGTCAGGTGATCACCAACACCGGCAAGTGGAAGGCCTGGCTCGTCTCCGGCGGTGTGCTCCTGACGGCCGGACTCGGCCTGCTGGGCACCCTGCGGTACGACACCCCGTACTGGCACATCGCGATCTTCATGGCGCTGACCGGCCTCGGCCTCGGCATGATGATGCAGAACCTGGTCCTCGCCTCCCAGAACCAGGTGGCCCCCGAGGACCTCGGCGCCGCCAGCTCGGTCGTCACCTTCTTCCGCTCGCTCGGCGGCGCGATGGGCGTCTCCGCACTCGGCGCGGTCATGGCCAACCGGGTCACCCACTACGTCCAGGACGGCCTTGCCGCGCTCGGCCCGAAGGCGGCGGCCATGGGCCACGGCGGAACCGGCGGGGGCGCGATCCCCGACCTCGCCACGCTGCCCGAGCCGTTCCGCACGGTCGTCGAGTCCGCGTACGGGCACGGAGTCGGTGACGTCTTCCTCTACGCCGCCCCCACCGCGCTGTTGGCGCTGGTGCTGGTGGTGTTCATCAAGGAGGTCGCCCTGAGGTCGAAGCCGGCGGCCCACGAGCCGGCCGCCGCGTCGGCGGAGTAGCCGGGCGGCCGTCTACGGGGCTGCGGGCGCGGGGTCCGCGGTGTGCGCGGTGTACGCGGTGTACGCGGTGTGCGCCTGGATCCCGGCGATCAGGACGTCGAGCGCCAGACAGAACTCCCCTTCGGGCGGCCGCCGGACCGTGCCACCGCAGCCGTGCAGGAACTGGAAGACGGCCAGCCGGGCCCCGGCACGGGTGGCGTCCGGCAGGCCCGTGGCGTCCAGTACCCGGTGCAGGGCGGCGTCGAAGGCCTGCGCGTGCGGGCCGATGTTCGGGTACGCGGCGGTGAGCGGAGCCACCCACGGGTGGTCCGCGAGCAGCCGGCGGTAGCCCCGGGCCAGCGAACGGAGCCGGCCGGGCCAGCCCACCACGGGCGGCCCGGCCGGCTCCTGTCGTTCACCGAGCTCCCCCAAAGCGCTGTCCAGGGCGAGTTCGAGCAGATCGTGCTTGGTGTCGACGTACCAGTACAGGGACATCGCGGTGACCCCGAGCCCGGCGGCGAGCCGCCTCATGGAGAACCGGGCCAGCCCCTCGGCGTCCAGCAGCCGTACCGCCGCGGCCGTGATGCGTTCCCGGTCCAGTCCGGCGGGGGCCTCACTGCGGCGCCGGGCGGGTGCGGCCTGCCGTACCGCCAGCCAGACGCTGGTCCGGGCCGTACCGGGATCGGCCGGAGTGACCATGGAGGCATCCTCCTCACGCACACGGGACCGGCCCGCAGTGCCCGGTCCGCCCCCTTGATGCTAGGGGGTGGGACCGGGTCGGGTGGGCCTCAGGACGTCTGCGACGTCGGCGCGGTGAGGTCGTAGAAGGTGGCTCCGCCGATGGTGGAGGCCTTGAAGTTGGCCTTCACCCAGGTCTCGATGGAGCTGCTCACGCCCCCGCCGGGGCCGCCCCCGCCGCGGACCGCGGTGCCGGTCCCGGCGCCGCCGGTCTCGCCGCCCGCCGCGGCGCCGTCGGCTCCCGTGCCGCTCTGGCCGATGAAGTAGTGGATCTTCCCGGCGCTCACGTACGCCTTGAACTGCTCCAGGGTCGGAGAGGGGTCGCTGCCGTTGAAGCCGCCGAGGGCCATCACCGGCTCCTGCGAAGCGAGCTGGTAACTCGCGGCGTTCTGCGAGCCGATGGCGGCCGCCGCCCAGGTGTACCGGTCCGCGTCGGCGCGCAGCGCGGCCGTGGCCTCGGCGCTGGTCCGCGTCCCGCCGAGCAGGCCGCCCATGCCGCCGCCCATGCCTCCGCCCGGTCCGCCGCCGGTCCTGGTGCCCCGGCCGCCGTCGGTGGAGCGGTTGCCGCCGGGGGCCCGGCCGCCCGGAGCCTGGCCGCCGGGGGCCTGGCCGCCCTGCGCGGCGGCGCCCGGGGGCGTGCCCTGTGGTGCGGCTCCGCCGCCGGGCAGCGCGCCGCCGCCCGGCGTCTCGAAGCCGCGCATCCCGCCGCCGGGGCCGCCGCGGCCGCCCGCGACCGCGGGGCCCGCCGTGACGATCGAGCCCGTGTGCGAAGTGGTCACCGTGGTCAGGCAGTACGCGAGGGGTCCGGCCAAGGCCACGCCCAGGCCGACTGCCGCCACGCCGAGTGCGGTGCGGCGGCCCAGCCGCGCGGTGAACGGCAGCAGCAGGGCCGTGCCGAGTCCGACAGCGAGGACCGACCAGCGCAACCACGGCACGTACTCCGCGGAGCGACCGAGCAGCACGAAGGCCCAGTACGACGTGAGTGCGAGGGTCCCCGAGAGCGTGAGGGAGGCGGCCCGGCTGCCCCGCTCCTCCCACAGGACCGCGACGCCCATGCCGACCAGGGCCGCGATGTACGGGGCCAGGGCGACGGTGTAGTACTCGTGGAAGATGCCCTGCATGAAGCTGAACACCACCGCGGTGATCAGCAGCGCCCCGCCCCAGGCCAGGAAGGCCGCGCGGGCCATGCCCTCCAGGGTGTCGGTGGCCCGGCGGGCCCGCCAGGTGACCACGAGGCCCGCGACGAGCAGGATCAGCGCGGCGGGCAGCAGCCAGCCGATCTGGCCGCCGATGTTGGAGGAGAACAGCCGGTCGATGCCGGTCTCCCCCCAGCCCATTCCGCCACCGCCGCCACCGCCGCCGGGGCCGCCGGTCATGCCCTCGGCGGCCGCCGTGCGGGCTCCGCCGCCGACGCTTCCGGTCTCTTCGCCGTTGATCCGGCCGAGGCCGTTGTAGCCGAGGGTCAGTTCCAGGAAGGAGTTGTTCTGCGAGCCCCCGATGTACGGGCGGGAGGAGGCGGGCCACAGTTCGACGATCGCCACCCACCAGCCGCCGGCCACCACCATGGCGAGGGTGGAGAGCAGCAGCTGTCCCAGGCGCCTGCGCAGCCGGGTCGGCGCGCAGACCGCGTAGAGGAGCGCGAGGGGCGGCAGGATGACGAAGGCCTGCAGGGTCTTGGTCAGGAAGGCGAAGCCGACCGCGACCCCGGCCCAGACGAGCCACTTGGTGTGGGCTCCGTCCAGGGCCCGGAGCACGCAGTAGACGGTGACGGTCATGAGCAGCGTCAGCAGCGCGTCGGGGTTGTTGAAGCGGAACATCAGCGCGGCCACGGGCGTGAGCGCGAAGGCGGCTCCGCTGATGAGGGCCGCCGCCGGGCCGAACTGGCGGCGTACGGCCGCGTGGAGGACGGCGGTCGTGCCGACGCCCATGAGGGCCTGCGGGACGAGGATCTGCCAGGCACCGAGCCCGAAGAGCCGGACGGACAGCATCATCGGCCACAGCGCGGCCGGGGGCTTGTCCACGGTGATGGAGTTCCCGGCGTCGGAGGAGCCGAAGAAGAAGGCCTTCCAGCTCTCGCCGCCCGCCTGGACCGCGGCGGAGTAGAAGGAGTTGGCGTAGCCGGAGGCACCCAGGTCCCACAGCAGCAGGGCGGCGGTGACGAGGAGCAGCCCGAAGTAGGCCGGGCGTTCCCAGCCGGGCCGTGCGGCGTGCGCCCGGGCGGAGCCGGTCGACGGGGCGGCCGGGGAGGGCGGGTGGAGCGGTAGGGCTGCCGTGGTCATCAGGAGTGGTCCTTCGCGGGAGTGGCGCGCCGTTCGGGGAAGACCCAGGCGCGGAAGAGCAGGAACCGCAGCACGGTGGCGGCGAGGTTGGCCGTGACCAGGACCGCCAGCTCGGTGCCGTGCCCCGGCTCGGTGCTGGCGGCTCCGAGGGCGGCGAGCGATCCGCTGGTCAGGGCCAGTCCGATGGCGAACACCACGAGCCCCTGGGCCTGGTGGCGCACGGCGCGGGCCCGGCCCCGGACGCCGAAGGTGAGCCGGCGGTTGGCGGCGGTGTTGGCGACGGCGGAGAGCAGCAGTGCGGCGGCGTTGGCGAGCTGGGGGCCGGCGGCGGTCCGGGCCGCGGAGTAGAGGAGCAGGTAGAGGAGGGTGGACAGGGCGCCGACCGCGCAGAAGCCCAGGAGCTGGCGGGCCAGCCCGCGCGGGACCCCGGGCAGTGCGGTGCGGTCGCGCGGGTCGTCCCCGAAGGGGCGGGCGAGCCGGTCCAGCGGGAGCGCGCCGACGGCCAGCGCCCTGCCCACCCGCCAGACGCCCTTGAGGTCCTCGGCGGCGGTGCGGGCGATGTGCACGGTGGAATCGGGGTCGTCGACCCAGTCCACCGGGACCTCGTGGATCCGCAGGCCGGCCCGCTCGGCGAGGACCAGCAGCTCGGTGTCGAAGAACCAGCCGGAGTCCTCCACCAGCGGCAGCAGCCGGGTCGCGACCTCGCGGCGGATCGCCTTGAAGCCGCACTGGGCGTCGCTGAAGCGGGCGGAGAGCGAGGAGCGCAGCAGCAGGTTGTAGGCGCGGGAGATGAACTCCCGCTTCGCTCCTCTGACCACCCGCGAGGAGCGGGCCAGCCGGGTGCCGATGGCGAGGTCGGAGTGGCCGGAGATCAGCGGGGCCACCAGCGGCAGCAGGGCGTTGAGGTCGGTGGAGAGGTCCACGTCCATGTATGCCAGGACGGGCGCGTCCGACTCCCCCCACACGGTGCGCAGGGCCCGGCCGCGGCCCTTCTGCTCCAGCCGGGTGCTGCGCACCCCGGCCACGGAGGCGGCGAGGGCGGCCGCGACCTCGGGGGTGCGGTCGGTGCTCGCGTTGTCGGCGATGGTGATGCGGAAGGGGTACGGGAAGGTCCGCGTGAGGTGCTCGTGCAGCCTGCGCACGCAGGGGCCGAGGTCCGTCTCCTCGTTGTAGACCGGGATCACCACGTCGAGGACGGGCTCACCCGGCACGGGAGCGAGGGGCGCCCGTACCGGGAGCGCTCCGGGAGAGGTGTCGGTAGGCATGCCCCGACCCTCCCGGGCCGGGCTGTCACCGCTGTGTGCTGACCCTGTGGCCCGTCTGTGAGTACGGCTGCGCGGGAGCGGGGGCGGCGGGGTGGGCCAGGGGCAGCAGGACCTCGAAGGAGGTGTGGCCGGGGGCGCTGCGGACGTCGACGTGGCCGCCGTGGGCCGCGACCACGGCGGCCACGATGGCCAGGCCGAGGCCGGTGGAGCCCGCCGAGCGGGAGCGCGAGGCGTCGCCGCGGGCGAAGCGCTCGAAGACGTGGGGCAGCAGCTCGGGCGGAATGCCGGGGCCGTCGTCCTCGATCCGGAGCCGGACGAGGGATGTTTCACGTGAAACATGCGCCGTGACGGTGGTGCCGGGCGGGGTGTGCGTCCGGGCGTTGGCCAGCAGATTCACCAGCACCTGCTGGATCCGCGCCGGGTCGGCGTGGACCAGCGCGGGCTCCTCGGGCAGTTCCAGGCGCCAGTGGTGGTCGTGGCCGGCGGCCCGGGCGTCGCTGACGGCGTCCACGACCAGCGGGGCCAGGTCCGTGTCGCAGGTGGACAACGGGCGGCCCGCGTCGAGCCGGGCGAGCAGCAGCAGGTCCTCCACCAGACCGGTCATCCGGGTGGCTTCGGACTCGATCCGCCCGAGGGCGTGCCGGGTGTCGGGGCCGGGCTCCTCGCGGCCCCGGCGGGTCAGTTCGGCGTACCCGCGGATCGAGGCCAGCGGGGTGCGCAGCTCGTGGCTGGCGTCGGCGACGAACTGGCGGACCCGGGTCTCGCTCTGCTGGCGTGCGGTCAGGGCCGAGGAGACGTGGCCCAGCATCCGGTTGAGGGCGGCGCCGACCTGCCCGACCTCGGTACGGGGATCGGCCTCGGCGTCGGGGACCCGCTCGTGGAGAGCGGGCTCTCCGCTGTGCAGGGTGAGTTCGGAGACCCGGGTGGCGGTGGCGGCGACGCGGCGCAGCGGGCGCAGGGCGACACCGACCAGGGCCTGTCCGGCGAGGGAGGCCGCGATCAGTCCGGCGAGGGTGACGAAGACCTCCACCGCGATCAGGGTGTGCACGGTGGAGTCGACCTCGTTGAGCGGGAAGCCGAGCACGATGCTGCCGTTGCTGCCGGTGCTGCCGACGCTGCTGTTGCTGCCGACGGGCGCGGCCAGCACCCGGTAGCCGCCGAGGCCGGGCAGGTGCAGTTCGACCGGGTCCCCGGGACGGCCGTCGGCGGCCTTGTGGGCGGCCCCGGCGAGGGCGGAGGCCTGCTCCGCGGTGAGGGGAGGGTGGCCGTCGGATCCGGATCCGGCCCCGGCCCCGGCCCCGGAGCCTCCGAGGGCGGCACTGCGCTGGCTGCGGACGCTGTCGACGGTCTTGCCCGCGGCGTCGAGGCGGACCCCGACGGCCCCCAGCGGGGATCCGGGTCCCAGGACGACGCCGAGGTTGTTCTCCCGGGGGGCCTTGCCCGCGCCCGGGCGGCTCGCCATCTCGACGGAGAAGCGCAGCTGTTCGTCGACCTTGTCGACCAGGTACGAGCGCAGAGCGACGGTGGTGACGGTGCTGATGGCCGCGCCGACGACGGCGATGAGGGCCACCGCCGAGACGACGAGCCGGGTCCGCAGCGACCAGGGCCGCCGACTCCGCCGGGGGCGGCGGGGGCCGGGGGGACGCGCCGGGCGACCCGGCCGGCGCGGACGGCGGGTGCGCCGGGGCTCGCCGGCCGCCACTAGTCGGCCGGCTTGATCAGGTAGCCGGCGCCGCGACGGGTGTGGATCATCGGCGGGAGGCCGGTTCCGCCCTCCAGCTTGCGCCGCAGGTAGGAGATGTACAGCTCGACGACGTTGGCCTGGCCGCCGAAGTCGTACGACCACACGCGGTCCAGGATCTGCGCCTTGCTCAGCACCCGGCGCGGGTTGCGCATCAGGTAGCGCAGCAGCTCGAACTCGGTCGCGGTCAGGTGGACGTCCTGACCGCCCCGGGTCACCTCGTGGCTGTCCTCGTCGAGCTGCAGGTCGCCGACCTGCAGCACCGACCCGCCGCGCGCGGCCTGCGCCGCTCCCGAGCGCCGGACCAGGCCGCGCAGCCGGGCGACGACCTCCTCCAGGCTGAACGGCTTGGTGACGTAGTCGTCGCCGCCCGCCGTCAGACCCGCGATGCGGTCCTCCACCGAGTCCTTCGCGGTCAGGAACAGCACCGGGACCTGCGGGAGCTCCCGCCGCAGGCGGCCCAGGACGGCCAGCCCGTCCATGTCGGGGAGCATGATGTCGAGCAGGACGACATCGGGCCGGAACGCCCGTGCCGCGCGCACCGCGCCCGCGCCGTCGCCCGCGCTGCGGACCTCGCAGCCCTCGTAGCGCAGGGCCATGGAGAGCAGCTCGGACAGGGCGGCCTCGTCGTCCACGACGAGGACCCGGCAGGGGCTGCCGTCGGGCCGGACGAGGGCCGTGTGGTTGCCGGTGGACGTGGACGCGTGGGATGTGGTCGTCGCAGTCATGCGTACACGCTGGCCGCCGCCCGTGAGAGCGCTCTTGCCTGAAGCTGTGAATTCCCTGAGAAACCCCTCCCGCCCCTCAGCCCAGGTGGAAGAGCCGGGCCGCGTTGTCGTGGCAGACGGCGCGCAGCCAGTCGTCGCCGAGGCCGAGGCGTTCCAGGGCCTCGAGCTGGTGCTCGTAGGGGTAGGGGATGTTCGGGAAGTCGGTGCCCAGCAGGATCCGGTCGCCCAGATCGGCGAGCCTGCCCCGGTCCTGCGGCGGGAAGCCGCTGAACTGCTCCGAGAAGTCGGTGAAGGCCATGGTGGTGTCGAGGCGGACTTCGGAGTACCGGTCGGCGAGGTCGAGGAAGTCCGCGTACTCCGGCATTCCCATGTGCGCGACGATCAGCGGCAGCCCGGGGTGACGGGCCAGCAGCCGGGCGATCGGCTCGGGTCCGGTGTGCTTGCCCGGGACGGGCCCCGAACCGCAGTGCACGACCGTCGGGATCCCCGCCTCGGCGAGGAGCCCCCACACCGGGTCGAGGCGGTCGTCGGTCGGGTCGTACCCGCCCACCTGGAGGTGCGCCTTGAAGACCCGGGCCCCCGCGGCGACGGCCTGGCCGACGTACTCCCGCACCCCGTCCTCCGGGAAGAAGGTCGCGGTGTGCAGGCAGTCGGGGGTGCGCGCGGCGAAGTCCGCGGACCAGGAGTTGAGCCAGGCGGCCATGGCGGGCTTGTGCGGGTACAGCATGGCGGTGAAGGCCCGGACCCCGAATTCCCGGAGCAGCGCGACCCGCTGCTCCTCCTCGTGCCGGTAGGTGATGGGCCACTCAACTCCGGTCAGCGGGCCGACCGCGTCGAAGTAGTCCCACACCTTGTCCAGCACGCGCTCCGGCATGAAGTGCGTGTGTACGTCGACCAGCCCGGGCACCCCGAGCCGTTCCCGGAACGCCCGGACGGCCTCAGCCGTCTTCGCGGACAAAGCCGTGGCTCCGCTCGACCGTCGCGACGTGCAGCGTGTAGCTCTCGTACCAGTCGGCGCGGCCCTGCTTCATCGCCGCCTGGTGCTCCATGTCCTTGCGCCAGAGGGCCATGGACTCGTGGTCGCGGAAGTACGCGACGGTGATGCCGAGCCCGCCGGGGGTGCGCGCGGACTCGTAGCCGAGGAAACCCGGATTGCCGCTGACGAGCTCGCTCATCCGGTCGAGCGTCTCGGGGTATCCGCTGCTCTCGGCGGTCCGGACACTGGTGAACACGCTCATGACATAAGGAGGTTCGAAGGCCTGTACGGGCTGGATACTCATGCCCCCACCCTCTGCGGCGGGTACGTGGCATGTCCACCGGAAAACGGCCCGGGGAGCCAAAGAGATCCAAGTTTTGACCTTGCCCCTTCCTCCGCCGGTCAGGTCAGAACAGCCCGTCCTGCGCGGCCGCGGCATCGCGCCCGGAGACCGAGATCTCCGCCTCGGGCACATCGGTGACACCGCTCTCCCCGGGCGCCACCAGCTCCCACCCCGCGAGCAGCCGGGTGTCCACGACCAGCCCGTCGGCGAAGTGCAGATCGGGCCCGGCCGCGCCGACGAGCCGGCCAGCGACCCTCCCGCCGGGCACCATCTCGGTGATCACCCGGACAGGGGCGGGCAGCGCGTCGAGCCCGAACGCCCCGGCGTGGTCGGTCACCTCGCTCTCCAGCCTCTCCAGCGACTCAGGCCACCCCTCCAGCGCGGCCGCCCGCGCGTGCAGGGCCGCGACCTCCGCCGCCCGCTCGGGCGCCGGCGGCAGGTCCCCCCGCAAGGACCGCTTACGGGCATAGGCGATCCGGTCGGGCACGCCGAGCGCGGCCCGCAACAGCTCCTCGGTCCGGCGGGTGGCCATCAGCGGCCCGCGCCCCAGCCAGGCCCAGGCCACTGCGCCCTGCTCCAGCAGCCGGACGGACCCGCGCTCCTCGGCGGTGATGCCGACCTTGACCAGCCCGGCCCCGAACCAGGCGAGGTACACCCGGTAGGTACGCGGATCACCGGCGTTGGTGTCGGCCGCCACCGAGAAGGAACGGTTCAGGCCGGCGCACTCGGGGCACTGGGCGTTCCCGGCCCGCCCCGGCACGGTCCGCCCCGTCGGGCACGGCGTCCGCCGTCCGGCCCGCCGGATGCCGAGGCAGTGGCGCTCTCCCCGGGCGGCGAAGCCGAGCGGCTGCCCGTACCCGAGGAGGCTGACGCGCTCTCCCCTCCCCGGTCCCCGGCCGTACCAGCCCATGGCCGGCCGCCCGTCGTTCCACCGGAGGCCGGTGCACCACCAGGTCACAGGGGGAGCGGTCGCTCGAAGAAGGTTTCCAGGACGACGGTGGCCTGCGTCCCGCTGACACCGTCGATGGCGTAGAGGCGGCGCAGGACGTCCTGCAGCTGCTCGGTGGTGCCCGTGCGGATCTTGACCATCACCGAGGCGCTGCCGGCGATGATGTGCGCCTCCTGGATCTCCGCGATGCCCTCGAAGGCGGCCCGCGAGTCGCCCATCCAGGCCGTGGAGTCGACCATCACGTAGGCCAGCACCCCGCTGCCGACGGCCGCCGGATCCACCTCGACCGTGGTCCGCCGGATGACCCCGCGCTCGCGCAGCTTGCGTACGCGCTCGTGGGTGGCGCCCGCGGAGAGCCCCACGGAGGCCGCCAGCGCCGCGTACGACTGGCCCGCGTCCTCCTGGAGGCGCTGGATCAGCGCCCGGTCGATGTCGTCCACCGAACTCCTTCTACGTCCCTGCACACCCTGGCGGAGACGCTACCTGATCCTGCATTCACCCCCCGTGGCCGAACAGCATTCGGCCGAGCCCTCCCCCTTCCTCCCCCGGCCCGGCTAGCGGGCGACGAACTGGGTCAGGATCGCCTGCACCTCGTAGATGTCGACGCCCTTGGTGAAGGTCTTCGCTATCGGTGTCGAGCTCCCGGAGAGCCATATCTTCAGCTCCGCGTCGAGGTCGAAGTGGCCGGCGGTCTCCACGGAGAAGTGCGTGATGCTCCGGTACGGAATCGAGTGGTACTCGACCTTCTTGCCCGTGAGCCCCTGCTTGTCGACGAGCACGAGCCGCCGGTCGGTGAACAGGATCGTGTCGCGGATCAGCAGGTACGCGGCGTGCACCTGCTCCCCCTGCCCCAGCAGCCGCGCGTACTCGCGGTGCGCCGACGCCGGATCCACGGCGTGCGCGTTCCCGAACAGTCCCATGTGCGTTCCCCCTGCTTTCCCGGTGAACCGGTCTCCGGTGATCCGATCTCCAGGAAACCGTAGCCTCGCCCCGCCGCACACCGCGTCCCCCGGCAGAGCCATCTCACCCCGTAGCCCCCCGGAGCCAGGTCTCATCACTGAGGAGGAGAGAGGGAGAGGGAGAGGGCGGGGGAGGAAGAAGAAGAGCGGAAGCACAGCCCAAGAGGCCCCCCGGTGAACCGGGGGGCCTCTTGGGCTGTGCACTCGGCAGGATTCGCGAGCGATCATCTCGTGCACCGCACCGTGCGAACCATGGCGATCTCTTGTCAAGGGCTATGGGCGCTCCAAGGGTCACGAAATTTCTCGGCGCGCCGATCAGAGCTGTCGTGACGTGCTACCGCTTGGGTCGTTCTGGGCCTGCTGGGCCTGCTGGGCCTGCCGGGCCAGCGTGCGGACGATCACCAGGATGAACCTTCTACACGTGATCCAGCTTTCATTGAGGCGCGCCAAGACAACCTCGCTAATGGACGCGATTGCCTCCTGCGATCGCATCTCTGCATTCAGGGTCCGAGATTCAAGCAGGAAGGGGTCCTGCTCTACCTGGGCTTTGAACTCGCTTCTCGGAATGCCATAGAAGTCCGCGAGTGGGTTCATTCCTTCGTGATTATTTTCCGCCAGGTGCTTGGATTTCACATCCATGATGAGACGTCGCTCAGCCAGCGCTTGAACGAGTTTTTCGACGTCCACAGATCCCCACAAGAGCAAGTTGCTGCGCATGAACTCTTCCAGCTCCAGCTCACACGTGATGCGATGAGTATCGTGGATGCCCGGCAGGGTTGATATGATGTCGTAAAGGGCAAGAAGACCGAACGTCTCCTTGAATTCCCCCTTGCGATGCGCGGCCAAATTCAGATAAGAGCCAAAAGCGCAACGCGCCTGTTCGAGCCGGTGAGCCTCTTCATAAGAATCCGGAAGTGCGGCACCTTTGAGCACATCAGGAAAAAGGGTTACACCGACTTCAGAGAAATCTTTAGGATCGACGGGACTGAGGGAAATCTGACGCTTTTCCTTTTCGTCGTACCCCAACCCCATCTGCGCCAGTGTCGCTTTCGAGATTCCCCTCAAGGTCCGCGATGGGTCGCGATCGATCTCTTCTTGAATTTTGCGCGATTTTCTGTGCAGCTGGGGGTACAGCCTCTCATCCTCCTCCGGGTATGTTTCGGGATACATGAGAGGAGTGTCATCATACGAACGCTTCTTCTCGTTGCCCACCGCCAGGGTGCGCTTCGGCGGCGGTGCATTTTCCCCGTCGGGATGAGCGGGAGCGAGACAGGCCACAAGGTGGAGGTGGTACTCCACTTTCGTTCCGTGATTTTCTACCAGTTCCGTGAAGAGTCTCTTCATGATGTAGTCATCCGTCGGCGCCTTGAGGAGTTTAACTCCTGCATCCATGTCACCCTGTGACAATTCTTGGAGTCCGTGAATGTAGACGACGCCGCCAGTAGCGGAGCTGATCGAGTCGCGAACCCGGTCTACTTCATGCTTTTCGAGGGGGCTGAAAATGTACGGCGTGATCATGGATTCGCCATTTTTTTCAAACTTCTTCCGACTGCCGATCGCACCTCCGGAGTTAATCGCGGCGCAGCCGTTTGAAAACATGGCAACCTCGCCCGGGTCTGCATAGACGCAGATATGAAACCCGGGTGGCACCCCAACTTTCTGCCCCCCAAGGTCGGTTCCATGCGCAAATACGAATATTTTTTCCATCTTGCCTGTCTCTCTGGTCCGGCACGAGAATTCACTTAGAGTGATTCCTCACAAGATAGGGCGGCCATACGGCCTGGCGCATGGCCGATCAGCCCGGAGAACGGGCACGTTTGGTGCGAGCCGCGCGGAGGCCAAGAAGGGGCCCGTCGCCCCTCGGCACCGGACGGTCACTGCCTTCCTCTCGTACTGGCTGGACTCGATCGTGAAGCCGAACCTGGCGCCGCTCTCCTGCATCTCGTACGAGGGGCACGTGCGGCTCTACATCGCCCCGCACCTCGGTACGAAGCGGCTCGACAAGCTGACCGTCCGGGACGTCCGCGAGTGGCTGACCAAGCTGTCGGCCATCTGCCAGTGCTGCGCCCAGGGCAAGGACGCGAAGCGCGCCACCGCAAGCCGGCGGTGCTGCGCCGTCGGGGAGTGCTGCGAGTCGTTCCCGTCCCGGCGGGTGATCCAGGGCTCCCGCGACGCCCTGCGGGCCGCCCTGACGCATGCCGTCACCGAGGAGGAGATCACCAAGAACGTCGCCTCCCTGGTGAAGGTGCCCAAGTCCCGGCGGAAGCGGATCAAGCCCTGGTCCGTGGCCGAAGCCGGCCAGTTCCTCGCCGATGCGGCGGACCGGGACGACCACCTGTTCGCCGCAAAGCTGCCGGGGATCTGTGGCAGGACAGCCATGGGCTGATCTTGACGACGAAGTAAGGAACCCCGATCGAGCCGGGGAACCTGACCCGGATGTTCGGCCTGCGGGCACGTCGCGCCGGTCTTCGCGTGATCCCGCTGCCGGAACACCCGGCACACGTGCGCGGCGCTCCTGGTGGTGCTCAAGGTGCACCCAAAGGTGGCGCAGCGGATGCTGCGGCACTCGCAGATCACCATGACGATGGAGGTCTACGCGGCGGCCGGCGACGAGGACGTGCGCGATGCCCTGGACCGGCTGTCCTCCGCAATGGGGGGCACCAGCGGCTGAGCCGGTTGCTGTACTTCACTGCTGTACGGCCTGAAACGCCAGAAGCCCCGGACTTTCGTCCGGGGCTTCTGAGCTGCTGTGCACTCGGCAGGATTCGAACCTGCAACCTTCTGATCCGTAGTCAGATGCTCTATCCGTTAAGCTACGAGTGCTTGGCGGGCCGGGGTTTTGCGCCCCGTTGGCCTTGCGAGAACAACAATACATGGACCTCGCCGGGACACGAAATCCATTAGGTCCACCCACTCTGACCTGCGGAAACGACCTGGAAGAAGATCATCCAGTTGGGTGGCGCGACGTCCCCGGCGCAGCTCCGCGCGGGCAGATCCCGCCATCTCCCGGACCTCGAACGGACCCCAGACGAACCCCGAACGCACCGAAGCCCCGGTCCGCAAGGACCGGGGCTTCGTGATGTGCGGAGGCGGAGGGATTTGAACCCTCGATGGGGCGTAAACCCCAAACCGCATTAGCAGTGCGGCGCCATAGACCGGACTAGGCGACGCCTCCAGCACACCCCCGCGTACGAGGGTGCGTGCAGATGATGACACAGGCCAGGGGCCGGTCACCAATCCGCTCCCACGGTACAAGGAGGGCGGCCCGCAGAGCAAAGCCTTAAGCACCCCACATGCGGAACGTCGGCGCCCGCTCGTCGTTGGTGTGTCGTACGACGTACGGACGACCTGGAGTTCCCCATGCTGCGTCTCGCCGCTTTCGCCGTCACCTCCGCCCTGGCCGCAGCGGTGGCGGGCCCCCTTCCCCCGCTGCCGCCCCTCAGCCGGCTGCTGGCCTCCCCCGACCGGCTCACGATCGTCGTGGCCGACACGGGCAATCCGAGGGCGGACGGTGAATACCGGCTGGAGTGCGGCCCGCCCGGCGGGAACCACCCGCAGGCACAGGACGCCTGCGCCCGCCTCGAAGCCCTCGCGCGCGAGGGGAAGGACCCCTTCGCCCCCGAGCCCGCGAATCAGCTGTGCACCATGCAGGACGGCGGCCGCGCCACCGCCCGGATCACCGGAACGTGGCATGGCCGCAGCGTGGACTCCCGGTTCCGCCGGACGAACGGCTGCGAGATCCGCCGGTGGAACGACTTGGAACCTGTGCTTCCAAGTGGGCGTTCCTGACCTGGGAGGATGCGCGCGTCGGGCGGTATGCGCCGGGCATCCGCCCCCTCACCGGGAGCCCGTGCGCTTAGACTCCTCCCGTGACATGCCGGTAGTTGTGGTCAGGGAGGAAGCTCGTCGTGAGCAGCAGGCCATCCCGAGGCGCTGCTCGCCTCGCAGCAATACTCGACGCTCTTCCGGACGCGCTGTTGCTCGTCAACGCCAACGGCACGGTCGTCAACGCCAATTCGATCGCCCTCGAGGTCATGGAGAGCCCCGGAACCGGGCTCGTCGGCCGGGGCGTGCTCGACCTCCTGCCCGAGTTCGACTCCAAGCTGATCCCCGGCTCTATGCGCCGGCCCGGCGAGGACGAGGGCGGCCGCGCCCGCCCGAAACGGATGGTCGCCCGCCGCACCGACGGCAGCGAGTTCCCGGTGGAGGTCACCGCGGCCCATCTCGACGGCCGTGACGCCTACCGCGAGCCGCAGCCCTCGTACACCGGCGACGAGCTGCTGATGCTCGTCGTACGGGACCTCTCGCAGACGGTGGACACCGAGGCCGAGCTGGCCCGCTCCCAGCGCCAGACCGAGATGATCCTGCGCGCCGCCGCCGAGGGCGTCGTCGGCACGGACACCGACGGCCGGGTCGTCCTGGTCAATCCGGCCGCCGCCCAGATCCTCGGCTACCGCGCCACCGACCTCGGCAACCGCGAACTGCACGGGCTGGTCCAGCACTCGCGCGCCGACGGTTCGCCTTTCCCCTTCGAGGAGTCCCCGCTCGCCGACACCCTGCGCAGCGGGCGCAAGCACCGGGTCCGCGGCCAAGTGCTGTGGAACAAGGCCGGGCAGCCCGTCGCCGTGGACCTGACCACCTCTCCCGTACGGGACGGGGAGCAGCTCGTCGGCGCCGTCATGACCTTCACCGACCGGCGTTCCTACGACGCTCTGGCCGCGCGCCACGCCCAGCTGCTGTCCGTCCTCGGCGACTCCCTGCGCGGACCGCTGGAGGAGCTGCGCGGAGAGCTGGCCACACTGGCCGCCGACGACGCGGGACAGCTGTGGCCCGAGGCCAACCAGCTCCTGCACCACCTGGCCGCCGGCTACTCCCGGATGACCACGCTGGTCGACAACGTGCTCTCCTTCCAGCGCCTCGACGCGGGCGGCGAGAAGCTCGACAAGAAGAAGGTGCTGATCGACGGGGTCGTCGCGGCCGGTGTCGACGGCGCCGTCGAGCTGATCGGCCCCGGGCGGGCGCAGTTCGCCGTGCACGCCCCGACCATCGAGGCCGAGGTGGACGCGGAGCGGATCGCGACCGCCCTCGCGCACCTGGTCGCGGACGTCGCCGGGGTGGACGCCACCGGCAAGACCCGCCAGGGCAGCGGGTACATGGACTCGACGATCGTGGTGGCCGCCGCGCAGCGCGGCGAGGTCGTACGGATCGAGGTGCGCGGCCCGTACGAGGGCGGCAACCCGGTGCACGAGCCGATCGTGCGGGGCATCGTGGAGGCGCACGGCGGTGTGCTGCAGACGGTCGAGGTACCCGGCGCGCCCGGCGGGGCGTACGTACTGGAGCTGCCGCTGGGCTCGGGAGCCGGGACGGTCACCCTGCCCGAGCCGAAGGAGGCTCCCCCGGCCGAGCCCGGGACCGAGGGCGGCCCGGGGCAGGTCTCCGGCGGCCGGCGGTCCCGGCGCGGCGTGGACGCGTTCCTCGCGGACGACGACGCCGAGGGCAGCGGCTCCGGCACCGGCCTGGCGAAGGCCGGGCAGGACACCGACGGAGCTGCCGGGGCCGACGGCGGGAGCGCGCTCGCGCTGCCGTCCGGGCGGCGCCGGGGCGGCGAGGCCGCGGCTGTCGCCCGGACCGGCGACGGCGCCCCCGCGGAACTCGCCCAGTCCCCCGTGAACCCGGCGGGCCTGGGCGGAAGCGGCACGGGGCGGCGGCGCGGCCAGAACGGCGACGGCAGCGGCGACGGCCCCGCCGGCGGCAACGAGCTCCCCGGTGGCCCCGGGCGGCCCGTGCCCCCGCAGGTGACCGCCGTACCCGCGCTCCCGCCCATGCCGGTGGCTCCCGTGCCGGTGCCCCCGTTCCCCGGGCTTCCCGTTCCGCTGACGGAGCACCCCGCGGGTCGGCGGCGTGCCCTGGGCGCGGCAGGACCGGCGCAGCCGGGCGGCCCGGTGCCGGCGACCGGGCTCGGGCCGACGCCCGCGCCCCTGCCGGCTCCGATGCCCGCACCTCCCTCCACCCCCGCTCCCGTACGGCCCATCGCCCCCGAGGGGGGCTTCGCCCTGCCCGCCGGGCCAACGCCGGCCCCGCAGCCGCAGCAGGCCCCCGCCATGGCCGGCTCCGCCGCCGAGGCCGGCTCCGACACCGCGGGCGGGCGGCGGGGGCGCCGGGTCCTGGGCGCACCGCCCGTCACCGACTCCGAGGGCGCCGAAGCTTCCGCCGGGGGGCCGGATGCGGGCGCGCAGGGCCCCGTAGGCCCCGAGACGCATCCCACCGGGCGGCGGCGTGCGCTGCCCGCAACCCCGGCCTGGCCGGTTCCGGCGGCCCGTACCGCGCCCGAGGACTCCGACGGCAGCGGGCAGATCGCCGTACCCGGAGCCCGGCAGCCGCAGGACACCCCCGCCGAGGCCGCCGGGGCGCCGATCAGCGTCCGCGCACTGGGCAGCCTCGGCCAGGGCGGCGGGGCCGGCGACACCAACGGCTCCGGCCGGCGGCGCCGGCTCGCGGAGCCCGCTCCCGAGGGCCGTGCCTTCGCCATAGGAGCCCCCGAGGAGGGCTCCGCCGAGGGCCCGGAGCCGCTGGACGGGCCCGGTGGCGCCGTGGAGGTGGTCAACCGGACGGTGCCGCGTCCCGTGGACGACGAGCTGCCGCCCGAGCCCCTGGACAACCCGCGCCGGCTCCTGGTGTGGCCGGCTCCGGACGCGCAGACGCAGGCCGCGCTCAGCGACCGCGGCTACCGCCCGGTGATCGTGCACTCCCGCGAGGAGGTCGACGCGCAGATCGCCGCGTTCCCCGCCGCGCTGTTCGTGGACCCGCTCACCGGACCGATCACCCGGACCGCCCTGCAGTCGCTGCGTCAGGCCGCGGTGGCCGCCGAGGTGCCCGTGCTGGTCACGGCCGGGCTGGGGCACGCCACGCGCGAAGCGGCGTACGGCGCCGATCCGGCCGTGCTGCTCAAGGCGCTCGCGCCGCGCGACAGCGAGCAGCACCCCTCCCGGGTGCTGCTGATCGAGGAGCACGACGAGATCGCGACCGCGCTGACCGCCGCCCTGGAGCGGCGCGGCATGCAGGTCGCGCGGGCCGACGCCGATACGGACGCCGTGGAACTGGCGACCCGGATGCGGCCGAACCTGGTGGTGATGGACCTGATGCAGGTGCGCCGCCGCCGGGCCGGGATCGTGGACTGGCTGCGCGCCAACGGGCAGTTGAACCACACTCCGCTGGTCGTCTACACGGCCACCGGGATCGAGCCGTCCGAACTGCCGCGGCTGGCCTCGGGCGAGAGCGTGCTGTTCCTCGCCGAGCGGTCCACCACGGCGGACGTCCAGGGCCGCATCGTGGACCTGCTGGCCAAGATCGGCACCAACTAGTCATTCTGGCCGCATGGCCATCATCGACACGAGCGAGCAGACCGTCCCCGCCGACAACGGGGAGGTCAGCCTGCTCATCGCGCGACAGGTTGACCCGGGCCACGAAGAGAACTTCGAGGCCTGGGCCCACGGGATCCTGGAGACGGCCGCGGCTTTTCCCGACCACCTGGGGTACGGCCTGTTCCGCCCGGCCGTAGACGGCGGGCCCTGGTTCCTGGTGCACCGGTTCCGCAACCAGGCGGCCTTCCAGCGGTGGCAGGACTCCGCCGAGCGCGCCGCCTGGTTCTCCAACTGCCTCGGGCACCACCACACCGAGATAGCCCGGCGCGAACTGCACGGCATGGAGACCTGGTTCGCGAAGCCGGGTACGGCCCGGCCCGCGCCGCCGCGGTGGAAGATGGCGATCAGCTCCGGGCTGGCCATCTTCCCGATCTCGCTCGTGGGCAACGCGCTGCTCGGGCCGTACCTGGTGAACCTGCACTTCGTGCTGCGGACGGCCGCGTTCGCCGTCGTCTTCAGCACCCTGATGACCTACGTGGCCATGCCCGCGATCAGCAAGCTGCTGCGGCCATGGCTCACGCGCGGCCAGTAGCCCCCCGGGGCCGGTGACTCAGTCGAGCTTGGTGACGTCGAGGAGGCCGTCCGCGTACTGCTTGCGGATCACCTTCTTGTCGAACTTGCCGACGCTCGTCTTCGGCACGGCCTCGACGATCGCCCAGCGCTCCGGCAGCTGCCACTTGGCGATCGACTGGCCGAGGAAGGCGCGCAGTCCCGCGTAGTCCACGGTGGCGCCCTCCTTGAGGACCACGGTGGCCAGCGGGCGCTCGTCCCACTTGTCGTCGGGTACGGCGACCACCGCCGCCTCGGCGACCTCGGGGTGGGCCATCAGCGCGTTCTCCAGCTCCACGCTGGAGATCCACTCCCCGCCGGACTTGATGACGTCCTTGGCCCGGTCGGTGAGGGTCAGGAAGCCGTCGGGGCTGATCACGCCGACATCGCCGGTCTTGAGCCAGCCGTCCTCGCTGAACTTGTCCTCCGGGCGGAAGGGCTCCCCGGACGCGCCGCCGTAGTAGGCACCCGCGATCCAGCTGCCGCGGACCTCGAGCTCGCCCGCCGACTCGCCGTCCCAGGGCAGCAGGCCGCCCCCGGGGCCGACCAGGCGGGCCTCGACGCCCGCCGGGAAACGGCCCTGGGTGATGCGGTACGGCCACTCCTCCTCGGGAGTCAGACCGGCCGGCGGGTGGGCCATGGTGCCCAGCGGGGAGGTCTCGGTCATCCCCCAGGCGTGGTTGAGGCGTACGCCGAGCTTGTCGTAGGCCTCCATCAGGGCCGGCGGACAGGCGGCGCCGCCGATGGTGACCTGCTTCATCGAGCTCAGATCCCGCGGGTTGGCGGTGACCTCGGCGAGCAGGCCCTGCCAGAGGGTGGGGACGGCCGCGGCGTGCGTGGGCTTCTCCCGCTCGATCATGTCGGCGAGCGGGGCGGGCTGCAGGAAGCGGTCCGGCATCAGCATGTTGATGCCGGTCATGAACGTGGCGTGCGGCAGGCCCCAGGCGTTGACGTGGAACTGCGGGACGACGACGAGTGAGGTGTCCTTGTCGGTCAGGCCCATCGACTCGGCCATGTTGACCTGCATCGAGTGCAGGTAGATCGACCGGTGGGAGTAGACGACGCCCTTGGGGTCCCCGGTGGTGCCGGAGGTGTAGCACATGGCCGCGGCCTGGCGCTCGTCCAGCTCGGGCCAGTCGTAGGTGTCCGGGCGGCCCGCCAGGAGCTCCTCGTACTCGTGCACGCGCACGCCGAGGCCCTCCAGCGCGGAGCGGTCGCCGATGCCCGCGACCACGACGTGCTCGATGGTCGGCAGGTGCGGCAGGAGCGGGACGAGCAGCGGCAGCAGGGTGCCGTTGACCAGGACGACCTTGTCGGCCGCGTGGTTGACGATGAAGACCAGCTGCTCGGGAGGGAGCCGCAGGTTCAGCGTGTGCAGGACGGCGCCCATGGAGGGGATCGCGAAGTACGCCTCGACGTGCTCGGCGTTGTTCCACATCAGGGTCGCGACGCGGTCGTCCTGCCGAACGCCCAACTCGTCGCGCAGGGCGTTGGCCAGGCGCGTGGCACGGGTCCCGATCTCGGCGAAGCTGCGGCGGTGCGGCTCGGCCTCCCCGGTCCAGGTCGTGACCTGGGACTTCCCGTGGATCGTCATCCCGTGCTGCAGTATGCGGGTGACGAGGAGTGGTACGTCCTGCATGGTGCTCAGCAAAGCGTCCTCCCGGTGAGCGCTGCGGCGCTGCGGCGGCTACGGATGCTGCGATTCTGCGCACGTACCGGTCGGCATGTCACTACCCAAGAGTAGAAAACGCGGGCGTTGTTTCACGTGAAACATCGCCCGGGAGGGGCCGGGCTCAGCGGACGGGGGTCAGTTCCGGGTCCTCGCGGAGCTTGACCAGCGCGCGGGAGACGGCGCTCTTGACGGTGCCCACGGAGACTCCGAGCAGCTCGGCGGTCTGGGCCTCGCTCAGGTCCTCGTAGTAGCGCAGCACGACCATCGCCCGCTGCCGGTCGGGCAGCCGGGTCACCGCGCGCCACATCGCGTCGCGCAGCGCCTGCGCCTCGGCGGGGTCGGCGGCCGGCGGCTCGTCGGCCTCCGGGAGCTCGTCGCAGACGAACTCGTCGACCTTGCGCTTGCGCCACTGACTGGTGCGGGTGTTGACCAGGGCCCGGCGGACGTATCCGTCCAGGGCGCGGTGGTCCTCGATGCGGTCCCACGCGACATAGGTCTTGGCCAGTGCCGTCTGGAGGAGGTCCTCGGCGTCGCAGGGGTTGGCGGTGAGCGAGCGCGCGGTGCGCATCAGGACCGTGCCGCGGGTCCGGACGTACGCCGAGAACGACGGGTACGGCGTCGGATTCGAGGCGAGCGTGCACACAGGCGTGGTCATGCCCCCACGCTAGGAGCGGCGCGGCCCCACCGGATCGGCCGCAAGTGCCGAAGCGGGATCCCCCTCAGGTTGTAGGGGTGGGGCCCGCCCCACCTCCTGAAGGTGGAGGAGGCGGGGCTTCCGCGGGATGTCCGCGCTGCTTCCGCGGGGGTGCCGCGCGGCTTCCACGCGGCCGCCGCCCGGCTTCCCCACCGGGCGGATCAGCCGTCCGCGCCCAGGATCAGGCCGGAGGTCGGGACCCCGGTACCGGCTGTGACCAGGGCGTGCGCGGCTCCGGAGACCTGATTGACGGAGGTGCCGCGCAGCTGGCGGACCGCCTCGGCGATGCCGTTCATGCCGTGCAGGTACGCCTCCCCGAGCTGGCCCCCGTGGGTGTTGAGCGGCAGCGCGTCCGCGGCCACGAAATCGGCCGCCTCTCCCGGTGCGCAGAAGCCGAACTCCTCCAGCTGCATCAGCACGAAGGGCGTGAAGTGGTCGTAGAGGATGCCGACGTCGATGTCCGAGGGCCGCAGTCCACTGGTCCGCCACAGCTGGCGGGCGACCACGTCCATCTCCGGGAGCCCGGTGAGGCCGTCCCGGTAGAAGGAGGACATGGCCTCCTGACGGCGGCCCGCGCCCTGGGCCGCCGCCGTGATCACGGCGGGCTTCTGCCGCAGGTCGCGGGCCCGTTCGGCGGTGGTGACGACGAGGGCCTGGCCGCCGTCCGTCTCCTGGCAGCAGTCCAGCAGCCGCAGAGGTTCGACGATCCAGCGCGAGGCCGCGTGATCGGCGAGGGTGATGGGTTTTCCGTAGAAGTAGGCGGCCGGATTGTTCGCGGCGTGCCGGCGGTCGGTGACCGCGACGTGGCCGAAGGCCTCCGGGGTCAGGTTGTAGGCGTGCAGGTAGCGCTGGGCGGTCATGGCCACCCAGGAGGCCGGGGTGAGCAGCCCCCAGGGCAGCGACCAGCCGAGCGCCGCGCCCTCCGCCGAGGGTTCGCGCTGCTGGACGCCGGAGCCGAAGCGGCGGCCGGAGCGTTCGTTGAAGGCGCGGTAGCAGACCACGACCTCCGCGACCCCGGTGGCGACGGCGAGGGCGGCCTGCTGGACGGTGGCGCAGGCGGCGCCGCCGCCGTAGTGGATGCGGGAGAAGAAGGAGAGGTCCCCGATCCCGGCCGCCTGGGCGACGGTGATCTCGGGGCTCGTGTCCATGGTGAAGGTGACCATGCCGTCCACGTCGGTGGGGGTGAGCCCGGCGTCGTCGAGGGCCGCGTGCACGGCTTCGACGGCCAGCTTGAGCTCACTGCGGCCGGAGTCCTTGGAGAACTCGGTCGCGCCGATGCCGGCGATGGCGGCGCGGCCGCCGAGCTGGTCACGGGTGCGGACGCTCATGCGGTGCCCTCCGGGGTGCCGAGGGTGACGGTGACCGTGCCCGTGACGTGGTGGCCGATGCCGTTGGCGCCGACCACGCGGATCTCGGCGGTGTCCCCGTCGAGGGCGGTGACGGTGCCGGTCAGCGTCATGGTGTCGCCGGGGTGGTTCGGGGCGCCGAGGCGGATCGCGACCTTGCGCAGGACGGCGTGCGGGCCGAGGTGGTCGGTGATGTACCGGCCGACCAGACCGTTGGTCGTCAGGATGTTCATGAAGATGTCCGGGGAGCCCTTCTCCCGCGCGAGCTCCGCGTCGTGGTGCACGTCCTGGTAGTCGCGGGAGGCGATCGCGCCCGCGACGATCAGGGTGCGGCTGACCGGTATCTCCAGCGGCGGCAGTGCGTCGCCGATGTTCATGCCTCGTCCCCCTCTGGCGTGTCTTCGGACAGGACCGCGCCCAGCTCGGCCAGCAGTTCGCTGCCGCAGCCCAGGTACGCGTCGAGCTGGCGTCCCCACAGGAAGTGCCGGTGGACGGGATGGTCCAGGTCGGCGCCCATTCCGCCGTGCAGGTGCTGGCCCGCGTGGACGACCCGTTTGCCGGCTTCCGAGGCCCACCAGGCCGCCGTCAGCGTGTGCTCCCCCGCCGGCAAGCCCTCGTCCACGCGCCAGGCCGCCTCGTACGTGGTGACCCGTATCGCCTCGGTGTCCATGTAGGCGTCGGCCGCGCGGAGCATGACCCCCTGGTTGGTGGAGAGCGGCCGGCCGAACTGCTCGCGGGTGGAGGTGTACTCCACGGCGCGGGCCAGCGAGCCCGCGCAGACCCCCGCCTGGAGGCCGGCGAAGGCGGTCCGGGCGACGGCCAGTACGTCCGCGTAGGCGCCCTCGCCCCCGACCCGTTCCGCCTCGGCGCCGGTCAGTGTCAGGCTGCCCGCCGACCAGGGAGCCGTGGTCTCCACCGGCTCCGTACGCACCCCGGGCGCGTCGGTCCGTACGAGCCACAGGGCTCCCGTCCGGTCCGGGACCAGGACGTGCGTGGCCTCGCGCAGCCAGGGCACGGCGGGGGCGCCGCCGGTGAGCCGGCCGTCCGGCGAAGCGGTGATCCGGCCGCGGTCCGGGAAGGCTCCGGTGGCGACCGCGTCGCCGGAGCCCAGCGCGGGGAGCAGCCGGGCACGCTGCTCCTCGCTGCCGTGCCGGGCCAGGGCGAGGATCCCGTACACGCAGGTGGCGGCGTACGGGACCTGCGCGGTCGTGCGGCCCTGTTCCTCCAGCAGGAGCACCAGGCCGAGCAGGCCGACGTCCTCGACGGCGGCGGTCAGTCCGGCGGTGGTGAGTGCCTTCCACAGCTCGGCGTCGCTGCCGGTGCCCGCGGCGCCGAGGCGGTCGTGGGTGGCGAGGTCGCCGAAGATCTGGGCGGCGAGTCCGGCCGCGGCGGCCTGTTCCTCGGTGGGGTGGAAGTCCATCAGGCTTCGCTCCCCCGGAAGACGGGCAGTTCCAGTTCCTCGTCCACGCGCAGGAACTCCAGGCGCACGGGCAGCCCGATGCGGACCTTGTCGTACGGGACGCCGGTGATGTTGCTGACCATGCGGACCCCTTCGGCGAGTTCGACGAGCGCCACCGCGTAGGGCGGGTCGAAGGCGGGGAAGGGCGGATGGTGCATGACCACGTAACTGAACACCGTGCCGGCGCCGGACGCCTCGACCGTGTCCCAGTCCGGGCTCCCGCAGGTGTTGCAGCCGGGGAGCCAGGGGAAGCGGAGCGTCGCACAGGCGGTGCAGCGCTGGATCAGCAGCTTGTGCTCGCGGACGCCGTCCCAGAAACCCTGGTTGTCGCGGTTGATCACGGGGCGGGGGCGCTGGGCGGCCGGCTTCTTCCTGCTCGGCTCCGTGGCCTTCTTCGCCGCCGGGGTGTACTTGAGGATCCGGAAGCGGTGCGTCCCGGCGAGTTCGCCGTTCGCGCGGACGTCCATGCGCGTGGTCACGAAGTGGCCGGTGCCCAGCTTGGTCGTCTTGCGCGGCGACACCGACTCGATCACGGCGTCGAAGGTGATGGCGTCGCCGGGGCGCAGTGGCCTCAGGTACTCCTGCTCGCAGTCGGTGGCGACCACGGAGGTGCAGCCCGCGCCGTCGAGCAGCGTGAGGAGCTCGTCGTAGGCCGAGGAGCGGTCGGAGTGTCCGGAGAGCCCGCCCATCGTCCATGCCTGGAGCATCGTGGGCGGGGCGATGGCGTCCGGTCCGGTGTAGGCGGGGTTGGCATCGCCCATCGCCTCGCACCAGTGGCGGATCATCGGCTCGTTGACCGGGTCCTTGCCCTGGCCCGCGGTGGCGGCGGGCAGGCCTTCGAAGGACGCGAGGAGGGTGTGGAAGCGTGCTGCTTCCGCCTCCGCCTCTGCTGCTCCTGCTGCTGTTCCTGCTGCTGCTCCTGCTGCCGCGGCTTCGGTGGCGGGCCTGGCGGTCATCGCTTCCTTCCCTTCATACCGAGCCGCATCATGGCGACGATCTCCCGTTGGACCTCGCTGACTCCGCCCCCGAAGGTGTTGATCTGGGCGGCCCTGTTCATCCGCTCCAGCTCGCCGCCCGCGAAGACCCCGGGGCCGGATCCCCGGATGAGCGCCTCCTCCCCCACCACCTCCTGGCAGATCCGGTACACCTCGACGGTGGACTCGGTGCCCAGGAACTTCACGCCGCTCGCATCGCCCGGCGCCAGGGTGCCGGCGCCGACGTCCTGGACGAGGCGCCAGTTGAGGAGGCGTACGGCGGCGAGGCGCGCGTGGGCCTCCGCGAGCCGCGACCGCACCCAAGGGCGGTCGGCGGGACGCTCGCCGGTGACCGGGTCGGGGGTGCGGGCGTGGTCGAGTGCGCCGCGGTAGAAGTCCTCGGCCTGCATGCCGATGGCGGCGAGGGCGACGCGTTCGTGGTTGAGCTGGTTGGTGATCAGACCCCAGCCGCCGTGCTCGGGACCGACGAGGTTGCCGGCGGGCACGCGGATGGAGTCGTAGTACGTGGCGGTCGTGGTCAGGCCGCCGACGGTGTCGATCGGTGTCCAGGCGAAGCCGGGGTCGTCGGTGGGCACCAGGATGATGGAGATGCCCTTGTGTTTGGGGGCTTCCGGATCGGTGCGGCAGGCGAGCCAGATCCAGTCGGCGTTCTGGGCGTTGGAAGTGAAGATCTTCTGGCCGTCGATCAGCCAGCCCTCGTCTTCGCGGACGGCCCTCGTGCGCAGGGAGGCGAGGTCGGTGCCCGCCTCGGGCTCGGAGTAGCCGATGGCGAAGACGAGTTCGCCCTTGAGGATCTGCGGCAGGAAGAAGTCCTTCTGCTCCTGCGTCCCGTACTTCATCAGGGTCGGGCCCACGGTGTTGAGGGTGACCATGGAGACGGGGGCGCCGGCCCGGTAGGCCTCGTCGAAGAACACGAACTGCTCGTCCGGGCCGCGGCCCTGGCCTCCGTACTCGACGGGCCAGCCGAGGCCGAGCAGTCCGTCGGCGCCTATCCGGCGCAGTAGTGCGCGCTGCTCGGCGGGGTCCTCGGGCACCCCGTCCGGCAGCAGGTTTCCGAAGTACTCCCGCAGCTCTGAGCGGAGCCGCAACTGGCCTTCGGTCGGGGCGAGGTGCACGGCGCTGGCCTCCCGGCATCACATCATCAAGTGGACCTGACTGTCCGTCAGATTCCAGGTGGATGTCAAGGCCGGGGCACGGTGACGGAGCACCGGGAACGCCCGAGGGCGCCCGCACTACCGGACCCCAGCCGGTCCGGTCGCGCAGGCGCCCTGGGCAGTCGTCGCCGTTCAGGCCGCGGCTACCACCAGGGGTAGAAGTTCACCGCGACGTTGGAGTTGTGCTGTTCGATGGCGGTGAAGGCCGAGCCGTTGACCTGCGCGGTGTTGTTCTGGTTGGAAGCGCCGGATCCGGTGGCCACCTGCTGTGAGGTGGAGGAGTTGCCGTGGTTGTTGCCACCCACGCCGCTGCCGATGATGCTGGCGACGCTCGCATTCGATCCGTCGTTCGCGAAGGAGCCGTTGTCTGCCGATGCCACCCCGCCGAAGAGGGCGACGGCGAGGGGGAGAGCGGCGACGGCGGCGATGACGCGGGCGGTACGGATGCTTGCCATGTCTGAATCCTCCAGAAAACCGAAGTGGGGTTTACTCCAAGGCAGTTGGCCGACCGCCTCGGTCGTTCCGTGTGGTGACGACGTCGCGAGACCAGAGTTGCCCACCGAATCCCCGGCGAACCACCCCGGAGTCCTCGATTCCCCCGCAAGCATGACCAACATCGGATAAACCCCATTCGCGCCCCCGACGCCCCAGGTCAGCGCGTCGAGACCCGCTGAAACCCCTGCCGGGCAAGGGGCGAACCGTTCCGCCAAAGCGGCCGGCCCCGGACATGCCGAAAAGGGCCGCGCCGTCCGGGAACCCCACCGTCTCCCGGGCCTGCGGCCCTGCGCTGCCACGCTTCACGCCCCCTGCACGCCCCCGGCGCTCGCCGGGGCCTTCCCACTGTGCCCCGCTCCGGGGCACCCTCATGGCGCGATCCGCGGTCGCGGCCTACTCACCGACCGACCGGGCTCCAGCGCCTGCGCTGTGCTGTGCTGTGTTGCTGCTCTCGCGTTCTGCTGCCTTGCTCCTGCGTGCTCTGCGGTGCTGCTGGTACTGGGTCCTCGTGGTACTGGGGCCTGCTGGCACTGCTGGGCCTACTGGGTACCGGGCGCCGCGCACTGGGCCCTACACCTTGCACCTGCGCGCACTGCGTCCTGCGGTCAGCGGATCCCGCGTCTTTCGTCCTGCGTCCTGCGTCCTGCGTCCTGCGTCAGCGGATCCCCGGTTGAAGGGGGCCGACATCCGCGCGGTACGAGTACTCCATACCGTGCATGCGCTACGCGGCGAGCGCCATCTCCCGGCGGGCGGCTCCGACGCGAACCGCTGCGGCGATGGTGGCGCTACGGACGCTGTCGTCCACTCCGGGCTCGGACCCGGTTCCGGAGCCGGCGGACAGAGCGGTGGTGGAGCGGCGGACGGACGGGGTCTTGCCGTGGGCCTCGGCGCGGATGCGCTGCTTGATGGTGGGCGGGAGCGAACCACCGCGCATCATCGCCCTCCAGGTCCGCCGGGCCATGAAGGCCGGCCGGTTCACCGCGGCGGCCGCGGGGGCGGCGGCGGGGGAGGAGGAGAGCGGGGTGGCGGCGGCCTGTGCGACCTTGGCGCCGAAGCCGAGGGAGGTGAGGAGGGCCACGAGGGCCGCGAGGACGGTGGTCCAGATCGACGTGATGGTGCTGCGGTGAGCCATGACGGGTCCCTCATTTCGCGATGTTCCGACGGGCGGATCTGAATACATTCGTCATGATGCGGGCGCAACCGGAGCGCCCCCACGCCCCGCGCCGTTCTTCCGACAAACACCACCCAAAGGGGCTAATCGCATAATTCCGCCCCCTCTGGACCCGTGCGGACCTGCGCGTATGGCGCGGCCGGATTCTCGCCCGCCGTTCGCCATCTCCCCTTTCCTGGACGGATGTTGACACCCGCCAACCTGCCCAGCATGCTCCACCCACAGCACGGCGGATCTTCTTCTCATGGTCGGGGGACCAGGTTTCCATGCAGAACCGAGACGTACTGATTTCCGGTGCGGGCATCGCGGGCACCGCCTTGGCCCACTGGCTGCGCCACCACGGTTTCCGGCCGACCGTGGTCGAGCGCGCCCCCGCCCTCCGGGAGGGCGGCTACAAGATCGACATCCGGGGTGCCGCGCTCGACGTGGTCTCCCGTGCCGGGGTCCTCGACACGGTTCGCGCCCAGCGCACCGACGTCCGGGGCGGCTCCATCGTCAACGCGGCGGGCAAGCGGGTGGCGACGCTGGACGGCGACACCTTCGGCGGCCGCACGGGCCACGACGCGGAGATCCTGCGCGGTGACCTCAACCGGATCCTCTACGACCTCACCGTCGGTGGAGCCGACGGCGTCGAGTACCTCTTCGGTGACTCCATCACCTCCGCCACGGAGACCGCGGACGGCATCGAGGTGTCGTTCGACAGCGGTACGAGCCGCGTGTTCGACCTGGTCGTCGGCGCCGACGGGCTGCATTCCCACACCCGGGCCCTGGTCTTCGGCCCGGAGGAGCGCTTCATCCGGGACCTCGGCCACTACGTCTCGATCTACAGCGTCCCCAACCACCTCGATCTCGATCGCTGGGAGCTGACCTACGTCTCCCCCCTGCACACCGCCCTGACGTACAGCACGGCCAAGGACACCGGCGCGAAGGCGATGTTCCTCTTCGCCTCGGAGCCACTGGAGTACGACCGCCAGGACGTCGCCCAGCAGAAGAAGCTGCTGGCGGAGGCGTACGCGGGCGAGTCCTGGGAGGTGCCGCGGCTCCTCGCGGCACTGGACGGGGCTCCGGACTTCTACTTCGACTCCCTCAGCCAGGCCCACCTGGACCACTGGTCGAAGGGCCGCACCGCCCTGGTCGGCGACTCCGCGTACTGTGCCTCGCCGGCCTCGGGACAGGGCACGAGCCTGGCCCTGGTCGGTGCCTACGTCCTGGCGGGCGAGCTCGCCGCGGCCGGCGGCGACCACACGACCGGCTTCGCCGCGTACGAACGCGAGATGCGCCGCTTCGCCGAGGAGAACCAGAAGCTCGGCCCCTCGAACATCAAGCACATGGTCATGCGGACCAAGCGCCAGATCTCGGTCCAGCTGACCGTCCTCTCCCTCCTGGGCCGCCTGCCGGGCAAGGAACGGATGATGAACAAGGTCATGCAGCCCATCCAGAAGGCCGCGAACTCCATCACCCTCAAGGACTACTGACCCCGGCCGGCGGTGGGCCCGCCACGACTACATTTGTGATCCACATCGATAGGGGGAGTTCGGGATGCTCAGTGCCGTCGTCACAGCGGGCGGTGACCGGATGCGCTGGGTGGAATTGCCCGGGGGCGGGCCGGCGCGGGTCTACCTGCACGGGCTGGGGTCCACCTCGCCCGCATACTTCGCGGCGACCGCCGTGCATCCGCTGCTCGCCGGGCGGCGGTCCCTGCTGATCGACTTGCTGGGGCACGGGCACAGCGACCGGCCCGAGGACTTCTCGTACACGCTGGAGGCGCATGCCGACGCTCTCGCCGCCGTGCTGGAGCAGGCCGCCGCCGGCGGCGCCGAGCTGATCGCGCACAGCATGGGCGGCGCCGTCGCCATCGTGCTGGCCGACCGGCACCCGCACCTCGTCTCCCGGTTGGTGCTGATCGACGCCAACCTGGACCCGACCCCGCCCGATCCCGCGGCCGTGGGCAGCAGCGGGCTCGCCACCTACACCGAGCAGGAGTTCCTGGCCGGCGGCTGGGCCGAGGTGCGCGATCGGGTCGGCGCGCACTGGTGGTCCACGATGCGGCTGGCGGGCCGCGTCGCCCTGCACCGCAGCGCCGTCCACCTGGCGGCGGGCACGACACCGACGATGCGCGAGCAGCTGCTGCGGCTGAAGATCCCGCGCAGTTACCTGTTCCCGGCCGAGGACGGCAGCCTCCCCGGGACCGAGGCCCTGGAGGCGGCCGGAGTGGCCGTCGTCCCCGTCCCCGACTGCGGGCACAACATCATGCTCGACAACCCCGAGGGCTTCGCCCGGGCCGCCGCGAACGCCCTGGCCGGGGACTGAGAACGCGGGCAGTGGCCAGGACGGCAGGGCAAGCGGAGAGGGCGGGCACCCGAATCGGGTGCCCGCCCTCTGACCTGCTACTTCTCTGAACTGGCGGTGGGTGTGGGATTTGAACCCACGGTGACTCGCGCCACGACGGTTTTCAAGACCAACCGCTTGCGAGGCCCAAGAGGCCATCTGAGCTGGGAACTCACCCTGCTCTACCGCCCGGCGGCAAGCCGCTTGGCCGCAGGTTGGCCACACGTCGTCAGATTCCGCCCTCTGGCACCCGTCCCACCGCGAGGAGGTGCGAACTTGCGGCGAGCAGTTCGGGGTATGACTCAGCCATCCGCGCTGCGGTTAGGGCAGAGGCAAGCAGGTCCTCCGAGGGCACAGTGCCAGACTGCTCAACCGCCTTGAGGAGCGACCAGGCGGGGCCCTCCACTCCGAACACCTCCACATCGGTGAGCCCGGCATCCCTCATCTCCGCCACAAGCTCTTCTGCCCGGTGGAAGTAGGCCAGAGTGAAGCCCTTCCCGTCATGGACGGCAGTGCTGAGGATCTTCGAAACCGCTGTCTGCAACCGCTCCGTGTGCAGGTGCGCGTACGTCACGTGCTCGAACAACGACGAGTAGCGATTGATCGCCGCAGCAGCCACTAGCCCCCCGGGCCTCGCGACCCGCCTGGCTTCGGACAGCGCCGCCTGCCTGTCCCGCAGTTCCGGCAGGTGGTACAGCGGGCCCAGCACCTGAACGACGTCAAAGGAGCTGTCCAGGGCTGCCAGCTTTCGCGCATCGCCCAACTCCGAGGGGCAGACCTTCGCGGCTTGCTCCACGTGGCGGATCACAGGGTCGACAAGCTCAACCTCGTAGCCGTCCTCTACCAACCATCGGGCGTGGACGCCGGTCCCTCCGCCCACGTCCAGGACTCGGGCCGGCGCGGATGGCAGGTAGCGCCGGAGGATCTCTTGAGTCCGGAGCAGTTCGAGGCGTCCGTCCGCCGACATGGTCAGCCGGTCGTTTTCGTCGATGACCTGCGAGTAGAAGTGCTCGATCTGAGGGGCCAGCTCTGGTTTCGACATACCGGCAGTATCCTGTGTACCGGTGGACCAGTCCACCACACCACCGATTGGGGAATCATGGCGCTGCTGAAATACGAGGAAATCGCCGAGTCCCTGCGGTCCCGGATCGCAGCAGGAGAGTTCACTCCTGGCGACACCGTGCCGTCCGGGCGCGACCTGGCTGAACAGTGGTCCGTCTCGCGTGCCACCGCGATCAAGGCCATGGACGTCCTGCGAAACGACGGCGTGGTCGAGGCCCGACAGGGAACGGGTTTCATCGTGACCGAGACGCCTGTAGCCCGGCCGGCTGGTAGCCGCCAGGCAGGTTCGGCGCGCGTGTCCGGCGGCCTGCCGTTCCTTCGTGTAGGCGCCCCGGACTGGTCCGTGCCGCCCAACCACATCGCCGAGGCGCTCCGAATGGAGTCGACGGCCGAAGTCCTTCGCCGGGTTCGCGTGCTGCAACTGCCGGACGGCAGCCCGCACAGCTACGTCGTGGCGTGGTTCCCCCCGGAGGTGGCGGAAGCGTCTCCCCGCCTGACCCAAACGGCCCCCATCGCCGAAGGAACAACGCGCTACGTGCGACGCCAGACCGGCCGCTTCCCGGTGGAAGGGACGGATACGACAACGGTGCGCCTGGCATCTGAGAACGAATCAGAGCACCTCGCACTGACCGAGCCGACGGCGGTCGCTGTTCTCCTCCACACGGCGTACGACCAAGAAGGCCGACCGCTGGTCTGCGAGGAAGGCATCACTCCCGGGTTTCTCTACGAGCGGGTGGATAGCTACTCGATGTAAGAGGCTCTTCTAGTGGCTGGACCGGTCCGCCGGTCCAGCCTTTTTTATTTCTTCTCAGCCTGCTGATCAGCCAAGACCTCCTACGGCGAACGGCTTTGACGCCGAGTCACTTGACTGGACCGGTCCACCGGTCCAGTCTTGGTTCATGGCCGCAAGCCAGCCCGCCTCCTCGGAGCGGGTCGGCTGCGGCATGCCAAGAGGGCCCGGGACAGAGCGGGTCGAGGGCGCAGGAAATCTGGACCGAATACGCCCGGAGGGCTCCGTGAAACGGGCTCGAAGGAAGCGGCAGTTCCTTGAGAACTCAACAGAGTGCCGACCCAGCCACCTGCTCACGGGTGGTCGATGGGTCTGAACGAAGCAACGTCCTCGCGGGCCGTCGGCCCGCGAGGAGCACCAGTGCTCACGGTCCCTGGCATCCCCGGATGCCAGGGAGCCGTGGCCGCTCGTGTGTTTCGAGAGGCCCCCAAAACGAAGCGCAGCCCCCGACGCGGGAACGCCGGGGGCTACTGAGTCCCGTTCCTCCTCAGAAGGAGCAAGACCCATGAAGTCCATCGCTGCACTTCAGAACCTCGTTACCCCGTGGTCGGACGGCTTGGAGCCGTCCGACGCGGAGCTGGACGCGATCGAGTTCGAGTTGCCGCTGATCCTGGCGGAGGTCGACCTGCTCGACGCGGAGATCACGGTCCTGGACCGGGCGCCGGCCGAGCTGGACGAGCGGCGGATCCGCAGGGCCCGCCGCAAGGTCCTCGCCGCCCGCCGCTCGCTGATCAACCGGTCGATCGCCTCCCTGCCGGGCGGCGTGGCATGAACCGCAAGGCCAAGACCGCGCTCGTCCTCGCGCTCGTCGTCGTGGTCGCCATGGCCTTCCGAGTCTCCTGGAACGCCCTGCGTGACGTCGCCAGGGCGATCGGCGCGGACGGTACGGCGGCGACGCTCTACCCGTTCGTCGTCGACGGCCTGATGGCCCTCGCGCTCGTCGCCGCCCTCGTCCTGACCGACGATGCCCGACGATTCGCGCTCCGGGTCCTGGCCGCGTACACGCTCGCCTCCCTGGTCCTGAACTACGTCCACGGCCTGCTGCCCGAACTGCATGCCGAGTCGATCGACTGGACCCGACTGGCTGACTGGGATCCGGCGAACTGGTTGCTCGTGCTGCTGGCGACGTCGCTTCCGGTCGGGTCGATCTACTTCGGCTCTGACCTCGTCGCCAAGGTCCTCCACCACAAGCCCCCGATCGAACCGACCACCCAAGAAACGTTCCAGATCACCGTAAATCGGTCTACACCTGACCAGGGTGAACCCACGGTCGAGCTGCCGGAGTCGGAGCGGGAGGTGGAATCTTCCACCCCGGTCGCGGTCGAGTCGATCGAGGAGCGTCCGGTGCTGGTTGCGGCGGCTGAGTCGCCGCGTCCTCGTCGGGCGACCGGTCGAGTTCCGGCGGCTGCCCGATCGACCCGACCGACCCGTACCGATGTCGAGTTGCTCGGTGAGGCGCGGAGCCTGACGGAGTCGTGGCCGATCGAGAAGCTGACCGGTGAAGGGATCCGCAAGGCCCTGCGCACCTCCCCGGCCAAGGCCCGGATCGTGCGGGAGGCCTTGAAGGCTGAGCGCGAGCGGGACGCGGCGGCGGTGGCCGGATGAGCCTGTCGTTCGCCGACTGCCACGACCCGACGGGAAGAGTCCACGGCCTGCCCACCTTCCCCTGGCGTCTGGCCCCCGATGGCCTTGCCACCCGCCGCCAGCTCCGCGCTCTGGGGCTGCGGCCCGGCGGTCAGGACATCGCCGGACAGGTGCTCCGCCCGCGCTTTCGGCGCGGCCCGCTGGCCGCGTTCCTGTACCGCGTCGACCGGGCCAAGCCGGTCCGGCCGATGACCCCGGCCAAAACCGCCGCGCTGGCCAAGGCCAACACCGCCCGCCGCACCTGCCCCGAATGCCGCCGCGACGCCGGATACGTCATCCCGGCCCAGCTCGGCATGTGCGTCCCCTGTGCCTACCCCGAAGGAGCCACCCCGTGACCAACACGACCGCATGGCCCGCCGGCGTCATCGCCCGCTACCTGACCAAGGCCGCCGAGATCACCGGCGACCACGAGGCCACCGTCGACGTCAGCCAGGACCGCGACCGGACCACGGCGACCTGCCGGGGCTGCGAGCGGGACATCTCCACCAACCTCAACTACATGACCGAGGGCGCCAAGCGCGACGCCCAGAAGCACGCCGAGACCTGCCGCGCCCTGCCCCGCCCCACACCGACCGCCGGGAGCACCCGGTGAACAACCTCCCCGAACTCCCCGCGCACGCCAACGTCGTCCGCCTCCCGGACGGCACCCACGTCTACGCCGATCCGGCCACGCTGCCCGCCGCGTACGCCGGGCCGCAGGTTGTCCATCAGCACATCCACCAGGCCCCGCCCGACCGTACCGTCCAGCGCATCGCCCTCGGCTCCGGAGTCGGGGCCGGGGCGGTGGCGGCCGGCGTGTACTTCGGTCCGCTCCTGATCGCGGCCTTGACCGCGATCGCCGCGAACATCGCCTTCCTCGCCTTCCTCGCGCTCGTTCTCGGCTGGGCCGTCCACACGGTCGTGAAGTCGGTCGGCAGCCCGCACGGGACGCAGGCCGTGAAGAACGTGCGCAAGGCCCGCCGCCGGGGCTGACCTCCCCCCTTCACCTCTCGTGAGGAGTTCTCGCATGCTCTCGATCGTCAGCCGCTACGTCCTCATCGTGGCTCTCGGCCTCGCGCTCGGAATGGCCCTGCTGTGGCTGTCTCGCACGTGGGGACATCAGATCGGCTGGACTGCGTTCCTCGCCGTGGAAGCCGTTCTCGTGGTCCACATCCTGCTCCCGCGCCGCCGCTGACGGCTGCCCGATCCACCCGGCCCCGTGCCGGGTGGTGAGGGGAGTCGGACAGACCGGCCCCGGAGTGGAGCCCGTGATGGAGAAGAACCCGAAGTTCACCGTCGGCGAGATCGCCAAGCTGACGTGGCTGACCGCCCGGATGGCCAAGCGCGGTATCGCCAGCCAGACCGTCTACCAGGGCGACCTTGAGCGCAAGTTCGAGCGAGTCATCGAGAGCGCCCGCAAACGCGAAGCCCAGGAGGCCGCCGACAAGGCGGAGGCCGAGAAGGCCGTCCGCAAGGCGAAGGCCAAGGCCAAGGCCCTCAAGACGAAGTAGTTGTGCCCCGGGGCGGCCGTCCCTCTCGCCAAAGAATGCCGGCCGCCCCGGGCCCCACCCACCCTGAGCCAGTCAGTGAGAGCAGGAGCTTTCAGCATGACCGACAACGTCGTTCCCCTGTTCAAAGACCCCTCCACCTCGACCGACACCGTTACCGCGGCTTCCCCCACCCCGGCCCCCGTCGCCGCTGACGTGGTGCGGCCGGTTCGGGTGTGGAGGCGCACCGCGCGCGGTCTGCGTACGGCCGTCACCAGCGAGCAGTCCCGCACCGCCGCCCGCCTCGTCGCACGGCACGGCATGTACGTCATCGGCGGTACAAGGATCACCGCGAAGCGAACGTGGGACGGACGGACCGCCTCCCGGTACGAGCGGATGATCCGCGCCGCCGAAGCGGGCGGGAACTTCGAGGAGGCCAAGGAGTGGGAGGACCGGCTGCAGCGCTTCCGCTCCGGCCGCCACCACCGCCGCATGGACCTGCTCCGCTCCGCCCCCGACCTCGCCAAAAGCGCGGCCGTCGGCACCGGCCTCACCGTCGGCGGCCTCCTGCTCCTGGGGATCGTGCTGGCCATAGCCAACAAGGACATCTCGTGGCTGTTCGCCCCGATCGGCGCGGTGATCGAGGCGATCCGCATGGTCGTGGTCGTGGCCACCGTCGTGTGGGGCCCCGCGCTGGTTGTCGGGCCGTGGCTGGCCTTGCTGGCCCTGTGGGGCGTAGGCCGCCGGCAGCAGACCGCACCACAGTGGACGCTGCCCGCGCGGCAGCGCGACGACGCCGGAGCGCCCATCACCCCGTCGATCGTGGTGACGGCCCTGCGTGACCTTGGTATCGCCCCGCTGCGGGGTGCGATCAAGGACATGGGGGATGCCGGGGCTGCGATGCTCGGCCCGATCCGGATCGCCGGATGCGGCGTCGAAGTCGACGTCACCCTCCCCTCCGGTGTCTCCACCGCCGAAGTGCAGGGCCGCCGCCGGAAGCTCGCCGAGAACCTCGCTCGCCACGAACACGAAGTCTTCATCACCCTCCCGGCCGCCGCGCGCACGGTCCGGCTGTGGATCGCCGACTCCGGCGCACTGGACGAGCCGATCGGCCCCTCCCCGCTGACCACCGACGCCACGATGACCGCGAACTACAAGACCGGCAAGGCACCGTGGGGTCAGGACCTGCGCGGCGACGCGGCGGCCCTCAGCGTCTACCAACGCCACCTCCTCATCACCGGCCTGTCCAACCAGGGCAAGACCGCATCCCTCCGAGCGCTGGCCCTGTGGCTCGCCAAGGACCGCACGGTCGAGTTCCGGATCGCCGACCTCAAGGGCGTGGGCGACTGGGGCATGTTCGACGGCCTGGCCACCACCCTGATCCAGGGGCCGACCGACGAGCACGTCATCGAAGCCACCGAGATGCTCGAAGGCCTCGCAGCCGAGATGGACCGCCGCATTCTGGCACCGCCGGGAACCGTCTTCACGCCGCTCGTCGGCATCGTGGACGAGGCGCAGGTCGCGTTCATGTGCCCGGCCATCGGACCCGACAAGCGCCCGTACGGCGGGTCGAAGGCCACCTCCCGCTACTTCATGGCCGTACGGAAGATCCACAACCAGGGCCGGGCCGTGGACGTCACCCTGTGGGAAGGCACGCAGGACCCCACCGACCAGAATCTCCCCAAGCTCGTCCGCGAAGGCGCCCACACCCGCATCTCCCTCGTCCTGGGCACCGAATCCCAAGCCCGCATGGCCCTGGGAGACAAGGCCATCGACGGTGGGGCAGCTCCGCACCTGCTGCGCCAGGGTCTCGACAAGGGCACCGTCGTGGTGGCGTCGGACGGCATCTCCGTCCCGGCCGGGCAGGCGTCCATCACGGTCCGCACCCACTTCATCGACACCGAGCAGGCCGCCGAGATCGCCGAGCAGGCCAAGGCCCTGCGCGACGGCATCACCACCGCCCGCACCACCGACCACGGACCGGCCCTCGACCCGCTCGCCGACATCCTGACCGTCCTCGGCACGGACTCGCGTGTCCTCACGCAGGACGTCCTCAAGCGCCTCGCCGCGCTGAACGAGAAGGCCTACGGAGGCTGGTCGTTCCTCGACCTCAAGCGCGTCCTCGACGGCACCGGCGCCGACCCGTACAAGTCCGAAGGCCGCATGTCCATCAGCCGCGAACGCCTCACCCGCGTCCTCGCAAACCGCCCCGACACCGGTTCCGCTTCCGCCGCCGAGTAGAGGGAGCCGACCCCGATCCAGTCAGGGAGGCAGGGAGAACTCCCTCACCCCCTCCCTGACCCGCCTCCCCGGGCTTGACCAGCGGAAATGATCTGCCAGGGAGGCAGGGAGGCACCGCAGGTCAGACCCCCGAAACCCCCTCCACAAGCCTCCCGGCAGAGGGTGCCCAAGCCTCCCTGCCCACCCGGTGGCAGGGATTCCGTTTTACCCGTCCGAACATGCCGAGAGCGGCCCCCCTCACGCCAATGGTTGGGGCCGCTCTCGTCCAGAACGCAAGAACTGGAGAGACCAGCATGACCCACCCGATCGACTTCCCGCGAGACCCCGCCCGACCGGCCTTACCCACGCACCTGCGCGCCGCGCTCCAGCTCGCCGAACTCGGCATCCCGGTCCTGCCCCTGCGGGAGGGCAAGCTCCCCTTCGGGAACTGCTGGGACTGCACGAGCAGCGCATGCGGCGACCGACCCCACATGAAAGCCGCCGGCCCCTGCCACTGCCCGGCCCCCTGCCACGGCTGGGCCGCCGCAACCACGGACTACGACCTACTCGCCTCACCGGCATGGGCCTTCGCCTGGAAGCAGGCTGAAGCAATCGCCTACCACCCCGGCGGCGGCAACCTCACCGTCGTCGACCTCGACAACCCCGACGCGGTCACCTGGGCCCGCCGCAACCTCCCCCCGACCAAGGTCGTCCCCACCACCCGGGGCCAACACTGGATCTATCGGGGGGCCATGCAGTCCGCCAACAACGTCCGGCCCGGCATGGACATCAAGTCCCTTATGGCCTACGCCGTGTGGCGCGGCCCTGGCACCGGCCCCATCAACACCCTGCCGGACCTCGTCCGGGCGCTGGTCGTCAGGGAAGAGTCCACCCGGCCCCTTCGCGGGGAGGTGGACTCTTCGTCACCCGCCCGCGCCACCTGGGACCGATCGGTCGCCACCGGCTGCCGACACACCGACACCTTCGTCCAGACCGGCCTCAACCGGGGACTCGCCAGGGTCGCCGCCTGCCACGACGAGGGGGCCGGCAGCGCCGCCTACGGGGTCGCCCGCTTCCTCGCCAACCAGCACATCGCCTGCCCCGGCCCGTGCGGGCTGGAGACCCTTGGGCGCCTGATCATCGACGCGGCCGTTGCCGTCGGCGTGCCCGAGGCGTACGCCGAACGCGCAGTCACGCGTGGCCTTGCCGCTGTGGCGGTGAGGGCGGCGTGACCACCGGCCCCCGCTCCGCCGAACCGACCCCCGCCCCGGACGGCAGTGGTGCGCCGAAGGTCGTCGCCGAAGGCGTCCCTCCTGCTGTTCGCTCTGACCCCGGCTGGGACGACGGGCGCCGCCCCGTCGCCTGGCTCCGCATCACCGCCCCCGGACGCGGCGTGACCCCGTCCGTCCGGTCTTGGTGCGCGTGCGGGCGGGACCTGTTCGCCGCCGGCCAGCGGCGCGCGCTCGCCCTGATCGCCGACCACGAGCAGCACCGCACCGACTGCCCCCACATCACGCCCGCCCAGGAAGGGAGGAAGGCCGCATGAGCCTCGCCGAGGAGCTGCCCGCTCCGTCCAACCCGATGGCCGTCGCACGCAGGATCCTGCCCGGCTGGCAGGACGAACAGGGGCGCCTGCTATGCCGCCGGTGGCGGGGCTCGTGGATGCGCTGGACGGGCACCTGCTGGCGCGAGTTCGAGGAGCAACAGATGCGCGCCACCCTCTACAAGGAGCTGGAGCACGCGACCTACGTCGCCGGCCTCGACAAGGACGGCCTGCCCGAGGTCAAGGACTGGGCGCCCACCCGCACCAAGCTCGGCAACCTCCTGGACGCCCTCTCGGCCATCACCCTGCTGCCCTCCGAGGTCGACGCACCCTCCTGGACCGACCGGGAAGAAGCCGCAGGGGACCGCAGCCCGATCGTGGCGTGCGAGAACGGACTCCTGCGGATCCGTGACCGGGCCCTGCTGCCCCACACCCCCGGATTCTTCAACCTCGTGTCCGTGCCGTTCGCCTACGACGAGAACGCCACGGCCCCGACCTGGCAGAAGTTCCTCAACCAGCTCTGGCCCGACGACCCCAGCGCCATCCAGGCCTTGCAGGAATGGTTCGGCTACGTCCTGTCCGGCCGCACCGACCAGCAGAAAATCCTGCTGATCAAGGGGCCCACCCGGTCCGGGAAGGGCACCATCACCCGGGTCCTGACCGAGTTCGTCGGCAAGAAGAACATCGCCGGTCCGACCCTGGCCAGTCTCGGTACCAACTTCGGACTGTCCTCCCTCGTGGACAAGCCGCTGGCCGTCATCTCCGATGCCCGTCTGACCGGCAACGAGGGCGGTCAGGTGGTGGAGCGGCTCCTCACCATCTCCGGTGAGGACACCATCGACATCGACCGCAAGTACCGCGACCTGTGGACCGGGAAGCTGCCCACCCGGTTGATGATCCTCACCAACGAACTCCCTAGCTTCGGAGACTCCTCCGGCGTGATCGCCCGGCGGTTCATCGTTCTCAACATGACCGTCTCCTGGCTCGGCAAGGAAGACACCACCCTGGATGAGTCCCTCAAGCGCGAGATGCCCGGCATCCTCAACTGGGCCCTCGATGGACTCGCCCGCCTCCAGCAGACCGGCCGGATCACCCAACCCGCCTCCTCTCAAGACGCGGTCATGATCATGCAGGACACCGCATCCCCCACCAGCGCATTCGTACGTGAACGCTGCGCCACGGGGCCCGACTGTGTCGTGCCCGTGGATGCTCTGTGGAGCGTCTGGCGGGAATGGGCCGAGGACAACGGCGTTCGCGCCGGAACGAAGCAGGTCTTCGGTCGCAACCTTCAATCCGTCGTTCCCCAGCTTCGTCGGGAACGGCCTCGCGACGAGTACGGCCGGCAGGTCCCGACGTACAGCGGGATCACGCTCACGCAGTTCGCTCCACAATCCCCTGAGTCGCGACTCAAGCGACTCAACCCCGCTCAGACCGCCCTCTGAGCCGCTCTGAGTCGCTTGAGTCGCGACTCAACGCAATGTGAATCCAACACGCACAGGACCGTCAGACGGCAAGGAGTGGACGATGGCCCGCCCGCAGATACTCAAGCTTGCTGAGGTGCTCGCAGAGATCGACATGAGCCGAGCCGCCTTCTACCGGATGCGCGCCCGGGGCCAGGCCCCCCGGTTGCGGAAGCTCCCCAACGGACAGATCCGCGTTCGGCGCGCGGACCTCGACGACTGGTGGGAGACCTGCGCCAACGCCGCCTAACCCCGCACATGACTACGAAGGGGCCCACACGTCCGTGGGCCCCTTCGGCCATTCAGGAGAGCTGCATGCAGACCTATGACGTGCGCGTCTGGAACATCCGGCGCCGGACCAGCAAAAGCGCACCCTTTCAGCTTCGTTGGACCGTGGACGGCAAGGTCCACCAGGAACCGTTCCTGACCAAAACACTCGCGGACGCTCGCCGGGCCCAGCTCGTGACGGCCGCTGGCCGGGGCGAGGCCTTCGACACTGAGACCGGGCTGCCGATCTCGGAACTGCGCCAACTGAATCGCACGTCCTGGTACACCCATGCGCGGGCGCACGTCGCGATGAAGTGGCCGCAGGCTGCTGCCAAGCATCGCGCGAGCATTGCCGAGAGCCTGAGCATCGCCACGATGGCGCTCTGCCCGAACGGCAGGGGGCGGCCGGACGATGAGCTACTGCGCCGTGCCCTGTACCAGTGGGCGTTCAACGCCGGCCGCCACGGGCAGGACCCCCCGGAGGAGGAGATTCGGGCGCTGACCTGGATCGAGAAAAACTCTCCGGCGATGGTGGACCTCGACAGCGCAAGCAAGATGCGCGCGGTTCTGGATGCCCTGGCGAGGCGGAAGGACGGGAAGTCGGCAGCTCCCAACACCATCCGGCGCCGTCGGGCCGTACTGAGTAACTGCCTCCGCCTGGCCGTCGAGAAAGAACTCCTTCCAAGCAATCCTCTATACCGGGTGCACTGGGAGACCCCGAAGGCCGTCGAGGAACTCGACGAACGAAGCGTCGCCACTCCGGCGCAGGCCATGACGCTGCTGGAGGGCGTTCGCGGGCAGGGGCCTCGGGGTGAGCATCTCGTGGCGTTCTTCGGGTGCATGTACTACGCAGCGATGCGGCCCGAGGAGGTCTCTGTACTCAGCCTTGACCAGTGCACTCTTCCTGAGGACGGGTGGGGTCGAGTGGATCTCTCCGGGGCGCGCCCGCAGGTCGGCGCCGGGTGGACGGACGATGGCAAGCCCTACGAGGAAAGGGGCCTCAAGCACCGCGCCCGGCGGACCGTCCGGCGCGTCCCGATCCCGCCCGTGCTTGTCGCCCTGCTGCGCGAGCACATCGACCGCTTCGGGGCAGACGCGGACGGCCGGCTGTTCAAGGCCGTTCGAGGGGGACCGATCCGGTCCCAGGAGTACGGCGCAGTGTGGAAGGAAGCCCGGCGTCGGGCTCTCACTCCGACACAGGCGGCATCCCCCCTTGCGTTCATCCCGTACGACCTCCGCCACGCCTGCGTGTCCTTCTGGCTGCGTTCCGGGGTCAGCCTGGCCGAGACGGCCCGCAGGGCGGGGCAGAGCATCGCAGTGCTTCAGCGCTACTACGCCAAGGTGCTGGACGGTGAGGAGGAGCGCATGAACGAGCTGATCGACCAGGGGTTCGCGGACCAGGCGAAGAGTGATCGGACTACGTCCTGACGCTGCGGAAACCTGGCCGCAGGTTGGCCGTACGCACTGGTCAACAGTGGGATACGGGTGAGACAGCGTGAGACAGGCCGAACGCGAAAGGGGTGCCCCTCAATGAGGGGCACCCCTTCTGATCAGCGCGTTGTCTGACCTGCATGCGGTGGGTGTGGGATTTGAACCCACGGTGACTCGCGCCACGACGGTTTTCAAGACCGTTCCCTTAGGCCGCTCGGGCAACCCACCTGGCGGGTACAGAGTACCGGGCGGTGGGCGTGGGCGGCGCTGGGGATTCCCGGGTCATCGGCGATCGCCGTGAGGTGCTCCGCGGTCAGGTGGTGAGGAGGACGCCCGCGTACGAGGCTCCGGCCACGACCACCCACGCCGCGAGGCCCAGGAGGGCGGCCCGGCCGCCGGTACGGGACAGGGTGGGCAGGTGGACCGCGCTGCCCAGGCCGAACAGGGCGGCGGCCAGGAGCAGTTCCTGTGCGGTGTGCGCCCCTTCCAGCGCCATGTCGGGCAGTATCCCGGTGGCACGCAGCGCGGCCGCTGCGAGGAACCCGGCCACGAACAGCGGTACCGGAGCCGGGCGGCGGCCCGAGGACGTGCGTGCTCCGCGCCGGCGGGCCCGTACCGAGAAGGCCACCGCCGCGACCAGCGGGGCCAGCAGCGCCACGCGCATCAGCTTGACCAGCACCGCCTCTCCGAGGGCGCCGGGGCCGGCCGTCTGGGCCGTCGCCACCACCTGGCCGACGTCGTGGACGCTCGCGCCCACCCAGCGGCCGAAATCCGGGTCCGAGAGGCCGAGGGGGGACTGGAGGAGCGGGAGTACGGCGATGGCGAGGGTCCCGCACAGGGTGACCAGGGCCACCGAGGAGGCCACGTCCTCCTCGTCACTGCCCGACACCTGACTCACGGCACCGATGGCCGAGGCCCCGCAGATCGAGTACCCGGTGGCGATCAGCAACGGCTGGTCACCGGGGAGTCCGAGCCGCCGGCCGAGCCAGAGGGTGCCGAAGAAGGTCGCCGCCACCACCCCGGCCACCATCGCCACGGTGGCCCAGCCCAGCCGGAGCACCTCATCCAGCCCCAGCGCCAGGCCCAGCAGGACGATGCCGATCCGCATCAGGCGACGCCCGGCCAGGGAGAGTCCCGGGCGCGCAGGGCCGCGTACGAAGCCCCGTAGGCCGGGGAGGTGGGCCGCGGCGATGCCGAGCACCACCGACACCGTCAGCATCGGCGCCCAGGGCACCAGCCGGTGCACCGACCAGGCGACCAGGACTCCGGCCGCCGCGAGGCCCAACCCGGGCCAGGACGACGATGTTTCACGTGAAACATCGACCGGAACCGTTGATCCCGCCCCGCGCACCGGACGGTTCAGGATGGCCATCAGTCGGTCGGGAGGGAGTAGACGCGGCGGACACTGCTGCCCAGGCGTACGACGTCGGCGCCGTAGACGTGGAGGGATATCGCCTTCGTACGACAGGAGTTGCGGACCTTGTGGATGTCGCCGGGCGGGGCGAACCCGCAGACGTCACCGGGGCCGTTGACCACGTGCTCGGTCGCCACCAGCCGGGCCCCGGTGGTGGCCGTGGCGGGGGCGAGGCGGTAGCGGAGCTCGCTCTCCTCGCCCTCGTGGACCCCGGCCACGCACCACGAGACGTGGTCGTGGATGGCGGTCTCCTGGCCCGGCAGCCAGACCAGGGCCACCACGGAGAAGCTGCCGTCCGGCTCCGCGTGCAGCACGTGCTGCCGGTAGCGGTCGGGGTGCCCCTCGCTCTGCCCGGCGGTGAGCAGACCGGGCATTCCCAGGTGCGGGGCGAGGCGTTCACCGACCAGGTAGGCGGTCAGGTCGGGGGCCAGTCCCCGGTCCACGACCATACGGATCTCACTGACGAGGGCGGCCGTCCTCGCGGTCGTGCGGGCCGGCGTGGTGGTGGTCATAGGGGGAGCGTCGGGGAACCCACCCATCACGTCCAACGACAGTTATGAGCTGAAATCCCAAGACCGGCTTATGGGTTGGGGGAGGTGCGGGAGCATCCGGCCGAGCGGTTCAGCAGCCGACGCGGTTCGAGGCGGCCTGCCTCAGCGCCTCCAGCACCACCGCCGTCGCCGGGACCCGCAGATGGTCGCGGTACACGTGTGCGGCGATGTGGCGGCGGGCGGCCGGCTGCAGGGCCCGCCCGCACACCTTGCTCAGCGAGAGCGAGGGCAGCACCAGCGCGGGCATCATGGCCACGCCCAGCCCCTGTGCGACCAGGCTCTGGACGACCAGGTTGTCGTCGGTGGCGAACCGGATGTCGGGGACGAAGCCGAGCCCCGCGCATTCGTGCAGGAGGTTCGCCCGGCAGCGCGGGCAGCCGGCGATCCACCGCTCCTCGGAGAGGTCCGCGAGGTGCACGGCCCGCCGCCGGGCCAGCGGGTGCCCGGTCGGCAGCAGCACCGTCAGCTGATCCTCCATGAGCCTGACCTCGGCGACCTCCTCCGGCACCTCCTCGTGCAGGCCGGGATAGGTGAAGGCCAGGGTGATGTCGCACTCGCCCCGCTCCAGCCTGCGCAAGGAGTCCGGGGGCTCCCCCTCCAGCAGCTCGACCTGGATGCCCGGATGCTCCTTGGCGAGGCTGCTCAGGGCTTCCGGGACCAGGGTGACGTTGGCGCTGGGGAAGCCGCACAGCCTGACGCGGCCGGTGCGCAGCCGGGCGTACGCCTTCAGCTGCGCCTCGGCGGCGGAGAGGCTGCCGAGGATGGTCTCGGCGTGCCGGGCCATGGACTCCCCGGCCTCGGTGAGCTGCATGCGGCGTCCCACGCGGGTGAACAGCGGGGTGCCCACGGCGCGTTCGAGCGCCTTCATCTGCTGGGTGATCGCGGGCTGGGTGTACCCGAGGACCCGGGCGGCGGCCGAGTAGGACCCCGAGGCGACCACCTCGTGGAACGTCCGTATGTGCCGCGAATCGAACACGGTCGAAGCATAAGCGGACGTTGGGAGGGGCCGCAGGCACAATCGCGCCTACGGCCCCTCACCATCAAGCCAGTTGGTCCTGCCGCCCGCCGGGCCGGCCCGTGCGCAGCGGCCGGCCGCTACTTGTCGCCGACCCGCGAGCCGAGCGTGATGTCCACCGTCGTCGGCTTGCCGCCGCGCAGGTAGGTCAGCTTCACCGTGTCGCCCGGCTTGTACGTCCAGATCTCGCTGATCAGGGTCGGGCCGCTGTCGATCGGCTTGCCGCCGAACTCGGTGATGACGTCGCCGGGCTTGAGACCCGCCTTGCCGGCGGGGCCGGCCGGGTCGACCAGGTCGTTGGCCGAGGCGCCCGACTCGGAGATCTTCGCGCCGTCGGTCTTGGCCGCGAGGTCCACGGAGACCGAGATCACCGGGTAGACCGGCTTGCCCGTCTTGATCAGCGATTCGGCGACGTTCTTCGCCTGGTTGACCGGGATGGCGAACCCGAGGCCGATGGAGCCGGCCTGGCCGCCGCCGAAGCCGCCGTTGCCGGCCGACTGGATCGCGGAGTTGATGCCGATGACCGCGCCGCGGCCGTCGAGCAGCGGACCGCCGGAGTTGCCCGGGTTGATCGAGGCGTCCGTCTGGAGGGCGCTCATGTACGAGTTCTTGCCGCCGGAGCCGTCGCCCGAGGCGACCGGGCGGTTCTTGGCACTGACGATTCCGGTGGTGACCGTGTTGGACAGGCCGAACGGAGCACCGATCGCGATGGTCGAGTCGCCGACGGCGACCTTGTCCGAGTCGCCGAGGGGCAGCGGCTTGAGCCCGGACGGCGGGTTCTTCAGCTTGATGACGGCGACGTCGTACCCCTGGGCCCGGCCGACGACCTCGGCCTCGTACTTCTTGCCGTCGGAGAAGGTCGCGCTGAGCTTGCCGCCGTTGGCCGCGGAGGCGACCACGTGGTTGTTCGTGAGGATGTGGCCCTGCTGGTCGTAGACGAACCCGGTGCCGGTGCCGCCCTCGCCGTCGCCGGCGGAGGCCTCGATGGTGACGACGCTGGGCAGCGCGCCCGCGGCCAGGCCCGCGACCGAGGTGGGATCGCGCTTGAGGTCCTTGGGCGTGATGCCCGCGCTGACCGTGGTCGAGCCGGAGCCGTCGGTGCTGCGGTCGGCGGCCCAGTAGCCGACGCCGCCGCCGACGCCGCCCGCGATGAGCGCCGCCGCGAGCACGCCCGCGATCAGGCCGCCCTTGCCCTTCCGCTTGGGCTGCGGGGCTCCGTCGGTGCCCAGGGGCACGCCCCAGCCGCCACCGCCACCGCCGTGGCTGGCCCCGTACGCGGGAGCAGCGGGCGGCGGGGGCGGCCAGCCCTCGGCTCCCATCGCCTGCGGCGCGGGAGCGGGGGCGCCGGCGTAGGCCGGGGTGACGGGCGGGACCGGGTTCTCGGCGTACGCGGGAGCCGGGTACGCGGCCGGGGCCGGGGCCTGGGCCGCCTGGGTCTGCGGGAGCTGCTGGGTCGGCTCGGCGCCGGGCGCGGGCGTCGGCGGCAACTGCTGCGTCACCGGCTCCGCGGGCGTCGGCGCGGCGGGCGCGGCATGCGCGGCCGGCGCGGCGTCGACGGGCGCGGCCACCGGGGGTACGGGCGGAGCCGCGGGGGGTGTCGGGGCCGCGGTGCCCTCGTTCTCGGTGCTCACAGCGCTCTCTCCTCGTCACACACGGCTTCAGAAATACGGGCGATATCGGTCCGACTGAACGTTCGACGTGCCGTACAAGTTCCTGGGCAAAGCCTTTCCCATGCCCCGTCAGAGCACTGTAAGCCGGACCTGTGAGTCTCCCCCATCCTTTATCTCCGACATTTCGGGCGCATCCCCAGAAGCACGCACCGCGCCTTCCAAGACACCGGAGCCCTTCTCGGTGGCACCATGAGCCGGTGACCCACGCAATGCCGCGCACCATCCAGGTCGTCGCCCACCGCGGCGCCTCGGAGGATGCCCCCGAACACACGCTGGCGGCCTACCGCAAGGCCATCGAGGACGGGGCCGACGCCCTCGAATGCGATGTCCGGCTCACGGCCGACGGCCACCTGGTCCTGGTCCACGACCGGCGGGTGAACCGCACCTCCAACGGCCGGGGCGCCGTCTCCGCCCTGGAGCTGGCCGATCTCGCCGCCCTCGATTTCGGCTCGTGGAAGGACCGGGAGGAGTCCCCCGACTGGGACGCGGACCCCGAGCGGACCTCCGTGCTCACCCTGGAGCGGCTGCTGGAGCTGGTCGCGGACGCCGGGCGGCCGGTACAGCTGGCGATCGAGACGAAGCACCCGACCCGCTGGGCCGGACAGGTGGAGGAGCGCCTGCTCTTCCTCCTCAAGCGCTTCGCACTGGACGCCCCGCCCGCCGAGGGGCCGCACCCGGTCCGGGTGATGAGCTTCTCCGCGCGCTCCCTGCACCGGATGCGGGCGGCCGCGCCCACGGTCCCGACCGTGTACCTGATGCAGTTCATCTCGCCCCGGATGCGGGACGGGCGGCTGCCGGCCGGAGTGCGGATCGCCGGGCCGGGCATGCGGATCGTGCGCAACCACCCGGGCTTCATCCGCAAACTTCAGGCCGCGGGGCACTCCGTTCACGTATGGACCGTGAACGATCCGGAAGATGTTCAGCTCTGCGCTGATCTGGGCGTGGAAGCGATCATCACGAACAGACCGCGGCAGGTTTTGTCACAGCTGGGTCGCTGACATCCCCTTTTGCGCATCCGTCCCACGCGAAACACCCGTTACGGGGTGTGCACCGGCGCATCCACTCCGCGTTCGGTCGCCGTGAATGCGTCAGCGGGCGCCGGTCCGACGGTTTCCGGTCCAGGCCATTGGGGCATCCAGACCATGCGTGGGGCTAAGGAGGTTCCGGGGGTGGCGTTGATGGTGGCACAGGAAGTGCCCACGTCGTCGTGCATGGACGTGTCCCATGGTCCTGCGGGCGTGGGCGAGGCGAGGCACAGGATGCGCGAGCAGTTGCGCATCAGCGGGGTGTCCGAATCGATCGTGGATGACGCCGTTCTGATCCTTTCCGAACTGCTCAGCAACGCCTGCCGGCACGGCAGACCGCTGGGCGCACGGGAGATCGGTGACGGCGGCATACGCGCGTCGTGGCGCGTCGACAAGGCGGGGCGGCTGACGGTCGAGGTCACGGACGGCGGCGGGCCCACCCGCCCGGTCCCGGCCAAGCCCTCGGTCACCGCACGGGGCGGGCGGGGGCTGACCATCATCAGCGCCCTGGCCCAGGACTGGGGTGTCCGGGACGGAGCGGCGGGTGAGGTCACCGTCTGGGCGACCGTTGCCTGTGGGGCCCGGCACGAGGATTTCGCTACGCGCGTTGCGCCCCCGGCGATCGATTTCAGTACGGCCTTCGACGTGTCGGATACCTGATCCGACCGGTCCCCGACCGCGGGTGGACGGATGGCGGCCGTCCGGGAGCGCACGCCGACCGTGCTCCCGGCCGCACCCCACCGGTTGTGGCGGTACGAACGGCTAGGCTCGCGCCCAGACCGACGCCGTACCGCCGCAACCGGGAGACACCCACGATGGCCAAGAAGCGCCCCGCCGCGAAGTCCGCAAAGCCGCAGCTCAACAACGGGGAGATCCCGGTGGTGGGCGCCCGCGAGCCCTGCCCCTGCGGATCCGGGCGCCGTTACAAGGCCTGCCACGGCGCGGCCGCCGCGCACGCCGTGACCGAGCACGTGGCCCGCCCGTTCGAGGGCCTGCCCGGCGAGTGCGACTGGGTGGCGCTGCGCGAGCTCGTCCCCGCCGCCACCGTGCCGCTCACCCTCAAGGGCGGACTGCCCGAGGGCGTCCCCTCCGTCACGCTGGTGACGGTGCTCCCGCTGGCCTCGCCGGCGCTGCGCCGCGAGGACGGCTCCGTCCTGCTCGGCCTGCAGAACGACTCGACCAGCGGCGACCTCGCCCGGGACATGGCCGACACCCTGGAGCGCGCGCTCGTGGCCGAGCCCGGCACCGTCGTCGCGGCCCGCCGGGTTCCGGCCGAGGGTCCGCGACTTCAGGATCTCCTGTCCGCGGACGGCGGTTTCGAGCCGGTTGTGCACAGCGGGTTCGAATTCTGGATTCCGGAGGCGGAGAGCGCCCAGAACACCTCCCCGGAGGTCGCCGCCTCCCTGGAGCGCGCCAACGCCGCCGCCATCCCGACCGTCAAGCTGACCGGCGTCGATGCCGCCTACTGGTGCGAGACCCCGGACAAGAACCACCTGCGCTGGGTCATGCCGCACCCCGAGGAGAAGCTGCTCGACGCGCTCGCGCGGCTGTCCGCCGCAGGCACGTCCTCGCTCGGCGAGGGCACCAAGCTGGTCGGTTCCTTCCGCGCCCACGGTCTGATGGTCCCCGTCTGGGACCTGCCGACCGGAGTCTCGGCCGAGGACGTGGAGAAGCCCGCGGCCGAGCTCGCGGAGCGGCTCGCCACGGCCCTCGCCACCGACGCTCCGCTGACCACGGAGGAGCGCCGGGCACGCGGCGGCCTCACCAACCGCCAGGTCACGCTCAGCTGACCGGGTGGCCGGCCCGTTCGCGGGCCGGCCACACGCGTCGCGGGAGGCCCCTCCCGAGGAGCGGGGGGAAGGGCCGGGCAGAGGTCACCGACGACCTGCCACCGGTGACCGGAGTCACAACTCCCGCTAATCGCCTGCAAATCGGTGTCCGAATATCAGAGATCGAATTTGCGAACAGGCGATCTCTTGTTACCGTTCTTGTAGCCCGGTCGCTGGTGCATCCCCCGTCGCCAGCGACCGGGCCCTTGATTTTCCGGTGACGCTCAACCGTCACCCAGTACCGGTGAGTTGCTCCCGGACCGCAGGAGCAGGGCTCCTTCATCATCCGGAACTGCAAACTCCGCTACGGCCGAGTAGTCCGCCGGAACTCCGGCCGACTCCTCCCTCGGCGTCTCGCACAGCCCCGGTTCGTCGCCCGCGCCGACCGCACAGCGGATCTGCACCGTCCGCCCCGCCGGACCCATCACCGTGAGCACCGCGTCGAGCGCGCGGCCGCTGGTGTTCCGGTAGTAGCTGCGCCCCCACGTCCGGCCCTCGCCCGACAGGACGCACGTCTGCGCCTCCACCCCCTGCGGGGAGGACAGTTCGGGTCCGCAGCGGGCGTCCGTACGCGGCTGCTCGGCCGGGCCCGGGCGGGCCGGCGCCGCGGCGGGTGCCG